>NZ_CAMPHN010000288.1 GCF_946885885.1 uncultured Pseudomonas sp.
TCAGGGCATTTCCTGATCGCTGGCGAATGGCAGCAGAGTGATCATGCTTTCGCCCATTTGCCTGGCGTAGTCCTGCAATACCTCACCGGCCAGGGCGACTATGTCTTCGCTCAGTTCCAGGCCGACGCCGGTGCGCCAGGTCACCACCATCTCCAGGGGCGGCGGCTGCGGCACGTCCTCGAGGATGGTGACCATGCCCTGCTTGAGTTCCTCGTGAACCAGGACCGCGGGCAACGCGCCTATACCGAAACCATCGCGGATCAGGCGCTTCATCGCCGCCACCGAGTTCACGCAACTGATCCGCGGCGCGGCGACGTTGCCGGCATGCAGCAGATTGAGAATGTCCTGGTGCGGGCGCGAGTGCTTGGAGAACGTGATGATCCGTTCCTTGGCCAATTCATCCATCGAGGCGTAGCAACGGTCGTAGATCGAGCCGGTCAGGACGATCCACTGCACCGGGTAGCGCGCCATTTCCAGGTTGCGCACCTCATCGCCGCGCACCACATCGGTCTGGAAAACGATATCCAGATAACCCTTCTGCAATTGCTCGCACAGGTTGCGCGCGGTGTCGGCGGTGAGCTCGATCTCCACCGCCGGATAGACCTCCATGATCTTTGTTACGAAAGGACTCAGCAGCGTATGGATCACCGTGTCCATCACGCCTAAACGGACGCGCCCCTGGATATTGCCGGTCTCGCTGATCGACTGCTTCAACGCCTGCATGGTGTCGAGCATGCGTTCGGCGTATTCGAGCACCTTGCGCCCTTCCGGGGTCAGCGAAACCCCTTTCGAATCACGCAGGAACAGGCGGACCCCCAGCTCGTCTTCCAGCGCGGCGATGCGGCTGGAAATCGAGGCCTGGGTGCTGAACAGCTTTTCTGCCGTGAGGCGAAAACTCTTCAGCCGTGCGACCCAGACGAAGGTCTCGAGAAATCTCAGGTTCATGGCTGTTCGGCCCTCGTGCGGTAAACGGATAACGGCGTTTTGCTAGCAGCGAAGAAGCAGGTTACATGCCAGCGCTCGGCAAAGTCTTGCACTGGGCGCATCGGATTTTCTTATCGCCGGCCTCTGCTTTTTTTCGTTGGACGCTGTCTCGCACTGCTACCAAGAATCTCCCTGCGGCAACTCAAGCCCGATAACAAAAACTTGATAACAACAGACCGCAAATCGCGCCTGCCAAGCAGACGGTAACCACCGCTGTGCGCGCTTACCTCACAGGAGAGATTTCTCATGAACCAGATCCACCGCATGGCAGCTTTGCTCGCCATCAGCAGCGTGCCCGGCGTGGCCAGTGCCGACTTCATCAGCGACAGCAAAGGCAGCCTCGAGCTGCGCAATTTCTACTTCAATCGCGATTTCCGCCAGGATAATGCGCGCGACAAGGCTGAAGAATGGGCGCAAGGCTTTTTGCTGCGCATGGAGTCAGGCTACACCGAAGGCACGGTCGGCGTCGGCATCGATGCGTTGGGCATGGCCGGCTTCCAACTCGATTCAGGCGAGGGCACCGCGGGCAGCGGTTTGCTGCCGGCGGACCGCTCCGGCGGTTCGCAGGGCGAATACGCCAAGCTCGATGTCACCGCCAAGTTCAAGGCCTCCAACAGCACCTTACGCATCGGCTCCCTGGCGTTCCGCAGCCCTATCGTCTCCTCCAACGACTCACGCCTGTTGCCGGGCTCGTTTCGCGGCGCCCTGCTGAATGTGCAGGAGATCGACAAGCTGACCCTGCAAGGCGGCAAGATCGACCGGGTCAGGGCCAACGCCTCCACCGACTACACCGAGATGAGCGCCAACCGCATCGGCGGCGACAGCGACTCGTTCACCTTCGCCGGCGGCGATTACAAACTGACCCCCGAACTGAGCCTGGGCCTGCACTACGGCGAGCTGGAAGACATCTACCAGCAGTACTACGGCACCCTGCTGCATGTGCTGCCGCTGGGCGAAGGTCAGTCGTTCAAGACCGACCTGCGTTACGCCAAAAGCCGCGAAGACGGCAACTTCCGCGATATCGACAACAAAGCCTTCGGCGCCATGTTCACCTACACCCTCGGTGGCCACGCGTTCGGTGCCGGCTACCAGCGCATGAGCGGCGACGACCCCTTCCCGTATATCGCCAACAGCGATCCGTACCTGGTCAACTTCGTGCAGATCAACGACTTCGCCAACATCGACGAACGCTCCTGGCAGGCTCGCTACGACTACAACTTCGCCGCCATGGGCATCCCCGGCCTGACCTTTATGACCCGTTATATGTCCGGCGACCACGTCGAGGTCGGCGGCAGCAACGGCGGCAAGGAATGGGAACGCGACATGGACCTGGCCTACGTGGTGCAGAGCGGTCCGTTGAAGAACCTCGGCCTGAAATGGCGTAACGCGACCGTGCGTTCCAACTTCGGCAACGATCTCGACGAAAACCGCCTGATCCTCAGCTACAGCCTGCCACTCTGGTAATCGGCGCGTACCGGGCCGGCGCTCTCGCGAGCGCCGGCCACACCTCCCGCCTCGCACGAACGGACTTCATCCTGGCGATACCCATGCTGTCCCATGACCGGCCCACCCTGGTGGCTATCACCTGAAAAGGTGGCGAGGAGTCCACCATGCAGATCTTCCTGTCCTGGCAACAAAAATTCCGCCTGCTGATCGTCATCACCCTGATCGGCCTGGGCCTGATCACCGCGACCTCGTTCTGGGCCAGCCGCCAAGTCAACGCGGCGCTGCAAGCCCGGGAGAACGCCATGGCATTCGCCGGCGCCTCCTCCGCGTTGATGAACGACTGGCTCAAGCTCGGCATCCTGCGTAAAGAACTCACGCCCACCGGCAGCGATGAATTCCTCGCACGCATCGGCGCGCTGGAACAACTCGCCGGACAATTCGTCCGGCAGGCGCAAAGCCTGGGCGAGAGCGCCATCGACGAGAGCGCGCAACGAATCGAAGCCTTGATCCTGGCGGAAACCGTCTTGCAAAGAAGCTGGCTGGCGCGCTCCCAACAACTCGGCCTGACGCCCTTCCAAGGCCAACGCCAAGCGCTGTCCGCCAGCGCCGAGCAGTTGGAAGCCATCACCATCGGCCTGATCCAACCGCTGATCGCCGCGGCCCTGAGCAACCAGCGCAATTACCTGTCGACCTTCGACAGCGATTACGCCGCCCAGGCCCATGGCGCCATCGGCGAATTGCAGGCCAAGCTGCAGGAACTGGATTGGAACGACAACCAGATCGGCCAGACGGTCGCGGCCTTCAATGCGGCCTTCGCCCAGGCGGATGCCTCGATCCAGCAACTGCGCAGCCTCGAGGCGCAGCTCGCCGAACAGCGCCAGCAAACCGAGCAACGCATCCTCGAGCAGAACCGCATGCTGCAGGGCGGCATCCTCGCCAGCACCGCGCAACAGGCGCAACAGGCCAGGCACTCGGCGAACTGGCTGATGGGCCTGACCTCGCTCTGTGTGGCGGCGTTCCTGCTGATCACCCTGAGCCAGGCCTCCCGCACCTTGATGGCCCAGCTGCACAAGGTCACCCACCTGCTCACCCAGGTCGCGTCCGGCGACCTCACCGGCAGCCTGGCCATCGGTGGCAACCCCAAGGATGAATTCAATCGATTGGGCGAGGCCTGCAACCGGATGATCCAAGGCATCGGCCGGATTCTTTGCCAGGTAGTCGAAGCCAATCGCGCCCTGACCGAACTGCACGCCTACCTCGGCGACTCGATGCGCGACCTCGGCGATAACAGCAGCCAGGTGGAGATCCAGACCGAACAGGCCGCCTCGGCCTCGCAGCAGATCTGCGCGACCATCAACGAAATGGCCCAGCGCACCTCGGACGTCGGCAACTCCACGCACAGCGCTTACGAGTCGGCGCGTTTGGGCAGCACGGTGATCGATGCCAGCGTCGACAACATGCGCCAGCTGTCGCAGTTGATCCAGCAAACCCATGCCCAGGTCGCCCTGCTCAGCCAATCCAGCGGCAAGGTGCGCGGCATCATCGATGTGATCAACAGCCTGGCCGACCAGACCAACCTGCTGGCCTTGAACGCCGCCATCGAAGCAGCGCGTGCCGGCGATGCCGGTCGCGGCTTCTCGGTGGTGGCCGACGAGGTGCGTTCGCTGGCGCAGAAAACCGTGTCCGCCACCACCGATATCGCGCGCATCATCGGCGACTTCAACCAGCAGACCCAAAGCATCGACGGCTTGATGAGCAACGGCCTGGCGCTGGCGGAGCAGAGCGAGCAACACGCCGGGCAAGTGGCTACGGCCATCGAGGCGATCACCCAGTCGATGGAACAGCTCACCGGGGAAATGAACCAGGTGGTGGTAGCCATCGAAGAAATCTCCAGCACCACCGGGGATATCGCCGAGAAGATGGAGGAAATCAACCTGCACACCAGCCAGACCAAGGGCCTGCGTTTGACCCTGGAACAACAGACCCACAGCCTGTCCGAACAGATTCAGGCGTTGAGCCAAAGCGCCCAGCAATTTCAGATCGGTTAGTCGATCCTTGAGCCCTGTACCAGTCTCGTAGGGCGGGTGCAACCCGCCATGCCTTGCAGCGATCTGACGGGCTTCACCCGCCCGGGTTGACTGAGGCACAGCCACGACAGCCGTGGCCTCTCGCCAAAAACGGTGATTATTTGACCTCACCCATGACAGCCTTGTAGCCCAGATGCAATCCGAGAAAACTGCTACAGCACGTAGCCTGGGTTGAGCGAAGCGATACCCAGGGCGCCGATACCCGGGTATCGCTTCGCTCAACCCGGGCTACCATTGGGTGACATCGAGGCGTCGAACCGTCCAC
>NZ_CAMPHN010000289.1 GCF_946885885.1 uncultured Pseudomonas sp.
GAAGTTCGGCATTCGTTTGACGGATGTGATCAGCCCCAGCGAACGCATTCAGAAGCTGCGCTGACGCCATGACCAGAATCCTCGCAATCCTGTTGTTCTCGCCCTTCGCCGCGCTGGCCGCGCTGGCCGCGCTGGCCGCGGAGCCTGCGGCGCAAGCGGCCAAGCCTATCGGCGAAAGCGGCTTCGGCGCGCAGATGGGGCAATTGCTGCTCGGCTTGCTGGTGGTGATCGGCTTGATTTTCCTGCTCGCCTGGTTGATGCGGCGCGTGCAGCAAATGAGCCCGCGTAGCGGCCAGGTGATCAAGCTGTTGGCCAGCCAGGCGCTCGGTCCGCGCGATCGTCTGGTTCTGGTGCAGGTCGGTTCCGAACAGATTCTGCTCGGCCTGACGCCCGGCCGGATCACCCCCTTGCATGTGATGGTCGAGCCGGTGCATTTACCCGATGGCGAGCCGGCGAGCCCCGAGTTCGCCCAGCGTTTGATGGAACTCCTGGGTAAGGATCAGAAGGACAAGTCTTGATGAGCGCATCGCGCCTGCTGTTGCTTGTGCTGTTCACCCTGGCCGCGCCGCTGGCGTTCGCTGCGGAAAATCCTCTGTCGATTCCGGCGATCACCCTGAGCACCGACGCCCAGGGCCAGCAGGAGTATTCGGTCAGTCTGCAGATTCTGCTGATCATGACGGCGCTGAGTTTCATCCCGGCGTTCGTCATGTTGATGACCAGCTTCACCCGGATCATCATCGTGTTTTCCATCCTGCGTCAGGCGCTGGGCCTGCAGCAGGCGCCGTCGAACCAGATTCTGGTCGGCATGGCGTTGTTCCTGACGATGTTCATCATGGCGCCGGTGTTCGAGCAGATTAACCGCGAGGCCGTACAGCCCTATCTCAACGAGCAGTTGCCGGCCCAGGAGGCGATCAGCCGGGCCGAAGTGCCGCTGAAGAACTTCATGCTGGCGCAGACCCGCGAGAGCGATCTGGAGCTGTTCGTGCGGCTGTCCAAGCGCACCGACATCGCCGCCCCGGAAGACGCGCCGCTGACCATTCTGGTGCCGGCCTTCGTCACCTCCGAGCTGAAGACCGCGTTTCAGATCGGCTTCATGATCTTCATCCCGTTTCTGATCATCGATATGGTGGTCGCCAGTATCCTCATGGCCATGGGCATGATGATGCTCTCGCCGCTGATCATCTCCTTGCCGTTCAAAATCATGCTGTTCGTGTTGATCGACGGCTGGGCGCTGATCATGGGCACCCTGGCCGCCAGTTTCGGAGGGACTTAGCCATGACCCCCGAGGTCGCTGTCGATCTGTTCCGCGAAGCGCTGTGGCTGACGGCGATGATTGTCGCCGTGGTGGTGGTGCCGAGCCTGCTGGTCGGTCTGTTGGTGGCGATGTTCCAGGCCGCCACCCAGATCAACGAACAGACCTTGAGCTTTCTGCCGCGTCTGCTGGTGATCCTGATGGTGCTGATTGCCATCGGTCCCTGGCTGGTGCGCCAACTGATGGAGTATTCGCAGAACCTGATCATGAATATTCCGCTGTTGATCGGCTGACATGCTCGAGCTCAGCGATACGCAGATCGGCGGTTGGGTGGGCAGTTTTCTGCTGCCGCTGTTCCGCATCGCCTCGCTGTTCATGGTCATGCCGATCATAGGTACGCAACTGGTGCCGACCCGGGTGCGCCTGTATCTGGCGCTGGCGGTGTGCATGGTGGTGATGCCGACCTTGCCGGCGATGCCGCAGGTCGATGCCATCAGCTTGAGCACCTTTTTGCTGATCGCTCAGGAAGTGCTGATCGGGGCGATGCTGGGGTTCACCTTGCAGCTGTTCTTTCAGGCTTTCGTGATCGCCGGGCAAATAGTCGCGATGCAGATGGGCCTGGGCTTCGCCTCCATGGTCGACCCGGCCAACGGTATTTCGGTGCCAGTAATCGGGCAGTTCTTCCTGATGCTGGTGACCCTGTTGTTCCTCGCCATGAACGGACATCTGGTGGTGTTCGAAGTGCTGGCCGAGAGCTTCGTGACCATGCCGGTCGGCGACGGTTTATTGACCGACCATTATTGGACCCTGGCCAATAAACTCGGCTGGGTGTTCGGCGCCGCGCTGATCCTGGTGTTGCCGGCAATCACCGCGCTGCTGGTGGTGAATATCGCGTTCGGGGTGATGACCCGCGCCGCGCCGCAGCTGAATATTTTCTCCATCGGTTTTCCGCTGACGCTGTTGCTCGGTTTCATCATCGTCTGGATCGGCATGGCGGACATCCTGGCGCAGTACCAGGTGTTCGCCACCGAGGCGTTGCAGTTTCTCCGCGAAATGGCGCGAGCGGGGTGAGCCATGGCTGAATCCGAAAGCGGTGCCGATAAAAGCGAGGAACCCACGGAGAAACGCCTCCGTGAATCCCGCGAGAAGGGCCAGATCGCCCGTTCCAAGGAACTCAACACCCTGGCGGTGATGATCGCCGGCACCGGCGCGTTGCTGGCCTCCGGCGGCACTTTGGGCACGGCCATGCTGAACATCATGCAGGGCAATTTTTCCCTGACCCGCGACGTGCTGATGGACGAGCGGAGCATGGGCTTGCTGCTGCTGGCTTCGGGGAAGGTGGCGCTGGACGCTATGTTGCCGCTGTTGCTCGCGTTGCTGATCGCCTCGGTTTTCGGCCCCATCGCCCTCGGCGGTTGGCTGTTCTCGGCCGAGGCCATGGCCCCCAAGGCCAGCCGGATGAACCCGCTGGCCGGTTTGAAGCGGATGTTTTCGCTGCAAGCCCTGGTCGAATTGACCAAGGCTTTCGGCAAGTTCCTGGTGATCCTGGCGGTGGCGCTCACGGTGCTGGCTTTCGACCAGGACGACCTGCTGGCGATTGCCCATGAGCCCGTCGAAACGGCGATCATGCATGCGGCCCAGGTGGTCGGTTGGAGCGCCTTGTGGATGTCCTGCGGGCTGATTCTGATCGCCGCGGTCGATGTGCCGTTCCAGCTCTGGGACAACAAGCAGAAGCTGATGATGACCAAGCAGGAAGTGCGCGACGAATACAAGGACAGCGAGGGCAAGCCCGAGGTTAAGCAGCGTATCCGTCAGTTGCAGCGGGAAATGGCCGAGCGCCGGATGATGCAGGCGGTGCCCCAGGCGGATGTGATCATCACCAACCCGACGCACTTCGCCGTGGCGCTGAAATACGACCCGGCCAAGGGCAGTGCGCCGCTGCTGCTGGCCAAAGGCAGCGATTTCACCGCATTGAAGATCCGCGAGATCGCCCAGGAACACCAGGTCATGCTGCTCGAATCGCCGGCGCTGGCCCGCGCCGTGTTCTATTCCACCGAGCTGGACCAGGAAATCCCCGCCGGGCTCTATCTGGCCGTGGCCCAGGTGTTGGCCTACGTCTACCAGTTGCGCCAATACAAGGCCGGCAAGGGCAAGCGCCCGGCGCCGCTGCCGGACCTGCCGATCCCGCCGGATCTGCGCCGCGACCAATAACGAGATGGGCAGAGCGAGTAGGTCGGGTCGGGCCGCGCAGGTTAGCGGCGAATGCTGCTGGTTTTCAGGCCGCCAGGTCATTTGAGCGCCGCGTAACCCGACATGGCGTCAGCAGGTTCAGCGCAATGATGGGTTACGCGGCGCCTAATCGGCTGCCTCTCTCGGGCACCATCTGGGCGGCTAATCCATCCGTGCTCCAGGCTATTCGATCACCCCGCAAGCCACCCGCGGCCCGCCACCGCCCAGAGGGTTGGGGTGGTCGGCATGGTTGTCGCCGCCTTGATGAACCATGATCGCCAGGCCTTTCACTTCATCCAGATCCTTGATCCGTGGCGCCAGCACCGGTTGGGTGGCATTGCCATCGGCGGTGACCAGCAAGGCGGGCAGGTCGCCCAGGTGGCCATCGCCCCACGGGGTGTCGTGCTTACCGGTGTTCTGCGGATCCCAATGGCCACCGGCCGCCGCGGCCGCGACGGTTTTACCGTCCTGCTCGGCCGGCGCGCAGCTCGGCTTGGCGTGCAGGTGGAAACCATGAATGCCGGGTGTCAGGCCCTGCAATTGCGGGGTGAAAACCAGGCCGTAGGGGCTTTGTTCGATGCTCAGGTGGCCTATCGAAGCGCCCTGGCCTTCGACGCTGACGCTGTGCAATTGCACATTGAGATTGGCGGCGAGGTTGCTGGCCTGTAGCGCCATCGATGCGCAGCTGGCGCAAGCGGCCACTATCCATTTATTCATCCTGTACTCCTTCTGTCGGTGTGGAGGTCTTCCATGCTGTTCGGACTGGCATTTCGTCGGGAGGTTCGGCGCCGCGCCGCGTTTTCCAACGGCTGGGCAAAATTGGACAGCTTCTTGCAATCAACCCGTCAGAGGCGCCTGGGGCGTCAAAAGATTGAATTGTCTGGGGTAGTGCTGTGGCAGTAGATCGCTCGGAAATGATCGGCAATGTGCGGAGTAACCTGTCCGGGTTGCGCCAGGGCAATCTGGGCATCCCCTTGTTGCTGCTGGTCATGCTCGGCATGGTCATGCTGCCGATTCCGCCATTCCTGCTCGACGTGTTGTTCACCTTCAGTATTGCCCTGTCGATCGTGGTCCTGCTGGTCAGCATCTATGCGCTGCGGCCGCTGGATTTCGCGGTATTCCCGACTATTTTGCTCGCCGCGACCTTGTTACGGCTGGCGTTGAACGTGGCCTCGACCCGGGTGGTGTTGCTCCACGGGCATGACGGCCATGCCGCCGCGGGCCAGGTGATCCAGGCCTTCGGCGAAGTGGTGATCGGCGGCAATTACGTGGTCGGTATCGTGGTGTTCGCGA
>NZ_CAMPHN010000290.1 GCF_946885885.1 uncultured Pseudomonas sp.
CTAGCCGCACAGCCGCCTGAAGATGGTCTGGGGCCAGATGCGCGTAGCGTACGGTCATAGCTAGGCTCGAATGGCCTAGTATCTTCTGCAATGTCAGGATGTTTCTGTAGTGGTCTACTGATCCCGGACACCTCTCTTCCCGCACCCCTCCGGTCTGTGCCAAAGCTGTCACTAACTCACATAAGCCCGTAGCGGACTTGGCCTGCCGGACTCGGTGACGGAGGCGTGCGAAGTATTGGCGATCAGCCGGTATCGTGGGCTTGGATGCTGCCCCTGAGAGTAATAGGTCGCGCAGTTGCGTATAGCCGTCACTTTTCATGTGAATCCACCTTGATGAAACTAACCTAAAGGGTTAGTTTCGCTGCATGGAAAAACGCAAACCCCATTTCAAGCTGGAGCTGGTGAAGTAGGCCGTGGCCGAGCAGCGTTATCGCTTCACCCGCGTGGCCCTTGAAGGGGGCGCTGAGCTGGGCATGGAGGTGGCCGACATGCTGGCCGTGATCGATGCCCTGACCAGCCGCGACTTTTTCAAGAGCATGACAACCTATGCGGATCATACCAACTGGCAGGACGTTTACAGACCTGAAACCGACTTCGGGCAGGTGTACCTGAAGTTCACGCTGGTGGTCGATCTGCTGATCGTATCCTTTAAGGAGAAGTGACCATGAAATGTCCAATATGCGGTGGGGCGGAACTGGTTCACGGTACCCGCGATATGCCCTTCACCTACAAGGGGCAAACCACCCAAATTACTGCTGTAACGGCTGACTGGTGCGATGCGTGCGGCGAGTCCTTGACGGGGCCTGCTGAAAGCGAGCGCGTTATGCGTGCCATGAACGAGTTCCGCCAACAGGTTAACGCCCAGAGCGGAACTCAGGAGCTGATTCGCAGTGTGCGCAAGCAGTTGCACTTGAGTCAGCGTGAGGCCGCAGAGCTGTTCGGCGGTGGGCCTAATGCGTTTTCTCGCTACGAGCGAGGCAGCACGGAAGCCCCTCAGCCTTTGGTGCAACTGTTCAAGATCCTGGGGCGCCACCCCGAGTTGATCAACGAGCTGCGTGCAGGCTGAGTGGCGAAAAAAGTGTCGAAAACACTGTGCTAGATAGCGACGAATCGGCACGTAGGGAGGAGTGCAACCCCCGTATTGCAACGGTTTGCGACGAATTGAAACCGTAAAAGTAGGGTTCAAGATCCCTATCTTTCCGCCATATCGCAACACTAAAACCCCCTGAAGTCTCTTATGAAGTCAGGGGTTTTTGCGTTTGGGGGGATGCTCGCGCCCGACCCCTGCGTCTAAGGTTTATGCTACGCCGGCCATTAGCAGGCCGTTGAAAAACTACCTGCGTTGGCAATACTGCGTTAAAACCGGCCTCAAAATGCTCATTTACAGCTCGTAAACTCCGCTTTTTCGGCCGTTTTTGCCTTGTCTTGCCTACCTCGCCTACGTTTTTCAACGGCCTGTTAGCCACCTGGTTGCGGCGTGCGTTTTAGACAAACGAGCTCCTGCTTGTACGTGTGAGTGGTCGGCGCTATGGCATTTCCAGGTGGCGATGCTGTCGAAACGACCGGCATCACAGTCTGTGTTATCTCGACTGAGCGCCATCATAGCTGAGGACGCCGGCTGTCTGGCTGTGGCAAACTCGGCGGCTCGAGGCGAGCGTTTGACGTTGTTTGGCGAATAAACTCCGCTTTTTATGCATTTTTATGTCCGTGGCCCAGTGCCCGGGCACACCACTTTAGAGAGTGGCCGGCATATGCGGCCCGAACAAGAGGAGCCTCCCGTGCACAACGTCGTCATCAGCGGCACAGGTCTTTTTACCCCGGTCAACAGCATTTCCAACGAGGAACTGGTGGAGGCATTCAATGCCTACGTTCAGCTGTTCAATAGCGAGAATGCCGAGGCGATTGCGCGGGGTGAAGTCGAGGCGCTGACCGAATCGAACAGCGCCTTTATCGAAAAAGCGTCGGGTATCAAGAGCCGTTTCGTCATCGACAAAGCCGGCATCCTCGATCCCACGCGCATGACGCCGCGTATCCCCGAGCGCTCGAACGACGAGTGGGGGATTCTCTGTGAGATGGCGGTTGCGGCGGCTCAGGAAGCCCTGAGCCGTGCCGGCAAGACCGCGGCCGATATCGACGGGGTGATCGTCGCGTGCTCCAACCTGCAGCGCGCTTATCCGGCGGTGGCCATCGAAGTGCAGGCGGCTCTGGGTATTCAGGGCTTCGGTTACGACATGAACGTGGCCTGCTCCTCGGCGACTTTCGGCATCCAGGCCGCAGCCAATAGCGTGCAACTCGGCCAGGCGCGGGCGATTCTGATGGTCAATCCGGAGATCTGCACCGGCCATTTGAATTTCCGCGACCGTGACAGCCATTTCATCTTCGGCGACGCCTGCACCGCGGTGATCGTCGAGCGCGCCGATCTGGCCACCTCGCCGTATCAATTCGAGATCGTCGGCACCAAGTTGCTGACCCAGTTCAGCAACAATATCCGCAATAACTTCGGCTTTCTCAACCGCACGGCGGAAGAGGGTAAAGAGGGCAAGGTCAGAGAGGCGCCGGACAAACTCTTCGTCCAGGAAGGCCGCAAGGTGTTCCGCGATGTCTGCCCGATGGTCGCCGAGCTGATCGCCACGCACCTGGCCGAGAATCAGCTGAATGTCAGCGATGTGAAGCGCTTCTGGCTGCACCAGGCCAACCTCAATATGAACCTGCTGATCGCTCGCAAGTTGCTCGGTCGCGATGCCGAGCCCCATGAGGCGCCGGTGATTCTCGATACCTATGCCAACACCAGCTCGGCCGGCTCGGTGATCGCCCTGCACAAAAATCAGGACGACTTGCCCAGCGGTACTTTGGGCGTGCTCAGCTCCTTCGGTGCCGGTTATTCGATCGGCAGCGTGATTCTGCGTAAGCGCTGATGAACTATCCCGCCGACAGCGCCTTGCTCGCCCGCCTGTTGGCGGGCGAGCAAAAGGCTTTTCGCGAATTGGTCGCCGCCTATCAGGGGGCGATGCGTGCGGTGGCGTTCGCCATCGTCGGCAGCCGCAATGCCGATGAAGTGGTGCAGGACGCTTGGCTGGCGGTGGTGCGTAACCTGGAGGGTTTCCAGGGGCGCTCGAGCCTGAAGACCTGGTTGCTGACCATCACCGCGAATACCGCGAAAACCCGCCTCAAACACAACCGCCGCGAAGTGCTGCTCGACGATATCCCTTCGCCCCACGGCACTATCGGCGAGGAGCGTTTCGCTGAGGATGGCCACTGGCTGCTGGCGCCCCATGCCTGGCATCAGGACACGCCCGAGGCCCTGCTGACCGAGGCCGAGTTGCGCGAGTGCCTGGAGCGTACCCTGGCCAGTCTCTCCGAGTTGCAGGGCAGCGTGCTGCACCTGCGCGAGCGCGAGGGGATGGAGCTGGAGGAAATTTGTAATCTATTGCAGGTCTCGCTCTCCAATGTGCGGGTGCTGTTGCACCGCGCGCGCCTGAAGGTGTTCGCCACCCTGGAGCATTTCGAGGAGACCGGGACATGTTGAGTTGTAAGGAACTGGTCGCCCAATCCAGCGATTTTCTCGATGGTCAGATGAACCTGCGCAGGCGCCTGGCTGTGCGCATGCACTTGGCCATGTGCCATAACTGCCGACGCTTTATCAAACAGATGCGCCTGAGTCAGGCAGTGCTGCGCAAACTGCCGCAAGGGCAGAGTGCCGAGCTCGACGCCTTGGCGCAAAAACTGGCGGAACTGCGGCGCAAGCGTTCCTGATACGCCATTCCTGATTCGTAACGATGAATTGCCTGATCTGCCGATGTTCAGGCGGTCATGGCGCTGTGCGGAAAATCTGGTCGCGCAGACAGGTGAGTGCGTTGCCGGCGGACAAGGCTTCGCCATGTCCTCCCTACAAGAGCCGCGTTGCGGAATCCGAATCGTCCAGTTCATGGGCTTGACGCAGCACGGTGATCCTTCGTTGGGCTTCGCGGGCTCAGCGCCAACCTACGGCGCGTTGTCGCCCCTCCATACTTGCGCAAAGTCTCTCATGGTAGGGCGGATGCAGGCCTCCCGTGGATCGTCGCCTGGGCAGATCGATAAAAATCACCGCTCGCTGTAACGCCCGCCCGCTTGTCGCGTCCATTATGCCGAGGGAGCCGATACGGCCCCATTATCGAAACGCATTGGAGAGTTGCCATGAACCATCTGAACACCCTGGTCGCTGGCCTCGGCGCCGCTTTGTTGACCAGCGCCGCATTTACCGTGCAAGCCGCCGGCAATCCGTTCGCCGCGCAAGAGCTGAGCAGCGGTTACAGCCTGGCGACCGGCGAGAAATCCGCCGAGGGTTCCTGTGGTGAGGGCAAATGCGGCGGTGAAATGAAGGCCGAGAGCGAGGGCAAGTGCGGCGAAGGCAAATGCGGCGGCGAAGCCAAGTCCGGCGCCAAAGCTGAAGCCGAGGGCAAGTGTGGCGAAGGTAAGTGCGGCGCCGAGAAGCAGGACGCCTGAGTGAAGCCGGGAGGGCAGAGCATGCGGACGGATTTCGTCGACGGTGCCGGCCTTGGCTTGCGCCGCGGTCTGCTCGGCGCGTTGGCGGAATGCACCACGGCCGAGCTGGATTTCCTCGAAGTGGCGCCGGAAAACTGGATCGGCGTCGGCGGCCGGTTGGGCAAGCAATTGCGCGCACTGACCGAGCGCCTGCCGTTTCTCTGTCATGGCCTGTCCCTCAACCTCGGCGGTTTCGCCCCGCTGGATATGCAACTGCTCGAGGCCA
>NZ_CAMPHN010000291.1 GCF_946885885.1 uncultured Pseudomonas sp.
AAAAATATCCGCCCTCCAAGCGGCGGAGTATCAGCTGTCGTTTAGGAGTGGACTCCCATGATCGAAAACTTCTGGAAGGATAAATATCCTGCTGGGATTCCTGCCGAAATCAATCCAGACCAGTACCCGAATATCCAGGCGGTGCTGCGTGAGTCCTGCCAACGCTTCGCTGATAAGCCGGCGTTCAGCAACCTCGGCAAGACACTCACCTACGGCGAGTTGTATGAACTGTCAGGGGCCTTTACCGCCTACCTGCAACAACACACCGATCTGCAGCCGGGCGACCGCATCGCCGTGCAATTGCCTAACCTGCTGCAATACCCGGTCATCGTCTTCGGCGCCATCCGTGCCGGGCTGATCGTGGTCAACACCAACCCGCTGTACACCGCGCGTGAGCTGGAGCACCAGTTCAATGATTCCGGCGCCAAGGCGTTGGTCTGCCTGGCCAATATGGCGCACCTGGCGGAACAGGTGCTGCCCAAGACCGGGGTGAAGACGGTAATAGTCACCGAAGTGGGCGACATGCTCTCGCCGCTCAAGCGCCTGCTGGTCAACGGCATGGTCAAGCATGTGAAGAAGATGGTGCCGGCGTATAACCTGCCGCAGGCCGTCAAGTTCACCGCGGCGCTGGCCAAGGGCCGCGGTAAAGCGGGTGTCGACGCCAGCCCGAGCAGCGGCGACGTCGCCGTGCTGCAATACACCGGCGGCACCACCGGGGTGGCCAAGGGCGCGATGCTGACCCACCGCAACCTGATCGCCAATATGTTGCAGGTCAAATCCTTGATGGGCTCGGAGATGAGCGAAGGCCGCGAAGTGATCATCGCGCCGCTGCCGCTCTATCATATCTATGCCTTCACCTTTCATTGCATGGCGATGATGCTGATCGGTAGCCACAACGTGCTGATCACCAACCCGCGCGACCTGCCGGGAATGGTCAGCGATCTGGCGCGTTACAAGTTCACCGGCTTCGTCGGTCTCAACACGCTGTTCGTGGCCCTGTGCAACAACGCGGATTTCCAGAAACTGGACTTCTCCTCGCTGAAAGCCACTTTTTCCGGCGGTATGGCCCTGCAATTGGCCACCGCCGAACGCTGGAAACAGGTGACCGGCTGTTCGATCTGCGAAGGTTACGGCATGACCGAAACCAGCCCGGTGGCTTCGGTCAACCCGTTCGGCAACATCCAGGTCGGCACCATCGGCATTCCCGTGCCTTCGACCCTGTGCAAGGTGGTCGACGACGAGGGTGTCGAGCAGCCCATCGGTTCCATCGGCGAACTGTGCATCAAAGGCCCGCAGGTGATGAAGGGCTACTGGCAGCGTCAGGACGCCACCGCGGAAATACTCGATGCCGACGGCTGGTTGAAAACCGGCGACATCGCGGTGATCCAGGAAGACGGTTTCATGCGCATCGTCGACCGTAAGAAGGACATGATTCTGGTCTCCGGCTTCAACGTCTATCCGAACGAGCTGGAAGACGTGCTGGCGACCTTGCCGGGCGTGCTGCAGTGCGCGGCCATCGGCATACCGGACGAGAAATCCGGCGAGGCGATCAAGGTCTTCGTGGTGGTCAAGCCCGGCGAAAACTTGACCAAAGAGCAGGTCATGGACTACATGCGCGCCAACCTCACCGGCTACAAGGTGCCGAAGGCCGTGGAGTTCCGCGACGCGCTGCCTACTACCAACGTCGGCAAGATCCTGCGCCGCGAACTGCGTGACGAAGAGCTGAAGAAACTCGGCAAGAAATAACGCCTGTTCCCACAGCGTCCCGTCTCGCGCAATGCCGTTCGCCTAATAAGGGAACGGCATTTTTTGTGCGTATTGCGCATGCCATCTCGGGCGGCCGTTCCTGGTAGGAGCGACTTGGCCGCGTTCGCGTTGATGCGCTTGCATCCGACTACCAGGGTTGGTTCGGGCGGATGACGTCCTCATCATCGCTATTGGTGGATGGATAAAGCGCCATCCACCCTACAAAAGCGTGCGCTTGGCTGCCGATCGGTTCGATACGCGATCACCAGTGATACCGCATATAGGTCTTGTTGGGTTACGCGGCGGCCGATGGCGATGTCGTTGCTTAAACCGCGCTAGTCGCCGCTAACCCAACCTACGGGGCCAACTGACCTGGCACTGTCGGCGGAGTGTCGTGCAAATTGCATGATGGTTTTTCGGTGGACAATGCAGAATGCCGGTATGGACTTAAGGTTTTACTGGCTAAGTCTTTGATTTGTAATGGTTCTATGATTGGCATCGGTTATGCAATCCGGCATAGGCGGAAATGCATAATTCAGGAGACCATCATGCAACTCAGAACGGACCTAGTTATTCAGGCATTCCCCGACTACGCGGTAGATGCGTCTCTGCGACCGGACGGGCTGATCCTGCTTACTCTGAGCAAAGACAATAAGCCGTCGCATGCGCGGGCGGTCAGCGTGCAGTCGATGCTTTCCCCGGAAAACGTGACTGAGCTGGTCGGGCAACTGCGTTGGGGCATCAAGGCAGCGGAAGAAAATGCCGACTGGCGGGATGAATATGCAACCATCGGTCGCTCCCGTTTGCCGACCTACACGGGCACTCCCGTTTACTTCAGGGCCCTGCAGACCCTGGTTAGCCGTCGGGTACTCAAGCAGGCCAGCTAATCGCGCCTGATGGGCGAGGCGCATCACCATTGCGGCGACGAATCAGGGTGTCGCCGCTTTTATTTCGCCAGTGCTATTTCCAAAGCCATGCTGGGTAAATCCCCCGACACACAGCAACGGTCGTTCGGATTCGACGGGCCGTCGGCGCGATCCTATGGCCCTGGTTGTGCGCGCTGCGTGGGGAAATCTGCGACAATCGCCAGCTGAAAATTTCGTGGGCGTACCCGACCGCGAACGAGCGAGCCGGCATTCCCGGTTTGCCGCGCCCATCCCACCGATTGCTCGCCACGGCCCCGATGACCGACCAGACTCCCGCCATAGACCAACTGCTGAAGAACCTCGAACAAACGCTGCTGGCCGACCGCCACCGCTTACGCCGCCAGTTGCACGAGCTGCGCAAGCAAACGCCGGTGGACGAGGCCAAGCTGGCGCAATGGGTCGAGCGTTTCCAGACCTCGGTGGCCAAGGTCGAGGCGCGCAAACTCAGCGTGCCGCTCATGCGCTACGACGATGCCTTGCCGATCGCCGCCAAGCGCGACGAAATCAAGGACGCCATCGCCAAGCATCAAGTGGTGGTGATCGCCGGCGAAACCGGCTCGGGTAAGACCACCCAGCTACCGAAGATCTGCCTGGAGTTGGGCCGTGGCGTGCACGGTTTGATCGGCCACACCCAGCCGCGGCGGCTGGCGGCGCGCAGCGTGGCCACGCGGGTCGCGGAGGAAATCGGCACGCCGCTGGGCGAGCTGGTCGGTTACCAGGTGCGCTTCGAGGATCAGAGTAACGAGCGCAGCCTGATCAAGCTGATGACCGACGGCATCCTGCTCGCCGAAACCCAGCACGACCGCTACCTGGAAAAGTACGACACGCTGATCGTCGACGAAGCCCACGAACGCAGCCTGAATATCGACTTCCTCCTGGGCTTTCTGAAGACCCTGCTGGTGCGCCGCCCCGACCTCAAGCTGATCATCACCTCGGCGACCATCGACCTCGAACGTTTTTCCAAGCATTTCGACGGGGCGCCCATCGTCGAAGTCTCGGGGCGCACCTACCCGGTCGATACCTGGTACCGGCCGCTGACCGCCGAACAGGACGAAGACGGCAACCGCGTCGAGGACGACCTCTCGGTCGATCAGGCGATTCTCGCCAGCCTGGATGAAATCGCCGCCTTCGAGAAGAGCGAAGGCAAGCGCCCCGGCGACGTGCTGGTATTCCTCCCCGGCGAGCGCGAAATCCGCGACTGCGCCGAGGTGCTGCGCAAGGCCAACCTCAGGTTCACCGAAGTGCTGCCGCTGTATGCGCGGCTGACCCCGGCCGAGCAGCAGAAAATCTTCCAGCCGATGGCCGGGCGCAAGATCGTCCTGGCGACCAACGTTGCGGAAACCTCGCTGACGGTGCCGGGCATTCGTTATGTGATCGACAGCGGCACGGCGCGGATCAGCCGCTACAGCTACCGTGCCAAGGTCCAGCGCCTGCCCATCGAAGCGATTTCCCAGGCCAGCGCCAACCAGCGCAAGGGCCGCTGCGGGCGCGTCGAGCCGGGTATCTGCGTGCGCTTGTACAGCGAGGAGGATTTCAACGCTCGCCCGGCTTTTACCGATCCGGAGATCCTGCGTACCAACCTGGCTGCGGTGATCCTGCAGATGCTGCATTTGCGCCTCGGCGCGATCGAGGCGTTCCCCTTTATCGAGCCGCCGGACGGCAAGGCGATCAGCGACGGCTTCAACCTGTTGCAGGAGCTGTCGGCGGTCAATCGCGAGAGCCAGCTAACGCCGCTGGGTCGCCAGCTCGCGCGCCTGCCGGTCGACCCGCGCCTCGGCCGTATGGTTCTGGAAGGCGCCAAACAGGGCAGCCTCGATGAAGTGCTGATCGTCGCCAGCGCGCTGTCGGTGCAGGACGTGCGCGAGCGCCCATCGGACCGCCAGCAGGCCGCCGACCAGGCCCATGCGCAGTGGAAGGACGTGGATTCAGACTTCGCCGCGCTGATCAACCTCTGGCGCGGCTTCGAGGAGAAGCGCCAGGAGTTGGGCTCAGGCGCGCTGCGCAGCTGGTGCCGGAAGAACTTCCTCAACTATTTACGCCTGCGCGAATGGCGCGATGCCCA
>NZ_CAMPHN010000292.1 GCF_946885885.1 uncultured Pseudomonas sp.
TCACTCTTCGCGATTGCGCGTCAGCAGGGCCGGCTTCTCGCCTCTCGGCCGGCTGCTCGCCAATTCGTCGAGTTGCTCGGGCGTGGGGAAGCGGTCGAGCCGCGAGCCCTTGTGCACGATCACCGGCTGCTTGTCGCGCGGGTTTTTCACGGCTGCTTCCTGGCGGGGCAGCTCGTCGCGATCCAGCGAGGTGATGCGCCCGTCGCCGCGTGGCGGCCGCGCACGGCCGGAGCCATTGCGCGCTTGACCGCCTTGGCCGCCTGAGCCCTGGCGACGGTTCTGTCCGCCCGCGCCGCCGTTACGCGGACCTTTGCCGGCTGGGCGATTTTGGCCGGCGCCATTGCTGGTGCCATTGCCGGCGTTCGCGCCGCGTGCAGGCGAAGCAGGCGCACCGGGCCGACGGCCGCGGTTCTGCTGCTTGTTCTGGTTCGGGCTGACATAGTCGACCCGGTTGCCGAAATTATCGATCTCATCGTCGCGGAACTCGTCCGGCGCTCGATCCGGAGGCAAGGCGGGCACCGCGGGTGCGGCGGCACGGGCCGAACCGCGTGGCTGCTGCGAGCGGCCGCCGCGCGGCTTGGCCGCACGGTTTTGCTCTTTGCCGCTGTCCTTGCCCTTGTCCTTGCGGCCGCCGCCATGACGTTCGCCGTCCGGCTTGGCGCCGCGCGGTTGGCGTGGCTTCTGCGGCTCGCGCACTTCCGGGCGTTCGGCTTCAACTTTGCTGGCGTCGAAGCCGAGCAGGTCGCCGTCGGCGATTTTCTGCTTGGTCATCCGCTCGATGCCCTTGAGCAGCTTCTCTTCATCCGGGGCGACCAGGGAAATCGCCTCGCCGCTACGCCCGGCACGGCCGGTACGGCCAATGCGGTGCACGTAGTCTTCCTCGACGTTCGGCAGTTCGAAGTTGACCACGTGGGGCAACTGGTCGATATCCAGGCCGCGGGCGGCGATATCGGTGGCCACCAGGATGCGTACCTTGTTCGCCTTGAAATCGGCGAGGGCCTTGGTCCGGGCGTTCTGGCTCTTATTGCCGTGAATCGCCACCGCGGTCAGACCGTGTTTGTCCAGGTACTCGGCCAGGCGGTTGGCACCGTGTTTGGTGCGGGTGAACACCAGGATCTGCTCCCAGGCGCCGGCGGTGATCAGGTGGGCGAGCAGGGCGCGTTTGTGGCTAGCCTGCACGCGGAACACGCGCTGCTCGATACGCTCGACCGTGGTGTTCGGCGGCGTCACTTCGATGCGCTCGGGGTCATGCAGGAGCTTGCTGGCCAGGTCGGTGATGTCTTTCGAGAAGGTCGCCGAGAACAGCAGGTTCTGCCGTTGCGCGGGTAGCTTGGCCAGTACCTTCTTCACGTCATGGATAAAGCCCATGTCGAGCATGCGGTCGGCTTCGTCGAGCACCAGGATTTCCACGTGGGACAGGTCGATGGCTTTCTGGTTGGCCAGGTCGAGCAGGCGTCCGGGGCAGGCCACCAAGACGTCGACGCCTTTGGCCAGTGCTTGCACCTGGGGGTTCATGCCAACGCCGCCGAAGATGCAGGCGCTGACGAATTTCAAATCGCGGGCATACAGCTTGAAGCTGTCGTGCACCTGGGCGGCGAGCTCGCGGGTCGGCGTCAGGACCAGCACGCGGGGCTGTTTCGGGCCGTGACGTTGTTCGCGATCCGGGTGACCGTTGGGGAACAGTCGCTCGAGAATCGGCAGGGCGAAACCGCCCGTTTTACCTGTACCCGTCTGGGCCGCCACCATCAGGTCGCGACCTTGCAACGCGGCGGGGATGGCCCGCTGTTGCACCGGAGTGGGTTGGGTGTAACCGGCGGATTCGACCGCGCGGACTAGTGCCTCGGAGAGACCGAGGGAGGCAAAGGACATGTGTAATCCTGTCTAGTGAGGGCTTGGCCCTATGGGGTGTATTGCCTGGCTTGAATCACGCTTGGGGCGCGCAATCCCGTCCGGTACTGCTGACCTCTGGGGGCTAGCATCCGGGCGCAAGCCTGGCGGGAAGGCCCGAGTATAACAGAGCTGAGCCTTTGCGCAGCTGTAGCCTGCTTAACGGTTTAACAGCGTTGCGACGGGCTTCTATCGGGCGCTGGGATGCAGGTCCGGGCGCGGAGCCCGGGCGGCAAGTTGCAATGTAGGCCGCATGCCGTAGTGGCTCAGCAGCAGGCTGTAGGTCGGTTCGAGTTTGAGCAGGCGCAGTTCGCGGGCGAAGTCTTCGGCCAACCGTTCGAGGCCGGCATGGCGTCGCAGCCCGAGGTAGAGCGAGTCCTGGCTGATCACTCGGGGGTGCTGAGCGACCGCATCGTTTAGGCCCATGCTGTCGAGCACGAAGCGCCCGGCGTAGCGATCGTTGACCACCAGATGCACGCGTTCGTGCATCAACTTGCCGAAGTTGGCCGTGTGGTTGGGCGCCGGCTCACGGACGAACAGCGGCGATTCGGCAAAGCTCCGGTCGGAATACCAATAGCGGCTGGCCACGCCTATTTTCAGGCCTTGCAGGTCATCGAGGGCGTTAAACGGATAGGGGCGGTTCTTGGCGTAGAACAGTACCAGGTCGATCCGCGACAGCGGCTCGCTGGGAAATACCAGGGTGGCTTCGCTTTCCCGGTTACGGTAAGCGCCGAGAATCGCATCGGCTTTGCCCTGCTCCAAGGCCACCGAGCAGCGCTTCCAGGGCAGCATCTGCCATTCGGCTTGCACGCCAAGACGCTCCAGGACGATCCGCGTGACGTCGTAATCGAGGCCGTGCAGTTCGCCGTTCTCTTCGTAGATATAGGGCGGCCAGGCTTCGCTGACAATGCGCAGCGTTTGTCCTTGGGCGGCGAGACTCAAGCAACTGAGAAGAACGATGAAGAGGATGCGGCGCTGGGTGTGCATGGCGCAAGAGTAAGCGGCAAATAACGCGACTGTATAGTCATTAATTGGTCGAATGCTACTAAAGACGGGCGCTAGCCGACCATCGGCGTGATGTTTGCAGGCCGTTATGAGCGATACGGCATCGAAGGGGCTTACCGGCGAGCGTCGTCGCGGGCTCGCCCCGTCCGCTCAGGTCGCCAGTTTGTAGCAGGGTACATAGGCGTTGTTGCCCGGCAGCTTCATCCGGTGCTGCTCGACGAACGCCCGCAGCAGGCGATCCAGCGGCCGCATGATGTCCGGGTCGCCGGTGATTTCGTAAGGACCGTATTGCTCGATCAGGCGAATGCCCTTGTCCTTGACATTGCCGGAGACGATACCGGAAAAGGCACGACGTAAATGCGCCGCCAGTTCGTGCACCGGTTGATCGCGGGTCAGTTTCAAGCTCGCCATGTTGGCATGGGTGGGCTCGAATGGATGCTGGAAGCTTTCGTCGATCTTCAACAGCCAGTTGAAGTGGAAGGCGTCGTTATAGTCGCGGCGGTACTGGGTGACCTCCTTGATCCCTTCGGCCATCTCCCGCGCGACCAGGCTCGGGTCGTCGATGATGATCTTGTAGCGCTGCTGCGCGGCTTCGCCCAGGGTGGCGCCGATAAACGCATTTAGCTGCTGGATGTAGGGGGCGGCGCTCTTCGGCCCGGTCATGATCAGCGGGAAAGGCAGGCCGTGGTTGTCCGGGTGCATCAGGATGCCGAGGAAGTACAGCAGCTCTTCGGCCGTGCCGGCGCCGCCCGGGAAGATGATGATGCCATGGCCCACGCGCACGAAGGCTTCCAGGCGCTTCTCGATATCCGGCAGGATCACCAGCTCGTTGACGATCGGGTTGGGTGCCTCGGCGGCGATGATGCCGGGCTCGGTCAGCCCCAGGTAGCGGCCGCCGGTATTGCGTTGTTTGGCATGGGAAATGGTGGCGCCCTTCATCGGGCCCTTCATCACCCCGGGACCGCAGCCGGTACAGACGTCGAGACCGCGCAGGCCCAGTTCGTGACCGACGACTTTGGTGTATTTGTATTCCTCGGTGCTGATCGAGTGGCCGCCCCAGCACACCACGATTTTCGGCTCGACGCCGGCGCGCAGCGTGCGGGCGTTGCGCAGCAGGTGGAAGACGTAATCGGTAATACCTTGCGAGCTGCTGAAGTCGATCCGCTGATTTTCCAGCTCGCTTTGGGTGTAGACGATGTCGCGCAGGGCGCTGAACAACATCTCCCGGGTGCTGGCGATCATTTCGCCGTCGACGAAGGCGTCGGCGGGGGCGTTGATCAGTTCCAGGCGAATGCCGCGGTCCTGCTGGTGGATGCGGATTTCGAAGTCCGGATAGGCTTCCAGAATGGTTTTCGCGTTATCGCTGTGCGAGCCGGTGTTGAGAATGGCCAGGGCGCACTGGCGAAACAATGAATAGACGCTGCCCGAACCGGTCTCGCGCAATTGCTGGACTTCGCGCTGCGAGAGGGTTTCCAGGCTGCCCTTGGGAGTGACGGTGGCATTGGTGGTTTTTCGTGTGGCCATTGCGGCGCTCCATGGTTGAGATATCAGCCATACATGGCTTGCTGACCGTTGAACATTTATTGCCTGTAGCGTAACGGCGTTGCCGGTGGGTTGGGGCGGCGTTGTGCATGCGGCCGCTATTCGACTGATTCCACCCAGTCCGCCGTCGCTCGCCAGGTTGTCAACGGCCTATCGATCGCGTGGTCGAATACGCGCGGGGGTGTTGGTTAGTCTGTCGCCCTTGGCGATAGTTTCTGCACGTATAGACGCGGCCGCCGTCGATTGAAGGCACATGGCCGGATGGCGGTGTCCTTATAACGAATATAGCCCATGC
>NZ_CAMPHN010000293.1 GCF_946885885.1 uncultured Pseudomonas sp.
AAAATTTCCTGGTTTAGTTTTTACCTGCAACATCGCGTCGCCAGTAAGTCGCTTAACATCGCGTCGCCAATAAGTCGCTTAGTTCGTGGCATTACTCAGAGGAGTTGGTTTATGCCGGACACCGTAACAATTAACTTACCGCGTCCACCCTCTCGCTTGGCGGCGTCAGCCTTTTCTTTCAGCGTTGCAGCGACTACCGTGTCGAGCAGGCCAGGCCTAACAACTGGCTCAAATCGTTCGCTGCGCTCACTGGGACGGGCTAAAGCCCGCCCCTTAGCCAACCGTTAGCCGTCATACATATGAATTTTGTGCTTAAGAAAACCGCAGAAATTACTGAGGCAGATGTCATCACACATCCTGTGTGGGTAACATTTTATGAGCCTGAAGAATTTGAACTTCTTGAAGAACTTGGCCTTGAACTTGAAACAGTCGAAGCTGCACTGGCCTCGGTCGGCTATTCTGATGAGTACGCCTTCCCCCTGCCTGCGCGCGCAGCAAGCCTTCCTTTCAAGTACCTATACTTGAGCGTTCAAGCTAAAACCCCTGAAGGTACTGAGCTGCTTGGTCTGCGAACTCACGTATCTCTGTCTCTATTCCATAAAAATAAGGTCTACTTCTTTAACAAAGGGCTGCTTAGTCTTTCAAAAGAGCAAGCGACTAATCTGGCAGCTGCCATAGGTGAAAATAGTATTTTCCCTTTAAATCTTTTCATCACGGCACTGGCAAAAAATGAACAGCTCTCTCTCACCAATGCCGGCTAACAATTGGTTCAAATCGCTCGCTTCGCTCACTGGGACGGGCTAAAGCCCGCCCCTTAACCAAACGTTAGGCTTATAAGGAGTCCAGTATTGGAGTTAACTTTAGAAAAAATAGTTCGCTGGGTCGAAACTAGTGATCTAGATGAAGAATTTTCAATGCTAGAGGAAGAAGACCCTGAATGGTTTGAACACCAAATTCATTCTCTTTGCGATGATGAGACACTACTAAAATTTGCTGAAAATCGAAAATCCTCGAAAAGGGAATACTTCGCGAATATATTAATCGCAAGTCTATGCTGGATTTACCGACAAGAAATTGGCCTGCCTTACCATTTGTCACGCTTCCGCGGCCTAATGGCTTTCGAAGAATACAAGGACGAATTGCTTAAAGCGGCAGCCGGCATATATGAAAAATGCAAATTACTAGAGAAAATTAGAAATTCCGAACAAGAAGAAATAAAGAATATTGGCAACAGGATATTAGATTTTCGAAATGACCGGAGATCACTTAGCTCAGAAAAATATTACAATCTCATAAAAAATCTCAGCTTAGAAGTTCAGGATAGTTTCAAGCCGAATATCACCAGCTATCAGGTGCGCATATGCAAAAGCTGCAAGAGTGATTTTAGATATTGGCACGATGGAAGATCACCTACTATGAATATAGGAATTAAATGTTCCAAATGTGGTGCCATGCAGGCCTAACAATTGGTTCAAATCGTTCGCTGCGCTCACTGGGACGGGCTAAAGCCCGCCCCTTAACCAAACGTTAGGCAGCTCCGGGAAAATTTCCTGGTTTAGTTTTTACCTGCAACATCGCGTCGCCAGTAAGTCGCTTAGTTCGTGGCATTATTCAAAGGAGTTGGTTTATGCCGGACACCGTAACAATTAACTTACCGCGTCCACCCTCTCGCTTGGCGGCGTCAGCCTTTTCTTTCAGCGTTGCAGCGACTACCGTGTCGAGCAGGCCAGGCCTAACAACTGGCTCAAATCGTTCGCTGCGCTCACTGGGACGGGCTAAAGCCCGCCCCTTAGCCAACCGTTAGAAGGCGGCAGGTACAAGGAGGTCAACTTGAAAGAATACTTCACTGAAATTTTATATGTAATTGCAATATCCAAGAAAACGCAGTGGGCAATCATCCTCGGCGTCGTGTTCTTCATCGGCATAACTCTTCTCGGCAACCACCTAACGAGCAACCTTCAATTCACCGGCCCACTCAAAGGGCTTGAAGAAGCGGTCGCAGATAAGCTGCTTACGCAGTACGACAAAGCGGCCTTATTCGCGTTAATTTCATCTTGGGTGGTGGCTTTCAAATGCTACCACCGCGACAAAAAGCGTCTGTGGTAGCCTTCTAACAAATGGTTCAAATCACTCGCTTCGCTCGCTGGGACGGGCTAAAGCCCGCCCCTTAACCAAACGTTAGAAGAATTCCAGCCTAGCAATTGTGTAATCCATAAGGAGAGCTAAAAATGGCTACCACCATGTACTTCGAAGAAACGATAAAAGATCAAGGCGGGAAAGATGAAATGGAACTAGAGATTGGCCGTTCTTCCTTTTATCCAGAAGACAGCATTTACATCACCGTTGACGGAAAAACCATAATAATGGATCGGAAAACGGCCAGAAAATTTGTCGAGGCCGTCAACTCTGTGGGCTTCTACCACGGCTTCGTAGAGTGAAACTCTTCTAACAATGCGCTCAAATCGCTCACTTCGTTCGCTGGGACGGGCTAAAGCCCGCCCCTTAGCTTAATCATTATGCACTTTATGAAATTACCGGTTGAACTCGATAACGCCTTAAGTTTCATTCATGGATTCCTCAAGGCACTAGAAATAGTTGCAGGTAGGAAGGCTGGAATTTCTGTAGGCATCTATAGACGCAAAGGGGCGCTAGAAGCCGACCTAGCCTTGCACCTTAAGAAATGCAAAATTAAATATTTAACAATAAAAACATCACTATCAAACCGTGATGAATTTATTAGTAAATCTTGGAGCCAACTAGATGCGTCACTTTCGCATTTATCAGCTACAGTTCTAGAAGACTTGAAATGGCAATTTGAAGAGTGTGTCGGTCTACTATCTACGTCAACTGGTGAAAGTGCGCCTTTCAACCCTCTCTACAGCGTTCCAATTTACGAAGTCGAAGTCACAAGCAGCAACATACACTCTCTACATACTTTTGAAATCGGTGGCTGGGGGCTTGTATTTTCCAGCGAACACAGCGCATAACAACTGGTTCAAACCGTTCGCTGCGCTCACTGGGACGGGCTAAAGCCCGCCCCTTAGCCAACCGTTAGGCCTAAAGGGAGTGGAGCAGTGTCAATCTAGATGGATGCTTCTAAACAGCACTCTTAAATCACCATGGGTAGAGTTATGGAACTAGGCGAGAAACAAACACAGGATCTGCTCAAGGCTTTGCAAGTGCTTTCCGATGAATATGTGCTGGGCATGGAATCCGCCGCCCTGGCCGAAGCCGAACAGCCACATCCGCAGGATGCGAGCTTCTATGTGCAAACACTTTTCCCCCACCGCACGGCAAGCCACGCAGAAGAGCTGGGCGAAGCGCCCAATGGAGCCTACCCACGTCTGCTGGCGGCCTATGCCGAGGCTAGCGGCGGCGTTTTTGGCCCACAGGACATAGAGGCCGACTCCGACGACAGCTGGGACAGCTTGACGCTGGAGTTCCACCACGCCAGCAGGAAGCAGCGACTCAAGGTCAGCGGAGTGGGGGATTCGGACTGGTTCGCTCCGGATTTCGTTAAGGCACTTAACCGCTTCGCGAAGCGCGTAGGCCTACCGGGGCGCTGGGTGGATTTCCACAACGGCGACGATAACTGCACCAGCATCTACGTGCCAGAGGCAGCGCACACGCGCTTCAAGGTGCTAAAGAAGAAATATTCCGCAGCTATGAAGGACGAAGGCGGGCTGATACTCGCACTGCTCTCGTCTGCCGAATCCAAGTCCATCGCCAGTCCGCCGGGATTGAAAGTCGAGCTCGACAAGGAGCAACTGGCCCAGCGCAAGACCTCATGGCCTGAGTATGAGGCCCGCCTGCGAGTCAACCACAGCAAATCCGAAGTCAAGATTTTTGAGCGCTACTATCTTAGCGGCAAGGAGCCGAAGTGGGACCAATACTGGGAAGAAGACCCGATCCCGCTGATCTATCGGTTGTGGCTGTTCCCGGATCAGAGCGACGATGCATGGTGTGCAATTACCGAGCGAGTGCTGTCGTACGACTTCGGTGCAGGTCGCAGCCTGATGGATTCAGCCAAAATCCTGCGCAGTGCATATGGCCGTGATTGGAATGGCCAGGACTGGCCCGTGGGAGCCTTTGGCGGCGCCGAACAAAAGCTTCTACATTTCCTGCAAGGCCGTATGCCTTGCAGCGCACATTTTTCCTACGAGGACAAACCGCTATACCCTCGCAGCCCTCTGCGCCCAAGCCCGAATGTGATGGAGGCTGTGTGCAGGTGGTTGAAAGATGAGCCTCCTTACAACCCTTTTAACCTCGCGCGCTACCAGGGTGAAGAACTGCTGGCCGGCTTCGATGATGCCTGGGTGCAGGAAATGGTCAAAGACTGCAAGCTGAACCGCCGGAGAGAGCCGCTCCTGGTGGACTTCCTGGCACTCATCGCGAACTATCCCGCCCCTCGGCAGAACGCGGAGGCCGACGAACGGATGGCGTTCTGCCTGCTGATCCGGCAGGGCCTGGACAGCCGCACGCTGCCCAAGCCCTTCGCAGACTGGTGGTCGAAGGCGAAAAGCTAACTTGAATGGTTCATCAAATACATCCCTGGATAAGGCATATTCACCATGCTTGCCATCGAACTTGAGAAGGCGGCCTAACTAGTGGTTCAAATCGTTCGCTGCGCTCACTGGGACGGGCTAAAGCCCGCCCCTTAACCAAACGTTAGGCAGCTCCGGG
>NZ_CAMPHN010000294.1 GCF_946885885.1 uncultured Pseudomonas sp.
TCTTGCAGGCGATGATGCGCAACTTGTTGGCGGCAATGTCCTTGGCGAAATGCCCGACCAGGCGGTCCATGTCGCTACGCCGTTCCAGGGTGGCATCGAGAATCAGCACCAGGGGTTTGTCGCTTTTCCTGCTATGGCCAAGGTGCTGTTTCATGGCCTTGAACGCCCCTTGCAGACCCTGTTTGGGTTTGTTCTTGGACAGGCGCTTGTCGACCGCGTCGATAACCGCATCGACGTTCCAACCGGGCTGTCCGGGTTTGTCCGGCAAGGAATGACCTAGTGCGGCATACAGGGCATCGGCTGGTTTAGTGTCGCTCTGACGTTGCCGCCGTAGATTGTTCACTTCGTAATACACCGGCGTCTTGCCATGCCGACGGGAGCTTGCCTCTTCGACATTGGCACTGCCCGTCATCAGTTCAGCCAGCTCGAACCCCAAGGACAAGGCCCCCATGCCGGAGCTGAGCAGATGCACCTCAGGGGTCGGTACCGATGCCGGCAACCGATGAGCGGCGGCAAGAGGGGCCGCCGCCTGGCGGAAGTCCTTCAGGTCATAGGGGCGTACTGCGCTCAGGCAGACATTGAGCTCCTCCATGAGTGCCTGATAGCCATTGCAAAAAGCCAGGTTGTCATAGCTCAGGCTCGGCAGGCTGTCGGCGATCCCATGCAATGCACGCAACCCGTTCGCCAGCAGCGGATTATGCCGATGCCGCTCCAGCGTCTGCTCATCCAGCAGTGCCAACAGCCGATCCACGAGCGTGCCGGCGGTATGCCCCAATCCGGCCATGCCCTCGCTGTCCGGCATGGCATGCAGGCGAGCGGCAATGGATGCCCCCGGCTCAGGGTGGAAGGCAGCCAGCAGTGTGCGGTTATCCACAGCAGGATCCGCCGGCACGGCATGGTGCGGTGTGCCGCTTGCAGCCATGACGCTATACACCGAGGGTCGTGCGCCGTAGGTATGGATCAGAGGCTCTGCCTTTTCCGCCAACAGTCTCTCCAGCTCCAGGGCATACACACCGGGACGCATGTTCAGCAGATGCTGTTGCAGATAACGCTGTTGATTCACGCCGGGCAACCGATCGCGCAGATGATGCAGGATCATCTCGGCGCCATGCCGGCTATTGACGAAGACCACGCTATGGCTCGAATAGGGCTGTCGGCGTCGATAAAGCGCCTTGCACTTATCGAGAAAATCACGCGACGGCATATCACGCAGGTAATTGCTCTCGATCTCGTGCCCGAGTCTCAGTTCATGAATAAAGCTGTCCGCCGGAATCAGGTTCCGGGCAAAGGTCAATCCATATTGGGCGGCGATGCCGCTGCCGCCCGGAATAGCCGCTAGTTCCTCCCGACGCCTGTCGGCATAGCTGTGCGACTGCGTCCAGTCCTGATTGACGGTGCGATCGTAACGCCAGTGTCGATGGGCTTCCCGTTGCAGCGCCTGTTGCAAGCCTGTCAGACGCTTGTCCAAACCATGCTTGCGTGCGGTCAGTGCCAGGTCGTCCTGGCTGCGTGAAAGAGAAGACGCATCCAGGCGGTCGGTATCGCTGCGAATAGGGAAATGAAACGTCGCTGGCCTGATCCCTGGATTGTGCATGCCGATCATTCGCCATCAAGGGGTAAATTTTTCTTGGGTGGCTCTCGATGGCAGAGGGTTCCGCCATACCGCCGGCAATCACGGCAGCATGGCTGTCATGCTTTGCTCACCCCCGAGGGCCTCGAATGAGCCTGGATAAAAAGATGGCCATGTACTCGTTACGTGTTGCAGACAGTTTTTGCGGGTGGCTCGCGTTTGATCGATCCATCGGACGGTGTCTGGTGGATGGGAAAAGCGACATCCACCCTACGGTTCTGCGGTTCCTCTCCACGTGGGAGAAGGTGCCATGCGTAGGATGGATCGCGCTTCATCGATCCATCGGGCGGTGTCTGGTGGATGGGAAAAGCGACATCCACCCGGGTTCTGCGATTCCTCTCCACGCGGGAGAAGGCGCCATGCGTAGGGTGGATCGCGCTTTATCGATCCACCAGACGATGATCGGTCCTGCCCGCATTGTGGGTTACGGCGCTCAATCGAAAAAGCGGGCCATCTCGGGCTTCAGTGCAACCGACTGCGCCCCTTCAGCAGCCCGTCGGCGATGTGGCGGATCACCCAGTAGGCCGTCAGGCTGGCGTCGCTGCTCAGCTCATCGCTATCCGAGCCGCGGAGAAACCGGTGCTCCAGCCCATCGGCGAAGGTTTCGAAGTCGAACTCGCCGTGCTGCGGCTCGGCCGACATACCCAGGGTCTGGTCCAGGGAACGTATCACCATGCCGATCGCTCGCTCGAACGCGACCCGCTGGGCCGGTGTGAGATAGCCATCGCCTTGCAGCAGTTCGCTCCAGGTCGAGGCACGGTTGGAATTGTGGTTCATTGCTCTACTCCTCTCAGCCCAGGTTCAGGGTGCTGGATTTCGATAGACGGATATGTTCGGCGACGTTCTGCAGGCGGATGTTATCCGCAGACAGCTTCACGCCTTCGGCATCGCTGTTGACGAACTTGTACTTGCCGTCCTCCGCGGTGATGTTCTTCAGGTCGATGTTCCAGTCGCCCTGCTGGCCGCCGTTGGTGCGCAGGAAAGTACCGAAATCCTTGGCCTTGAAATTGTCGATGCTGAGGTTGGCATCGGCGTTCAGCTGGAAGATCTTGTCGTTGGCGCCCTGGGCGCTACTGTTGGTGATCTCGACGTTGGCCTTCTTGCCTTCCTTGTTCGGTTTGACGGTCAGGGCGTCCTCGCCGACGTTGGTCCAGTGCACGTTGTCCACCTTGGCGTCGCCATGCACATGCACCCCGTCTGCACCGTTGTCGCCGATGACGACGTTCTTCAGGCTCGCGCCATCTTCCAGGATGAACAGGGGTAACTGGTCCTCACGCTGGCCGCCATCGCCCAGCTTGCTGCCGGCGGTGAAGGTCTGGCCCTTACCATCGAACACCTCGCCTTTCTTCACCACGATCGGCTCATTGACCACGTTGGGATTGGCGGAGGCTTTCGGGAAATCGATCCCGGAGCTACCACCTATGCCGCCTTCGGCGAGCTTGGTGAAAACGAAATTACCCTCGGTGCGGGTCGAAGCTACGCTGGGTGGCGCCGATTTCGACGGTCCCGACGCCGGCGTTTCGGTGCTCGGAACCTGGCTCAGACTGACCGGCTTGCCGAACGGCTCGACAGGCGTCGTCCCGGGAGTATTGCTCTGCGGGTTGGGTTTACCGAACACATCTGAATGCTTGTCCATCAGGCTGGTGATCGGCGCCAGTACCTCCTTGTTCTGCACCTGGCCGCCACCGTCGCCAGTGGGCGCGATCGAGTCGTTCAGTAGGCTGGTAGCGCCGCCCCGCAGGAACTGGCTCGCGCTATTCGGCCAGTTCGATTCCCGCGCTCCGTCGTGCCCAGGCTTGCCCTGGACGTTCTGCTTTTCCTTCGAACCGCCCAGCAACTGATCCAGGTAGGAAAACAGCGCCTCCTTGAAGCGACTGCCGAAGTCCTGCCCCAAGCCCTGGCCACCACCGCCACCGCCACCGCCAATGTATTCTTCGCCGCGGTCATTGCCGCCCCCCAGCAGTTGCTGCAACAAGGGGTTGCCCTTCAACAGTTCGGCAACCAATGCCATGGCCATCTGCTCGGCGAACTCCTCGAAGGATCTGCCGCCCAGCGCATCGCCCGTATTGGTGCGCGAATTGCTTTTATGGTCCGAGGGCGAATCCGTTTGCGGTGAAAACGCATCGGGCCGGACATTGATCTGAAACCTGAGCTCCATCGGCGCGTCCTCTACAATGGCGGTTAGTCAAACCACGCTCCCCCAACCGCATCGAGAAGAAGCCGGCGATTCCTGTTAACGGGCATGCCCTCATCCGGCGCTTCGCGCCACCTTCTCCCGGTGGGAGAAGGGCATAAGGAAGGCGTCGCTACGCGACTTTCACGGTGTTCCTTATCGTCTCCGCCTGGGCGATAAAGCCCATCGCCAGGTCGCAGAAGCGTTCCTCGTCGAGTTCGGCGATATCGCGCTGGGTACACAGGCATAACGCATCGCGGTTCAGCGCGAACCAGCAACCGCGCATCGAACTCATATCGAAATTGCTCGCCAGCAGCCGCTGGTAACTGTCGACTTCGCGCGCCACCTGGCCGAGCCGGCAATAGAACATGACGGAACTCCCCGGCAGGGGGATCTCGATCACGGCGAGCTGTTGGTCGCGATCGTTGTAGAGCGCACATACGCCGTGCTGCAGCGTGAGCGGCGTGCCGAGACGCTCGCCCAGGCGGGCCAGGAAACCATCAACGATCCGTTGCACATCCATCGCTCGAACTCTCTTGCGGACTCGGAAATAAAGACGGAAATCGGTACCCGGTCGACGGCCTGGCAACAGGCTGCGATGGGATTCAACGAGTGAGTGGAAGACGCCGCGACAAAGTTCCAGAGATATAAGGCTATGTGCCAACGGGTTGTTGCAATGGCTAACAGGCCAAAGCACAGCGCCTGTAGGAGCCAGCTTGTTGGCGATCCCGGCGGATCAAAAGCATCGCCAGCAAGCTGGCTCCTACAAAGGTGGAATGGTCGACCCATCGTGCAGAGAGACGCGACCGGCGCTACCCCTAGGGTCTGTTGCCGTTTCATCGCGACCGCGCCGGAGCCTGTTTTAGCGCGA
>NZ_CAMPHN010000295.1 GCF_946885885.1 uncultured Pseudomonas sp.
CGGTGACCTTTACCCTCGATCCCAAGGGCAGCGGCACCGAAGTCAAGCTGGCCTGGCCGAGCTACAGCGAAGCGGCCAACGGCAACGATATCCAGCAGTACCGCGTGTACGCGGCGGCGCAGCCGTTCACCCATATCGATCAGGCGCAGCTGCTGCTGAGCGTGTCGAACGGCACCAAGCAGGCCGTGGTGAAAAACCTGACGCGCGGCGAAGAGCGCTACTTTGCGGTAGTGGCGGTGGATCAGCAGGGCTTGTTGCTGGGCGATGTAACGCCCCTGGCCGCCACCCCGCAGGACGTGCAGGCGCCAGCCGAGTTGACGGCCTTGGCGGTGAAACCCACAGCCGATCAACTGAACCTGACTTGGCAGGCGAGCCCTAACACAGCCGGCGACCTGGCCGGTTACGCCCTCTATGTCGGCGCGGGCAATGCCCAGCGCATCGACCTGCCATTGGCGGCCTTGAGCGAAGGCTTGCGCTATACCCTCAACGGCCTGGCCCCGGCCAGCGCCAACCCGCTGCGCCTGGTGGCCGTGGACAACGACGGTAACGAAAGTGCTGGTCGGCTCAACCCCGGCATCACCTGGTTGAACAACCCGCAAAACCTGCAACTGGCGCCCTTGTCCAACCGCTTCGATGCCAACTGGGCGGCGGTGACGCCGGCCGAGTGGGTCAGTGGCTACCGGCTCTATGTGGCCGACGAACCTTTCACCTCGGTACAAGGCAAGACGCCCAAAGCCATCACCACCAGCGGGCAACTGTCGGCCGCGGTCAGCGGCTTGTTGAACAACACGACCTACCACGCCGCCGTGACCGTGGTGAATGCCTCCGGTGGCGAGAACCCGGTGGTGCAGTCGGTGAGCATCACCCCGGCCGCCGACTCGGTTGGCCCCGAGCTGACCGGCTTGACCTGGCACAGCGCCCAGGGCGCGCAGGATCTGCGCGGCGGCGGCGAACTGAGCCAACTGGGCGAATGGCGTATCCAGGCCACGGACGAATCCGGCATCGGCCGTATCGAGCTGAGCCTCAATGGCCAACCCCTGGGCCAGGCGAGCAAAGTCGGCAGCTACTACCGCTACGGCTGGAACCTCAGTCAAGTGGCCGATGGCGACTACGAACTGGGCATCCAGCTGCAGGACACCCTGGAAAATGCCTCGCAGAGTGCGGTCGCGCTGGAAGTAGCGCTGGCTCCCCCGGCGCAGCCGAGCCTGAGCCTGCAGAGCAAGGCCAGCCAAACCAACAACCCGCAGCAGGTGCTGATCATCCAAGGCCAAGCCAATAGCTTGGCGCAGATCACCCACAACGGCAGCGAGCTGAGCGAGCTGGTCACCCTCAATGGCAGTGGCCAGGCGCAGCTACCCTTGACCCTGGCGGAGGGCGACAACCAACTGAGCGCGCGTCTGCGCTACGGCAGCCGTGAGCAGTTCGGCGCGCAGAGTGTCCCGCTCAACGTCACTTTGGACAGTACCTTGCCCAATGCCCCGGGCAACCTGCAGGCCACGGCCAAAACCCAAGGCGTGGTGCAACTGAGTTGGGCCACGGTCAGCGGCGTGGCCGGTTACCACCTCTATGCGGCGAACCAGCCGTTCGCGGCGATCACCGATGCCGGGGTGAGCAAGCTCAACAGCAAAGCGCTGACCAGCCTGAGCTACCCGCATCAAACCAGCAGCGACGGCACCTACTACTACCGGGTCAGCAGCGTTAACGCCCTGGGTTCGGAAAGCGCCTTGTCGGCGCAGCAGTCGGCCCGCGCCGACCGCACCGCGCCCCAGGTGGAAGAGGCTGTTTACAACAGCCAAGGCCAGATCTCGGCTGACGGGCGTTTTGCCCCAGGGCGGGTGGATGTGCGCCTGCGCATGAGCGAGCCGCTGCGCAACGCCCCGTTCTTCAGCCTCGACGTGCCGCAAGGGGTGTCCATCCCCGTGCGCATGAGCCAGGCGGCGAATGATCCGTTGTATTACCAGGGCAGCTTCGACTTGAGCGGCGCCGTACCGTCCGGGCTGCTGTATGCCCGGGTCTCGGCCTATGACCCGGTTGGCAACGAAGGCAGCGAAGTGCTGGCCGGCAAAACCCTGCGCGTCGACACCCAAGGCCCGGACCTGCAGCAACTGTCGCTGCTGCCGGAAAGCCCGGTGGAGAACCTGGTGGTCGACAACCAGGGCCGCGAGGTGCAAGTGGTGCTGCGCCTGAGCGAAGACCCGGCGGCGCTGCCGCAGCTGAGCCCGCTGCTCGATGGCCAGGCCCTGGCCGGGCAGGGCGGCCCGCTTGAACTGAGCCTGGATGCCCAGTCGCAAGCGGGCGCACCGGTGTACAGCGGCCGCTTCCAGCTGCCGGCCGCTGCCGGCGAGCAGGCCGTGCAGCTGCTCGGCTTCGACTACCAGGCCAGCGACGACCTGGGCAACGTCAGCCAGCGTATCCTCGGTCGCCGCGAGTTCCAGGTGTACCAGGGCGACTTGCCGCCGCTGGACATCCCCCAGGGCCTGAGCGGCAAAGCCTTGGCCGCTGGGCGGGTGGCCTTGACCTGGAACACCGTCAAGGAAGCCAGCGTCTACCAGCTCTACCGCCGCGCCGAAGCCGACAGCGCGTTCACCGCCGTGGGCCGGGTGCGCGAGTTGGCCTTCGAGGACAACCTGCCGGTGGCGGGCCTGGCCGATGGGGTTTACTACTACCAGGTGGCGAGCATCCGCGAGCACGACGGCAAAGAAGCCCTGAGCCTGCCCAGCGAAGCGGTCAAGGTTCAGGTGTTGAGCCAGGCACCGGGCGCGCCGCGCGACCTCAGTGTCGAACTCAATGGCGCCGGCATCGTCCTGCGCTGGCTGGCCCCGGCCGAAGGCCAGGCGACGAGCTACAACCTCTACCGCGCCAATGCCGGTCAGGGTCAAGCCATCGATATCGACGGGCTGACCCCGCTGCAGAGCAAGATCCCCGAACTGATCGCCCTGGACAGCCGGCCTTCGGACAGCGAGCACGCCTACGCCGTGACCGCGGTGGATGCCGCCGGTAACGAATCGGCCGCCTCCGCCAGCGTCTACCTCAACGCCGGGTTGCTGCCAGTGCGCGACCTGTCGATCCGTCTGCAAGAAGGCCAGGCACCGGTGCTGCAGTGGGAGCACAGCGGCAAGGACGTGGTTGGCTACAACCTCTATGTCGGCGCGGGCGAAAGCGCGCAGAAGCTCAATGGCGACTTGCTCGCGAGCAAGACCTACAGCGATCAGAGCGTCAGCCTGCCGCTGGCTGGCGAGCGCCTGTACAGCGTCACTGCGGTGGACGCACAGGGTGTCGAAAGCCTGCCCCATGCGCTGTTGCTGCCGGCCCTCAAAGCCGAGCTGCGCGCCGAGCAGACCTTCGAGCGCGGGGTGTTCAATCAGCTCTACTACCGTGTGGCCAACAGCGGCAGTACGGAACTCAAGCGCCTGCGCCTGCGGGTCGATGTGAGCAGTGGCGGGCAGACCAAGCAACACCTGTCCGACTACTTCAACGTCGCCGCCGGAGCCATCGCCGAAGTGCCGGTGGTGATCGCCGGTTATCAGGACCTGCCCGGTGTAGTACCGCTGAGCGTGGACATCCTCTACGCCCCGCAAGTCGGCGAAGCGGTAAGCATCCAGCGCAGCGAAACCATCAACGCCGGTGAAAACACCCTGTTGGTGCAAGTGCTGGCCGACGAGTTCACCCGCGGCGGCAGCGGCAGCGTGCGCCTGCGCCTGGAAAACCCGAGCGCCGTGGCGACCGAACTGGTCACCGCGCGCAGCAACGGCAGCCAGGCCTCCAGCGAAATGCGCCTGATCCTCGAAGACCTGCAAGGCAACGTACTGGCCACCCAGGCAGTGAAAGCCGCCGTGGGCAACGGCCTGGTCACCGTGCGCGATGGCCGCACCGTGGCCCGCGTCGGCGCCTATGACGTGCTGGAAACCGGGCCCTTCAGCATTTCGGTGCCGCAGGCCGCACCGGATCGGGTGCGCCTGCGCCTGGAAGCCGACTTTCTGCACTACCAGACCGCCTTGCCGGGCGAACTAAAGATCGGCGGGCTGCGCAGCAGCCGCGAACTGACCCTGGTGGAAACGCCGTACTACGGTGAAATCAGCGAGGTCAGCCCACAGCAAGTGCAGGCGGGCGACAGCGTCACCATCCGCGGGCGGGCACTGAGTCGCGACACGGGCCAGCCGTTGGCCGGGGTCGAACTCAAGCTGATCCTCAATGTGCGCGGTTTTGAGCGGGTCGTGACCCTCACCACCGACGCCCAGGGCGCCTTCGAATACCAGCATAAGACCGTGAGCAGCGACGCTGGGGAGCATCAGCTGTCGCTGATCCACCCGAGCATCCAGCTGCGTCCGCAGCACGGGCACTTCGTAGTACAGGGCGCGGCGTTCTCGCCGGCTTCGGTGAATACCAGCTTCCCGCGCAACTACGAGCAGACGGTGACCGTGGTGGTGGAAGCCGGGTACGACACGCCGTTGAACAACGTGCGCCTGGAGTATGTGCAGCCGGGCGGCACCGCCGGCCTGCCGACGGGCCTCAAGGTGCAGCACAGCGGCGCGCTCAAGCTGGCGGCCAAGCAGAAAGGCAACCTGATCCTGCGTATCAGCGGCGATAACAGTGCGGCGGCCAGCGGCCTGTTGGACTACCGCATCGTTGCCGACGGCCTGGCCCGCCCCATTGGGCAGACGCGGATTCAGTACA
>NZ_CAMPHN010000296.1 GCF_946885885.1 uncultured Pseudomonas sp.
CCAGAGCCAGCGCCGCCGAGCGCCGTGCATCCGCCGCCGAACAACAAGCCCAGGCTACCGCTTTGGAACTACAACGGCTGAAAAGCGGCGCCGCCCTGCCCGCCTCATCCCCCGCATTGGACGCGCGCCTGGCGCAAGTCGAAGCGGCTCTGGAACAGCAGCAGGAGACGAGCGAAAGCACCAGTAACCTCAGCGACGGCTTCAGCTTCCACGGTTATGCCCGTTCCGGTCTGCTGGTCGGTGAAGGGCTCGGGGGCGGGCGTGGCGGCCCCTATGTCACACCGGCCGGTTCGGTCGGCGGCGCGGTCGGCCGGCTCGGCAACGAAGACGACACCTACATGCGCATCGACCTGTCGAAAGAGGCCCAGGCGCAGAACGGCACCCGCTCGAAATTCACCGTGTCGATCGCCGATGGGGTGGAAACCTCCAACGACTGGACGGCCGAAGAAAGCAGCCTCAACGTGCGCCAGGCCTATGCCGAACTCAGCGAGCTCGCCGCCTTCAAGGGCAACCCCATGCTGGAAAACGCCACGCTCTGGGCGGGCAAGCGCTATGACCGGGACACCTTCGACATCCACTGGCTCGACTCGGATGTGGTCTATCTCGCCGGCACCGGCGGCGGCATCTATGACGTGCAGCTCGGCGACGGCTGGCGCTCCAATTTCTCCCTGATGGGCCGCGATTACGGCGACTTCAGCGCCAGCGGCGGCGATGCCGACGTGGAAAGCTACATCCTCACTGCCAACCAGTTCTTCGCCGACGACCGCTGGCAATGGATGGTCAACGCCATCGGTGCGAAGAAGAACGACAGCCGCAGCAACGCCGCCGGGCTGACGCCCGCCGACTCCGGCGTGCAAAGCATGTTGGCCCATCACCAGAAGGACTTCTTCGGCCGCGAAGGCTTCTTCAAGACGGCGCTGCTGTATGGCCAGGGCCTGGGCGCCGAGGTGAAAAACCTGGGCGCGGACGGCGAACTGCTCGACGACGCCCAAGCGCTGCGCCTGGCGCTCTATGGTCAGACGCCGCTGGCGTCCGGCTGGCGGATCGCCCCGAGTCTGCTCGCCGAGCAGAGCCAGGACCGCTACGTCGACGGCGACGACTACAGCTGGCTGACCCTGAACCTGCGCCTGGCCCAGGAAATCAACAGCAACTTCGAGATGGTCTACGAAATGAGCTGGCAGACCATGGACCTCGATCCCATGGGCTACCAGGCGCGCAACGCGGTCGACGGCGATTTCTGGAAGCTCACGGTGGCGCCGACCTTCAGGCCGGACATGGGCGACTTCTTCACCCGTCCGGAACTGCGCGTATACGCCAGCCTGATGGACTGGTCGTCGGAACTGGACGGCTACAGCGGCAGCGATGCCTTCGGCCAGGACGGCTTCCAATCCGGCGGGCTCTGGCAGTTCGGCGTGCAGATGGAAACCTGGTTTTAGGTCGCGGCGGCGCACGCGGGTAGGTTGGTGCTGAGCGCAGCGAAGCCCAACAGGCATTGGCATGTCTCGTTGGGCTTCGTCGCTTCGCTCTTCAGGCTACGCGCCCCGCCCAAATCTACGGCTTATCTGTCTTGCAGCACGCAATGGGGACAGAGCCTTTTCAATGATTTGTTGATCTGGAGACACCCATGTACCTGATATGCGGCGAAGCCCTGTTCGATTTCTTCAGCAAGGAGCCCGGCGCGCGCACCAGCGAGCTGGACTTCAAAGCGATTGCCGGCGGATCGCCATTCAATGTGGCCATTGGCTTGCGCCGTTTGGGCAGCGAAGCGGCGTTGTTCGGCGGTATTTCCCGCGATCCGCTCGGTGCGCGTTTGCGTCAGGTGCTCGTCGAGGAAGGCGTGTGCGACGATTACCTGATCGCCAGCGACACGCCGACCACCCTGGCGATGGTCACGGTCGACGCGCAGGGTTCGCCGCAATATGCATTTCGCGGCGAAGGCTGCGCCGACCGCCAGCTGCGCCTTGAGCATCTGCCGGAACTGGATGAGCGGGTGCGCGGCATTCATGTCGGCTCCTACTCGCTGGTGGTCACGCCTATTGCCGACACCCTGCTCGAACTGGTGCGCCGCGAGGGCGAGCGGCGGCTGATCAGCCTCGACCCCAATGTGCGGCTGAATGTCGAGCCGGATATCGCGCTGTGGCGCCAGCGTATCGAGGCGTTCGCCGCCCACGCGCACCTGATCAAGGTCAGCGAAGAGGACCTGGGCCTGCTCTATCCCGATGAGGACCCGCAGGCCGTGGCCCGGCGTTGGCTCGACGGGTGTTGCCAACTGGTGTGCCTGACCCACGGTAGTCAGGGTGCCAGCCTGTTCGGCCGCGCTCACGGCCAGTGGCGGGTGCCGGCCCGGACGGTGCAAACCCGCGATACCGTCGGCGCCGGCGACACCTTTCAGGCCGCACTGCTCAGCCACCTCGCCTGCCACGGTCTGGACAGCCCACAAGGCCTGGCCGCGATCTCCCGCGAACAACTCGACGCCATGCTCGCGCTGGCGGTGCGCGCCGCGGCGCTGACCTGTTCGCGGGTCGGCCCGGACTTGCCGCACTGGCACGAACTCGAAGCGTTTTAATCGACCCGCCGCCCCAGGAGCCGTTATGCCGCACTCACCCTCATCCGCCGATGTCACCCAACTGGCCAGTTGGCAGGCCCTCGCCGCGCACCGCGAGCATCTCGGTGATTTCAGCCTGCGCCAGGCCTTCGCCCACGACCCGCAGCGCTTCGACAAATTCTCGCTGAACGACTGCGGACTGTTTCTCGATTACTCGAAGAACCTGATCGACACCCGCACCCGCGAGCTGCTGGTCGGCCTGGCCGTGGAGGCGGGGCTGGCGCAGGCGATCGAGGATCTGTTCGACGGCGCGCTGGTGAATGGCTCGGAACGGCGCCCGGCGCTGCACACCGCGCTGCGTCGGCCGCTCGGCGATCAGGTCATGGTCGATGGCGTCGATGTGATGCCGCAGGTGCAGCGGGTACTGCAACGCATGGGCGAACTGGTCGGCCAGGTGCATCACGGCTTGTGGCGCGGCTACACGGAAAAGCCGATCACCGATGTGGTGAATATCGGCATCGGCGGTTCCTTCCTCGGCCCGCAGCTGGTCTCCGAGGCGCTGCTGCCGTTCGCCCAGCGCGGCGTGCGCTGTCATTACCTGGCGAATATCGACGGCAGTTCGTTCCACGAACTGGCCGCCAAGTTGCGCGCGGAAACCACCCTGTTTATCGTCTCGTCGAAAACCTTCGGCACCCTGGAGACCCTGAAGAACGCCCAGGCCGCGCGCAGTTGGTACCTGGCCCAGGGCGGTTCCGAGGCCGAATTGCACCGGCACTTTATGGCGGTGTCGAGCAACACCGCGGCGGCGATGGCGTTCGGTATCCGCGAGGAAAACATCCTGCCGATGTGGGATTGGGTCGGCGGGCGCTATTCGCTGTGGTCGGCCATCGGCCTGCCGATCGCCATGTCGATCGGTATCTCCAATTTCAAGGAACTACTCGCTGGCGCCTACCGCATGGACCAGCACTTCCAGAGCGCGCCTTTCGAGCGCAACATGCCGGTGCTGCTGGCCTTGCTCGGCATCTGGTACGGCAATTTCTGGGGCGCGCAGAGCCACGCGATCCTGCCGTACGACCATTACCTGCGCAATATCACCAAGCATCTGCAGCAGCTGGATATGGAATCCAACGGCAAATGCGTGCGCCAGGACGGCAGCCCGGCGACCACCGCCACCGGCCCGGTGATCTGGGGCGGCGTCGGCTGCAACGGCCAGCATGCTTATCACCAGTTGCTGCACCAGGGCACGGCGCTGATCCCGGCGGATTTCATCGTGCCAGTGAGCAGCTACAACCCGGTCGCCGACCACCACCAATGGCTGTTCGCCAACTGCCTGTCGCAAAGCCAGGCCTTGATGCTCGGCAAGTCCCGCACGGAGGCCGAAGCCGAACTGCGCGCCGCCGGCCTGGCTGAGGATCAGGTGCAGCGCCTGGCGCCGCATAAGGTCGTCCCCGGCAACCGGCCGAGCAACACCCTGGTGCTCGAGCGCGTCAGCCCCAGGCGCCTCGGTGCCTTGATCGCGCTCTACGAGCACAAAGTATTCGCCCAGAGCGTGATCTGGGGCACCAACGCCTTCGATCAATGGGGCGTGGAATTGGGCAAGGCGCTCGGCCAGGGCGTGTATTCGCGGATGGTCGGCAGCGAGCGTAGCGTTGCCGAGGATGGCTCGACCCAAGGCTTGATCGACTTCTTCCGGGGCCGCCATCGCGGCTGAATGACCGCCAGGTACTGGTGGTGATCCGCATTAGCTGGAACTAACCGGCCATCCACACAGCCAACAGTGCGCGACCGAGGTTGATTGGAGGGCGTGTGGATTTTATCGATTTGCTGCAATGGCCGGCGATGCTGGCGACCGTGATCGCCGCCTGGTTGATCGCGTCGTTGAACGCGCGGCGGCGGATCGTCGGGTTCTGGTGTTTTATCCTGAGCAACCTGCTCTGGAGCATCTGGGGCTGGTATGCCGGTGCCTGGGCCTTGATCGTGCTGCAGGTGTGTCTGGCGGCCTTGAATATGCGCGGGGTGAAGAAGAATCACCCCGACCCTTCGTAGCTCTTTTTATACGGCTTATACGGCTTCGCGCGACTCGTCCAAGTGCAGCTCCACGCCCAATTGGCGCGACAGGCAGGGCC
>NZ_CAMPHN010000297.1 GCF_946885885.1 uncultured Pseudomonas sp.
CGATATCCGGCAAGCCGAATTTGAAGCGGATCATCTCGCCCTGTTCGGTGGTGCGAAAGCGCCCCGCCACCGAACCGGGCGGCTGCGACAGGATCGCCGCATGGGCCGGGCCGCCGCCACGGCCGACCGTGCCGCCGCGGCCGTGGAACAGCAGCAGCTCGACGTCGTGCTCGCGGCAGATTTGCACCAGGGTTTCCTGCGCGCGGTACTGAGCCCAGGCCGCGGCGGTGGTGCCGGCATCCTTGGCCGAGTCGGAATAGCCGATCATCACTTCCTGGGGGCCGTGCAAGCGCGCGCGATAGCCATGCAGTTCGAGCAAGCGGGCGATCACCGGGCCGGCGTTGTCCAGGTCGGCGAGGGTTTCGAACAGCGGCACCACGCGCATCGGCCGTTCTAATCCGGCTTCTTTGAGCAGTAACTGCACCGCCAGCACGTCGGAGGCCGCGCCGGCCATGGAAATCACGTAGGAGCCCAGAGATGCCGCTGGCGCCGCGGTGGCTTCGCGGCAGGTGGCGAGCACCTCCTCGGTTTCGCCGCTGGGTTTGAAGTGCCGGGGCAGCAGCGGCCGGCGATTCTCCAACTCGCGCAGCAGAAACGCCACGCGGGCGTCTTCATCCCACTCGGCGTAACGGCCCAGGCCCAGGTAATCGGTGATTTCACTCATGGCGGCGGTGTGGCGGCTGGAATCCTGACGCACATCCAAACGCACCAGAAACAGCCCGAAAGTAGCGGCCCGCCGCAGGCAGTCGAGCAGCGGACCTTCGGCGATCACGCCCATGCCGCAGTCGTGCAGCGACTGATAACACAGCTCCAGCGGCTCCAGCAGTTCGCGATTGTCCTGCAGCACCGCGGCAGGCGGCTCGACCTGTTCGTGCAACGCCGCCTGGGCCCAAGCGCGGGTGGCGCGCAGGCGCTCGCGCAATTGTTTGAGCAGGCTGCGGTAAGGCTCCGAGCTGTCGCCGACCCGCGCCAGCAGTTCGGCGCTGGCCTGCTGCATGGACAACCCGGCGGCCAATTGCTCGATATCGCGCAGGTACAGGTCGGCGGCCATCCAGCGCGCCAGTAATAGGACTTCACGGGTGACCGCGGCGGTGACATTGGGGTTGCCGTCGCGGTCACCGCCCATCCAGGAGGCGAAGCGGATCGGCGCGGCCTCCAGCGGCAGATGAAAACCGGTCGCCGCGTGCAACGCCTGATCGGCCTTACGCAACACCTTGGGCAGCGCCTGCCACAGCGAATGCTCGATCACCGCAAAGCCCCACTTGGCCTCGTCCACCGGGCTGGGCCGGCTGCGGCGGATTTCCTCGGTGTGCCAGGCCTCGGCGATCAGCCGATGCGAGCACTGCCGCACCTGATCGCGCTCGGCGGCGGACAGATCGCTGTGATCGCCCGCGGCCAATTGCTCGGCGATGGCGTCGTATTTCTGGATCAGGGTACGCCGCGCAACCTCGGTCGGGTGGGCGGTCAATACCAGTTCGATATCCAGCCGGCCGAACTGCCGCGCCAGGGCATCGCCGGAATGGCCGCTGGTTTGCAGGCGCTGCAACAACTCGGGCAGCACATTGGCCTCAAAGGGCTCGGGCTCGCCCGGCGCACGGCGGCGTACGCGGTGGTACTGCTCGGCGATATTGGCCAGGTTGAGGAACTGGGTGAAGGCCCGCGCCACCGGCAACAATTCATCGTCGGCCAGTTGGTCGAGGCTCGCACTGAGCTGCTCGGCACCCGTCGCGGAGCCCTGCCGCGCGCCCTTGGCGCTTTTACGAATGCGCTCGATCTTCTCGAGAAACACCGGGCCGCGCTGAGCGCTGATGGTATTGCCCAGCAGCTCACCGAGCTGGTGCACGTCCTCGCGCAAACGCGCATCGATTTCCGCCATGACCGCTGTCTCCGCTGATCCTTGAAGCCCAAGAGTGCCCAGCGCGGCAACTTCTTACAAGGGCGCGACTCCAATCCTCTACCTGTACAAAGGCGATCTAGGCTTAGAGAACGGCTCAGCTAGCAGCCAGTATGCCAATCGCACAACGGCCTTTCTCGATGGGCCCAAGGACAGACAAACCATGAAGATTCGTGAATTAGTCAGCAACTGGGAAGAACACGCCAAAGGCCGACTGACCGCCACGCCCTATCAGGTGCATCTCGATGTGGAAGCCGCCGCGCGCCTGGCGGCGCTGGCCGAGATGTACCCCAAACGCAGCCCCGAAGAACTGCTCGGCGAATTGATCGGCGCCGCGCTCGAAGAACTCGAAGCGAGCATGCCCTATGTGCAGGGCAGCCAGGTGGTGGCGACCGACGAGCAAGGCGACCCGCTGTACGAGGACATCGGTCCGACCCCGCGCTTCCTCAGCCTGGCGCGCAAATACCTGCGCGAGCTGAGCGCCCAGCTCGACAACACCAACCACTGACACACCCTGCCGCCACCGGCACGGCTGCCGCCCCGCGCCTTGCGAGCGCGGGGACAGCTTCGCCCACCAAGTTGTTCAGTAAAAAACACATCCGAATAACGGTCATCGGCAAAGAACGCCAGATGCGCGCACGCGGCGTGTTTTTTCCTGAACATTTCCGCCTGCCGCCGACTCACAAAAATATACCGCCCAGGCCCGACGTCGTCAGTGACGGGTATTCGCCTCCTCTCCTGACGCATGCCTTCGGCGCCAGGGCCGGTCTTATCGACCGGTAGCGAATGCGCGCCGGGAAACGACTAACGGAGTTGCAACCATGAGCCTCGACCTTCAACAGCCACGCACTCGACTACCCCGCTGGAAACTCGCGCTGATAACAGTGGGCGCCAGCCTGCTACTGGCTGGCTGCGCCAGCAACCCGCCCGACGAGCAACTCGCGGTCAGCCAGCAGGCGGTCGACAGCGCCTTCAGCTCCGGGGCCCCGGAGTTCGCCACGGTGGAGATGAAATCGGCGCAGGACAAGCTCAAGCAAGCCGAACTGGCGATGCAAGAAGAGAACTACCAGGAAGCCAGACGCCTGGCCGAACAAGCCGAATGGGATGCCCGCCTGGCTGAGCGCAAAGCACGCGCGGCCAAAGCGGAAAAAATCCTGCAAGACGCCCAACAGGGCATCCAGCAATTGCGTGAAGAGAGCCTGCGCAGCGTCCAGCCGGCGGGTGAAGCCACCCCGTAAACGTTGCGCCCGCCCCAACTGGCGCTTCCGCCAATCGAACAGGATGATCACATCATGCGTACTACCATTGCCGCATTGCTCGCCATCAGTATCGGCCTTGCCGCCTGCGCGTCGCAGCCAAACGCCAACCTGGAACAAGCACGCAACAACTTCGACACGCTGCAGACCAACCCCCAGGCCGCCAAAGCCGCCGCCCTGGAAACCAAGAAAGCCGGCGAAATGCTCGATCAGGCCGAAAAAGCCTATCGAGAGGATGCCGACAAAGCCCGCGTCGACCACTTGGCCTACCTGGCCAATCAGAGCATCGAGATCGCCAAGCAAACCATCGACCTGCGCACCGCAGAGGAGCAGCTCGGCGACGTGTCCGCGCAGCGCAATCAAGCCCGCCTGGAAGCGCGCGAACGCCAGATCCAGGAATTGCAGAGCAGCCTGAACGCCACGCAAACCGAGCGCGGCACCCTGGTGACGTTCGGCAATCTGCTGTTCGATCTGGATCGCGCCACCTTGAAGCCCGCCGCCATGGGCAACATCGGTAAGCTGGCCGACTTCCTCAAGCAGAACCAGGATCGCCAAGTGATAATCGAGGGCTACACCGACAGCAGCGGTTCGGACACCTATAACCTGCGCCTATCCGAACAGCGGGCCAACTCGGTGCGCGACGCGCTGGTCCGCATGGGCGTGAGCGCCGACCGCATCGTCGCCAGGGGTTATGGCGAGCAGTACCCGGTATCGAGCAACGACTCCCCGGCCGGCCGGGCGATGAACCGTCGGGTCGACGTGACCATTTCCAACGACGATCAACCGGTCGCCCCGCGCTCGGCAACCAGCGCGTCTTGAACCCCCGGCCATACCGGCCCCTCCGAGGAGGGGCCGGTCATCAGCGCCGTTACTCGGCCGTGCAGCGAACCGCCTGCTTACGCTTATCGACCAGTACGCCGCTCAGGCCCTTCTGCTCCAGGTCGAACAGCACCAGCACGCCGTCGATGCACTGCGCCACTTGGCTGGCGGGCTTCAGCGAGACTTTGTAGTCCTCGCCGGGCACGGTCTTGAGCATGGTGAAATCCGCCAGCAGCAAGGCGTCCTCCGGCTTGGCGATGTGCAGATAACCGTAGTAGCCGAGCACCGCCACGGTGGTGCAGATACTGGCGATGCCGGTGAGGATCAGGGGAATTGGGTTCAGTTCACGCATTACGGACTCTCGGAAAAGGAAACAGTCGCCAGCGCACGCAGCTTGCCGGCGGACTCAGCCGCGCAGCTTGATACAAGCGCGCCCGCTTGGCCAGCCTGCGCGACTATTTGCCGCCAGCACGCACCTCTTCGCGGGCCTTGAAGGTCGCCTCGTACACCCGCTCGGCCAACCGCGAGAACGGCAGGCTTTGTATCCACACCGTACCGCTGCCTTTGAGCGTCGCCAGCAAAATCCCCTCGCCGCCGAACAGCATGCTTTTCAAGCCGCCCGCCAGACCGATGTCGTAATCGATGCCCTGGGTAAAGGCCACCAGACAGC
>NZ_CAMPHN010000298.1 GCF_946885885.1 uncultured Pseudomonas sp.
GCGGCAGACGACGCCGCCGACACCATCGAAGAAGCCGGCGACGAGGCCAAGGATACGATCGAAGGACAGTAAGCCTTCTCTCGGGACAGGCACAATAAATAAGGCCCGCAATCGCGGGCCTTATTTATTCAAACGCCGCTGACCAGCAGCCAGCGCAACGCCGGGCTGAGCATCAACAACAGGCAGCAAACCAGACCGACCACCCAGACCAGCGAACGCTGCCAGTGCAGGTCTTTCCAATAGCACAGCAGATACAGCACCCGCGACACCACGAATAGAATCGCCAGTACATCGATCCACCAGCCGAACATGTCGGTGGTATGCGCCATCAGTACGCCGGCCGCGAACAGCGGAAATATCTCGATGCTGTTGAGGTGCGCCGCGTAAGCCCGTGCGCCGAGCCCGGTCAACCTCGCCTGCTGAGCACGCGGATGATGGTTGTCGTAACCACCGGCCTCGGCATTCATTGCCTTGGCCAGCGGAATCTTCGCCACATAGATCAACAAGGCCGCGATAAACACGGACCAGAATGGAATGCTCACTCGCTTCTCTCCTTGGGCGGCTCGAGCGCCTGGGTTTGGGTATAGACCATCACTTCCAACACATCGGAATGGAACTCGCGGCGGTACAACACCAGCACCACACCGGCGCTGACCAGCATGAAGAACCAAGGGTTGATGAACCAGGCCAAGGTCGCCATGCCGAAGTAGTACGCGCGCAATCCCTGGTTGAACTGGTTAGCGGCCATCGAGATGACCCGGGCGGCGCGTTCGGCGAACGCCTTGCGCTCCTGCTCGGTCACGTTGCGCTCGCCGAGCGTGGGCGCCGAACCGATCAGAACGGCGGCGAAGTTGTATTGACGCATGCACCAGCTGAAGGTGAAGAAGGCATAGACGAACACCACCCCCAGACACAGCAGCTTCACTTCGGACATTTCCCGGCTGGCCATCTGTACGAACGGCAGATCGGCAAGCAGGGAAACGGCCCGATCGGACGCACCGAGTACGGTGAGAATACCGGCCAGAATAATCAGGGTGCTGGACGCGAAGAACGAGGCATTGCGCTCCAGGCTGCTGATCACGTTGGCATCGGCGATGCGGTTGTCGCGCAGCAGCATGCGGCGCATCCAATCTTCGCGGTACAGATGCAGCACACTGGCCAAGCAAGGCGTCGCGCGCCCCTTAACGCTCGCATAACGGGTATACCCGGCCCAGCAAATCACGAACCAAACGACAGCCAACAAATGGGGCAGATAATAATTACCAATCAGCATAGGGGCTCCTTGTCGGTCAGCCGCGAGTATAGCTGGCCCCGGCTTTCAGTTGGCGTACAAAAGTGCTGTGCTCCAATTGTCTGCCGCATGCGCACTTAAGTGCAGGGGCCGACTTCGTAGGGTGCGCCATGCGCACCAGGAATCTACGCCAGCGCCGGTGCACACATTGCGGCCTCGGCAAACAGCGTCATGCCCATACAACACGCAATGGGTGCATAGCGGAAAGAAAACCCGAAAAAGCAAAAAGGCCACCCGAAGGTGGCCTTTCGACAGTAGTCAGAAACGCTTAGGCGTTCTTGACTTCCCAACCGGTCAGCTCGGCCAGGGCCTTGCCGATATCAGCCAGGGAACGCACGGTTTTCACGCCAGCGTCCTGCAGGGCGGCGAACTTCTCGTCCGCAGTGCCCTTGCCGCCGGAGATGATGGCGCCGGCATGGCCCATACGCTTGCCCGCCGGAGCGGTCACACCAGCGATGTAGGACACCACCGGCTTGGTCACGTTGGCTTTGATGAACGCAGCCGCTTCTTCTTCGGCCGAACCGCCGATCTCGCCGATCATCACGATCGCCTCGGTCTTCGGGTCTTCCTGGAACAGCTTCAGGATGTCGATGAAGTTGGAACCCGGGATCGGGTCGCCGCCGATGCCCACGCAAGTGGACTGGCCGAAGCCGGCGTCGGTGGTCTGCTTCACGGCTTCGTAAGTCAGGGTGCCGGAACGCGACACGATGCCTACTTTGCCCGGCAGGTGGATGTGACCCGGCATGATGCCGATCTTGCACTCGCCCGGCGTGATCACGCCTGGGCAGTTCGGGCCGATCAGGGTCACACCCAGTTCGTCGCACTTGACCTTGGCATCGAGCATGTCGAGGGTTGGGATGCCTTCGGTGATGCAGACGATCAGCTTGATACCGCCGAACGCCGCTTCGAGGATGGAATCCTTACAGAACGGAGCCGGTACGTAGATCACGCTGGCGGTGGCGCCAGTGGCGGCTACGGCGTCTTTCACGGTGTTGAACACCGGCAGGTCCAGGTGCGTGGTGCCGCCTTTGCCCGGGGTCACGCCGCCGACCATCTGAGTGCCGTACTCGATCGCTTGCTGGGTGTGGAAGCTACCCTGGGAACCGGTGATGCCTTGGCAGATAACCTTGGTGTCTTTGTTGATCAGGACGCTCATTATTTGCCCTCCGCAGCTTTGACGACTTGCTGAGCAGCGTCGGTCAGGCTGGTAGCCGCGATGATGTTCAAGCCGCTTTCAGCCAGTACTTTGGCGCCCAGTTCGGCGTTGTTACCTTCCAGACGTACGACCACCGGGATCTTCACGCCGACTTCTTTAACTGCGCCGATGATGCCTTCGGCAATCATGTCGCAACGTACGATACCGCCGAAGATGTTCACCAGAACGGCTTTGACGTTGTCGTCGGAGAGGATGATCTTGAACGCTTCGGTTACGCGCTCTTTGGTCGCGCCACCGCCCACGTCGAGGAAGTTGGCCGGCTGACCGCCGTGCAGGTTGACGATGTCCATGGTGCCCATGGCCAGACCGGCACCGTTGACCATGCAACCGATGTTGCCTTCCAGGGCCACGTAGTTCAGTTCGAACTTGGCGGCATGCGCTTCGCGCGGATCGTCCTGGGACGGATCGTGGAAGGTCTTCAGCTTGGGCTGGCGGTACATGGCGTTGGCGTCGATGTTGATCTTGGCATCCAGGCAATGCAGATCGCCGTCGGCTTTGATCACCAGCGGGTTCACTTCCAACAGGGCCAGATCGTGGTCCTGGAACAGCTTGGCCAGACCGACGAAGATCTTCGCGAACTGAGCGACCTGCTTGCCTTCCAGACCCAGCTGGAACGCCAGCTCGCGGCCCTGGAACGGCTGTGCGCCGACCAGCGGATCGATGGTCGCCTTGAGGATTTTCTCAGGGGTGTCGTGCGCCACTTTCTCGATGTCCACGCCGCCTTCGGTGGAGGCCATGAACACGATGCGACGGCTGGAACGGTCGACTACAGCGCCCAGGTACAGCTCTTTGGCGATGTCGGTGCAGGATTCAACCAAGATCTTGGTGACCGGCTGACCGTTGGCATCAGTCTGGTAAGTCACCAGACGCTTGCCCAGCCAGTTGGCGGCGAAGGCTTTGGCGTCTTCTTTGTTCTTGACCAGCTTCACGCCACCGGCTTTACCGCGGCCACCGGCGTGGACCTGAGCCTTGACGACCCATTCGGTGCCACCGATTTTTTCGCAAGCTGCTGCGGCTTCTTCCGGGCTGTCTACGGCAAAACCCTTGGATACGGGCAGGCCGTATTCAGCGAACAGCTGCTTACCCTGATACTCGTGGAGATTCATGCTTATCTACCGTCTTCGTTTAGGTATTGCGCATACGGTGCTGCACTTATGGTGCCGCACCACCTGTGATTGCTTCTCGAGCAATCCGGCCGACCTTCCGCGCGCAACCGGAGTTGTGCGCGGGCAATCGGCCTTGGTTCTTCTTCGTGCCTAACCCTAGCAGCCAGTCGGGCCTGACGGCGTCCCAAGACGGTCAATTCCGACGGCCTGCTAGGCCGTCGTTGGACGACGGCCACTGAACGCTTGTCGCGCTTCTTGTTAATTAACGCTTCTTGCGGTTGGCGATGTGAATGGCATGGCCGTTCACTGCCAAAGCGGCTTCGTGCAGAGCTTCGGACAGGGTCGGATGGGAGAACACCATCATCCCCAGGTCTTCTGCGCTGGTACCGAATTCCATGCCGATTGCGCCCTGCTGCACCAGTTCGGCGGCGCTTGGGCCAATCACGTGAACGCCCAGGACGCGGTCGCTATTGGCGTCGGCGATGACCTTGACCAGACCGCCGGTGTCGTTGGCGGCCATGGCGCGGCCGCTGGCGGCGAACGGGAAGGTACCGACGTTGATCGCCACGCCTTCGGCCTTGAGCTGCTGCTCGGTCTTACCGACCCATGCGATTTCCGGGTGGGTATAGATGACCGAAGGGATCAGGTCGTAGTTCATCTGGGCTTTGTGGCCGGCGATGCGCTCGGCGACCATTACGCCCTCTTCCGAGGCCTTGTGCGCCAGCATCGCGCCGCGTACCACGTCGCCGATCGCGTAAACGCCCGGTACGCTGGTGGCGCACTGGTCATCGACGAAGATGAAACCGCGCTCATCCAGATCCACACCGCTGTCGGCAGCCAACAGGTCGGTGGTCACCGGCCGACGGCCCACGGCCACGATCAGCTTGTCGAAAGTCAGTTGCTGCTCGCCATCGGCATCGGTGAAGTTGACGGTGACTTGCTTCTTCTTCACTTCGGAGCCGGTTACCCGGGCGCCCAGGCGAATCTTCAAGCCTTGCTTGGTCAGGGTCTTCAGGGC
>NZ_CAMPHN010000299.1 GCF_946885885.1 uncultured Pseudomonas sp.
GCTCAGGGCCTTGGCGCGCTCGCCAAGGCTTGTTGCTTGTCCAGGCTATTGGCCATGCGCAGCAGCAGGCGGTGGCCGATGCTGTCGCGCCAGTTGAAGCTGTTCTGCAGCACCACCACCGCGGTCTTGTTGTGGGTGTCCAGACCCAGGTAGCTCGAGTAACCCGCCACCAGCCCGACCTGATAGGTGATTTTCCGGCCATGGATATCATCGACTATCCAGGCGATGGCCGGCGCTTCCCTTGGGCGTTCGAGGCGCACCCGCAGGCTGTCGCGCAAAGCCGCATCGGTGTTCGCGTCGCCGCTGCCGCGCAGATGGGCGTCGGCGTAATCGAGCAGGTCATCGGCGCTGGAATAGAGTGCCGCCGTGCCATGCAGGATATCGCTGAACTGCCAGTCGGGAACCGGGCGGCCGCGCCGAATGAACTTGGGCTGGTCGCCGGCATGCCCGCGGGCCCGTTCGGGGTAACCGGCCAGCTGCTGTGGCTGGTAGCTGGTATTGCTCAGGTGCAGAGGCTCGAGGATGCGTTCGGCAACCAAGGCGTCGATCGTCTTGCCGCTGTGCAGTTCCAGCACGTGGCTCAGCAGGGCGTAGCCGATATTCGAGTACTGCGGAGCCACCTGTCTGGGCTTGCTGAAGTCGGCGAGATAGTTGAGTAGGTAAGTGCGGTCGAAGTGCCGGTAGAAACTGTTGCCGGTGAACAGGTATTCGATGAAGTAGCTCAGGGTCTGCGGGGTCATCGGTTGGCGCGGTAGCCCCGATGTGTGGGTGGCCAGTTGCAGCAAGCTGATGCGCCTGGCGTCCTCGCTGAGCGGTGTGCCGGGGGGCAGCAGCTGTTCGAGGTCGTCGTCCCAACTGAGCACACCCTCCTGCACCAGCAAGGCGGCGATCTCGCCGACGAAACCTTTGCTCAGCGAACCCACGGCGAACAGGGTGCTGCCGTCCGGCGTAGCGCTGCCGGTCGAATCGCTAACGCCATAGCCGAACACCTGTTTCCGGCCGTTGGCGCTCAGCACCCCGACGACGATGCCGGGCGTATGTTTGCCCTCGACCAGCGGCAAAGCCAGGGCATCCACCTGGGCACGCAGGTTGTCGGCATCGATGCTTGCCGCCTGGGCCTTGTCGGGTGGATCTATCTGTTGCTGCGAGAGGGTGCCGCAGGCGCTCAGGCCAAGCGCGAGCAGAGCCGGGCCGAGGGCTCTGCCGAAGAAGTGAACACTGAACACGGACTACAAGGCCTTCTATCGGGCGCGGCGGTATTGGCGGCCGCGGGTCGTTGTGGCGAAACGGGGTGTATTGCCGGAATGTTCCGGTGCCGCGGAGCAGGTGCGGCACCGGAAGCGAGGTGAGCAGGCCGCTGGAGCCTGAGCGAGCGCTACTTGACGCTGGCCAGATTACCCTTGAGGGCGACCCCGGCCATGATCGCGCCGGCATGGCATTCGTACTTCTGGCTGTCCTTGTATTCGATGTTCTTGTAGTTGCTGGCGATATCCACCACGGCATTGGCCCCGGCCGCTTTGGCGGCGTTCTGGAAACGGATCAGCGCCGATTGCAGCGCCCAGCTGCAGGCGCCTTCGTCGCTCTTGTTGAAGGCGTTGGTCTTCTGGCTGGTGGTCACCCCGGATTTCAGGATGCTGACATTGCCCGCCGGCTTGGTGCCGGCCAGGTAGAACTTCACGCTGCCATCCAGGCGGCCGGCGTTCAGGGCTTCCTGAACGGCGGCCTCGAACGGCAGGAAGTGGGCGGTGTCCCGCGCATGGCTGACGGCGGGCAGGACGCTAAGGCACAGTGCAGCGATGATCCAGTATTTGCTCTTCATGGCGATCTCCTTGTGGGGGGTTACTGCGGAATACGGCTGAGGTCTTGGGCTAAACGGATTTCTTGCACGATAAGGCGGTCGAGCTTCTTCACCAGCGAGTTATAGCGCTTATGGATGTTGCCGTCGGCGTAATCCAGCGCTGTGCTGTCGCGATAGCGGATATCGTAACGACCGGCGACATAGTCCAGGGTGATGGAGGCGCTTTGCTCGCCGCGCAGATCGATACGCGCCAGCAGTTGGTTGGGCTGCACCTCTTCGACCGTCCAGCGGCCGCGCACCAGGGCTCTGAGCAGCGCGGGCTGCAGGGCCTGGGCGCTGTTCACCGCCGGGGCGGTGGCGGGCACTTGTTGATGCACGACCATAACCGGCTGAATACGGCTGCAAGCCATCAGCCCCAGCAGGGCCAGACCCAGTAACAGTGGGCGAAGGTACTTCACCATCGAATTCTCCTTTTCTTTTTTACGTCAGTTCCAGCGGCGGAAGATCAACGAGGTGTTGACCCCGCCGAAGGCGAAGTTGTTGTTCATCACATACTGGTGACTCATGCTGCGGAACTCGCCGCGCAGGTAGTCCAGCTCGCCGCAGGCCGGGTCGATCTGTTGCAGATTGAGGGTCGGCGCGTAGCTATCGCGGTTCATCATCTCGATGCTGAACCAGGACTCGAGCGCGCCGCAGGCGCCCAGGGTGTGGCCCAGGTAGCTTTTCTGCGAGCTGATCGGCATGTTCGCGCCGAACAGGCCGTTGGTGGCTAGGCTCTCGGCCACATCGCCCTGCTCGGTGGCGGTGCCGTGGCCATTGACGTAGCCGATGGCATCCGGCGTCAGGCCGGCATCGTCCAGGGCCAATTGCATGGCGCCGCGCATGGTTAGCAGCTCCGGTTTGGTGGCGTGCTGGCCGTCGGAGTTGCAGCCGAAGCCGACGATCTCGGCATGGATGGTCGCGCCACGGGCCAGGGCGTGCTCCAGTTCTTCGAGCACCAACATACCGGCGCCTTCACCGATCACCAGGCCGTCACGGCCGCTGTCGTAGGGCCGCGGCGAGCTGTGGGGGGCGTCGTTTTTCAGGCTGGTGGCATAGAGCGCATCGAACACCATGGCTTCGGTCGGGCACAGCTCCTCGGCGCCGCCGGCCAGCATCATCGGCAAACGGCCGAACTTGATCGCTTCGTAGGCGTAGCCGATGCCCTGGCTGCCGCTGGTGCAGGCGCTCGACGTGGGGATCAGACGACCCTTGAGACCGAAGAAAATGCTGATATTGGCCGCCGTGGTGTGCGGCATCATGCGGATATAGGAGTTGGCGTTGAGGCCATCGGCCACCGAGTTGATCAGCATATTGCCGAACGCCTTGATCTCCTCGGTGCTGCCCACGGAAGAGCCGCAGGCCACGCCCATGCGGCCGTCCTGGATGCTAGGGTCGCCGAGCAGGCCGGCATCCTCCAGGGCGCGTTCGGCGGCGTACACCGCCAGTTTGGAGACCCGGCCCATGCTCCGGGTCTGCTTGCGCGTCCAGTGCTTGGGCGCGACGAAGTCGTCCACCGGCCCGCCAAGGCGGGTATTCAGTTCGCCGAACCTGTCCCATTCGTGCATATAGCGGATACCGCTACGGCCGGCCTTGAAGGCGGCCTCGATGCTCGGCCAATCGCTGCCCAGCGCTGTCACGCCGGCCATGCCGGTGACCACAACCCGTTTACCGTTCATCAACACAACCCGCCATTCACCGCGAGAACCTGGCGGGTAATGTACGCCGCCTCCTCGGACATCAGAAAATTCACCGCGCCGGCGACTTCTTCCGGCGTGCCCATGCGTGCCGCCGGGATCATCTTGAGTATTTCCTCGATCGGCACCTGCTCGTCGAGGATCTCGGTATCGATCAACCCCGGTGCCACGCAGTTGACCGTGATCCTGCGCTTGCCCAGCTCGATCGCCAGGGCTTTGGCCGCGCCTATGACGCCGGCCTTGGAGGCGCTGTAGTTGACCTGGCCGCGGTTGCCGATCAGCCCGGATACCGAGGTGATGCAGACGATACGCCCCGGCTTGCGGCGGCGGATCATCGGCATGCTCAGGGGATGCAGCACATTGTAGAAACCGTCGAGGTTGGTGCGCAGCACCTGGTCCCAGTCGTCCTCGCTAAGCGCCGGGAAGGCGCCGTCGCGGGTCAGGCCGGCGTTGCAGACCACGCCGTAGTACGCGCCGTGGGCCTCGATATCGGCCTCGAGTACCTGCCGGCAGGCGGCGCGGTCGGACACGTCGAATTGCAGGATGCGCGCCGTGCGGCCGAGGGCTTCGATCTGTGCCTGTACCGCTTCGGCCTCATCGCGGCGCGAGCGGCAATGCAGGACGATATCGAAGCCGGCCCGGGCCAGGCGCAGGGCGATGGCACGGCCGATACCGCGGCTGGAGCCGGTGACCAGAATCGGGTCGTTGCTGGAGGTCATAAAGCGCTGTCCTGGGGTTGTTCTTTCAAGTAACTGGCGATCTGCGGTGGGCAGAATACATTAAGACGCGCGACGGCCTGGATGCCGGGGCCATCCAGCTGGCATTCGAATACGCCCATGCCGTTGTCGTCCTGTAACGAGCGCTGCGCTGTGATCCGCAGTTCGCTGCCGGCCGGAAAGCGGTCGACATTGCATTGGTAGTTGCGGCTGCCGAGGAGAAAGCCCAGGCGCACCGGCTCGCCGGCCTGGCGTGCTTGGCAACCGGCATAGGCGGCCACGCTCTGCGCCATCAGCTCGATACCGACCCAGGCTGGCAGGCTGCCGTCCGCCTGACTGAACAGGCCGCCGCTGCGGACCTCGAGGCGGGTGTGCACATC
>NZ_CAMPHN010000300.1 GCF_946885885.1 uncultured Pseudomonas sp.
GCGTGCTGGTCGACGGCAAACCCGCCGAGGGCATCGAACTGATCGGCGACTACCGTGGCGCCCCGCACCAGGTCAGCGCGGTGACCGATGCCGAAGGCCGCGCCCAGGTAGTGGTACGCAACGAGGGGCTGAATATCATCAGCGCCGAAGCCAACCTGCCGGTGGCCAATGACCCGGATATCGAAACCCGCGGCCTGTTCGCCTCCCTGACTTTCCTCGGCGAAGCCCACGAGGAATAGTCCGCATCGCATCCATAAAGAAGCCGGAGCAGTGCTCCGGTTTTTTTATGGCTCTGCATCAATTACTTGTTGCACACGGTTTTGTCGGGGCGGATGCAGTTGTAGGGCGGGTTAGCCGCATAGGCAATTGTCCAGCAGCGCACCATAAGGGATGCGGCGTAACCCGCCATCGGCGCAGCGCGGTCGATCGCCTGGTGGGTTACGCGCTGCGCCATGATCGTGTTCGGGTTGCGGCAGGCGTACCGCGCCGCTAACCCACCCTACGAACGGCACCCGCCTGGACATCGCCGATTCCAGTGCGTCACAGATAACTGGGACATAGCCTTTTTTATGTCCCGACGCTTACAACCCGCTCAAGGCATCCAGCAGCGCCTGGTTCTGCTCCGGCGCACCGATGCTGATGCGCAGGAACTGATCGATCCGCGCCTGCTTGAAGTGCCGCACTATCACGCCTTGCTCGCGCAGGCCGGCAGCCAGGGTCGCGGCGTCCTTGTGCGGGTGGCGGGCGAAGACGAAGTTGGCGGCCGAAGGCAGCACTTCGAAGCCCAACGCCTGCAGACCGGCCACGACCGCTTCGCGGCTGTCGATGACCTGGCGGCAGGTCTGCTCGAAATAGGCGCGATCCTCGAACGCCGCCGCCGCCCCGGCAATCGCCAGGCGATCCAGCGGGTAGGAGTTGAAGCTGTTCTTGATCCGCTCCAGCGCCTCGATCAGATCCGGGTGGCCGACGGCGAAGCCAACCCGCAGACCGGCCAACGAACGCGATTTGGACAGCGTCTGGCTGACCAGCAGGTTGGGGTACCTATCCACCAAGGCGATGGCGCTCTGGCCACCGAAGTCGATGTAAGCCTCATCCACCAGCACCACGGAGTCCGGACTGGCCGTCAGCAGGCGCTCGATCGCGTCCAGCCCCAGCACACAGCCGGTCGGCGCGTTGGGATTGGGGAAGACGATGCCGCCGTTGGGCCGCGCATAATCCTCGACACGGATCTGGAACTGCTCGTCCAGCGCAATCTGCTCGCAGGCGATGCCATAAAGACCGCAATACACCGGGTAGAAGCTGTAGCTGATATCCGGGAACAGCAGCGGCTTGTCGTGCTGGAACAGGCCGTAGAAAGCATGCGCCAGCACCTCGTCGGAACCGTTGCCGACGAACACCTGGGCGGGCTGCACGCCGTAGTAATCGGCCACCGCCTGCTTGAGGCGCTCGCCGTTCGGATCCGGGTACAGACGCAGGTTATCGTTAAGCTCCGCCTGCATCGCGGCCAACGCCTTGGGCGATGGGCCATAGGGGTTTTCGTTGGTGTTGAGCTTGACCAGCTTGACCAGCTTCGGCTGCTCGCCCGGCACGTAAGGCACCAGGTCTTTGACGAAGGGGCTCCAGAATTTGCTCATCTGCCCTTCTCTCCTCGACTTCGTTCGATTTGCTTGTGTAGGAGCTGCCGGCAATGCTCTTTGGAGCGGATCGCCAGCAAGCTGGCTCCTACAGGATTCGGGTGGCTTACGGTTTGATGCGGTATTCGGCGCTGCGCGCGTGGGCGCTCAGCGACTCGCCGCGGGCCAGCACCGACGCTGTCTTGCCCAGCTCGGACGCGCCGGCGGCCGAGCAATGGATGATCGACGAGCGTTTCTGGAAGTCGTATACACCCAGCGGCGAGGAATAGCGCGCGGTGCCGGAAGTCGGCAATACGTGGTTCGGCCCGGCGCAGTAGTCGCCCAAGGCCTCGGCAGTGTAACGGCCCATAAAGATCGCCCCGGCATGACGGATCGACGGCAGGTACTGTTCCGGGTTTTCCACCGACAGCTCCAGGTGCTCCGGGGCGATACGGTTGGCCACCTCAATGGCCTGGGCCATATCGGCGACCTGGATCAGCGCGCCACGGGCTTCGAGGGACGCGCGGATGATGTCGGCGCGCTCCATGGTCGGCAACAATCTGGCGATGCTTTCGCCGACGCGGTCGAGAAAAGCGGCATCCGGGCTGAGCAGGATCGACTGGGCGTCCTCGTCGTGCTCTGCCTGGGAGAACAGGTCCATGGCGATCCAGTCCGGGTCGGTCCGGCCGTCGCAGACCACCAAAATCTCCGAGGGCCCGGCGATCATGTCGATACCGACCTTGCCGAACACATGGCGCTTGGCGGTGGCGACATAGATGTTGCCGGGACCGACGATCTTGTCCACCGGCGGCACGCTTTCGGTGCCATAGGCCAGCGCGGCCACAGCCTGGGCGCCGCCGATGGTGAACACCCGATCGACCCCGGCGATGCAGGCGGCGGCCAGCACTAATTCGTTGATTTCGCCGCGCGGGGTCGGCACTACCATCACCACTTCCGGCACGCCAGCGACCTTGGCCGGAATGGCGTTCATCAGCACCGACGACGGGTAGGACGCCTTACCGCCCGGCACGTACAGACCGGCACGGTCCAGCGGTGTGACCTTCTGCCCGAGCACGGTGCCATCGGCCTCCGCGTAGGTCCAGGAGTCCTGTTTCTGCTTTTCGTGGTAGCTGCGCACGCGCTCGGCGGCGATTTCCAGCGCCTGGCGTTGCTCCGCGGTAATGCGGCTCAGGGCCAATTCCAGGCGTTCGCGCGGCAGGATCAGGTCGGCCATGCCGGCGACTTCCAGGCCGTCGAAACGCTGGGTGAATTCGACCAGGGCGGCATCGCCGCGCTCGCGCACGGCCTTGATGATGTCCAGCACGCGCTGGTTGACCGCATCGTCCGAGACGCTTTCCCAGCTCAGCAGATGATCCAGATGATGGGCGAAATCCTGGTCGGCGGCGTTGAGTCGGCGAATGGCGATAGCAGCGGTCATAGCGGGCCTCATGATTGGCGAATGCTCGGGCGTCGCTAGGCTACCAAGCCCACCGTATGGACGCCCGAGATAATTGGCTATGACACGGATAGGCCGACGCGGCGTATTGCCGCGTTGAGGTATTAGCTGGGGTGTCGTGTCTCGACCGCTTCGCGCAGGGTATCGATCAGCGCCTGGATGCGTGCGTGTTGCATCTTCATCGAGGCCTTGTTGACGATCAGCCGCGAACTGATGGTGGCGATCAATTCCTGGGCTTCCAGGCCGTTGGCGCGCAGGGTGTTGCCGGTGTCGACCACATCGATGATCTTGTCGGCCAGCCCCACCAGCGGCGCCAGCTCCATCGAACCGTAGAGCTTGATGATATCGACCTGGCGACCCTGCTCGGCGTAATAGCGCTTGGCCACGTTGACGAATTTGGTGGCCACGCGCAGCCGGCCCTTGGGCTCGGGGGCGCCGACCGCGCCGGCGGTCATCAGCTTGCACTTGGCAATGCGCAGGTCCAACGGCTCGTACAAGCCCTGGCCGCCGTATTCCATCAACACGTCCTTGCCGGCCACGCCGAGATCGGCGGCGCCGTGCTCGACATAGGTCGGCACGTCGGTGGCGCGGACGATCAGCAGGCGCACATCGTCCAGGGTGGTCGGAATGATCAGCTTGCGGCTTTTATCCGGGTTTTCGGTCGGCTCGATACCCGCCGCCGCGAGCAGCGGCAGGGTGTCGTCGAGAATCCGGCCTTTGGAAAGTGCGATAGTCAGCATGGCATCAACCCGGCACACGGCGGATCTTCGCGCCGAGCAGTTGTAGTTTTTCCTCGATGCATTCGTAACCGCGGTCGATATGGTAAATGCGATCGATCAGGGTATCGCCCTCGGCGACCAGCGCCGCGAGCACCAGACTGGCCGAGGCGCGCAGGTCGGTGGCCATGACGGGCGCGCCCTTGAGCTTGTCGCTGCCGGTGACGATGGCGGTGTTGCCTTCGACGAGAATCTGCGCGCCCATGCGGATCATTTCATGCACGTGCATGAAGCGGTTTTCGAACACGGTTTCGATCACCGTGCCGGTGCCCTCGGCAATCGCGTTGAGGGCGATGAACTGCGCCTGCATGTCGGTGGGGAAGGCCGGATAAGGCGCGGTGCGCAGGTTGACGGCTTTCGGCCGCTTGCCCTTCATGTCCAATTCGATCCAGTCGGCACCGGTGGTGATTTCCGCACCGGCTTCCTGCAACTTGGAAAGCACCGCTTCCAAGGTGGTCGGATCGGTGTCTTTGAGTTTCACCCGGCCGCCCGTAGCCGCCGCCGCCACCAGATAGGTGCCGGTTTCGATGCGATCGGGCATCACGCTGAAGCGCGCGCCGCCGAGGCGTTCGACGCCGTCGATGGTGATGGTGTCGGTGCCGGCGCCGGAAATCTTCGCGCCCATGGCGATCAGGCAATTGGCCAGATCCACCACTTCCGGCTCGCGCGCGGCGTTTTCCAGCACACTGCGGCCCTTCGCCAGGGTCGCCGCCATCATGATGTTCTCGGTGCCGGTGACGCTGACCGTATCGAAGAAGAAGTGCGCCCCGCGCAAGCCGC
>NZ_CAMPHN010000301.1 GCF_946885885.1 uncultured Pseudomonas sp.
GGGGACGATGTCTAGCGCTAAACCGCTCCCGGATTGCATCCGGGCTACCAGAGCGAGAAGCCTTGCTCTCCTATAACAGCTTCTTCGGCCAGAGCTGCGCCACCAGCATGCCGCCGAACATCAGTTAGCCGGTGTAGCCCGGATGAAATCCGGGGGCGATGTCTGGCGCTAAACCGCTCCCGGATTGCATCCGGGCTACCAGAGCGTGAAGCCTTGCTCTCCTATGGCAGCTTTTTCGGCCAGAGCTGGGCCACCAGCATGCCGCCGAACATCAATGCGCAGCCGATATAGCCGCGCAGATCCAAGCTTTCGCTGAGGAACCAGGCACCCGCCAGTGCGGCGAATACCGCTTCGAGCGAGAGAATGATCGCCGCGTGGGAGGCGATCGCATGCTTCTGCGCCACCACCTGCAGAGTGAAGCCGATAGCCACGCCGAACAGACCGCCATAGAGGACCGCTGGCGCTGCGGCGATAATCTTGTCGAGCTGGATATCTTCGAACAATAGTGCCAACAGCAAGCTGATCAGCGCACAGGTGACGAATTGCACGATAGCCAGGCGCAGCGGATCGTGGCGTCGGGCGAAGAAGCCCACCATCAGCACATGCACTCCCCAGACGAAAGCGCCCGCCAACTGCAACCAATCGCCGGAGGCCACCTGAAAATCTTCGCCGACGCTGAGCAGGAACATGCCGACTACCGCCAGCGAGGCACCAAGCCAGATGCCCAAGCCGGTCTTGTGGCCGATAAACAAGCCGAGCAGCGGCACCATGATCACGTACAGGCCGGTGATGAAGCCGGAGTTGGTGACGCTGGTGAACAGCAAGCCGACTTGCTGCAAATTGATTCCCAATGCCAGCGCCAGGCCCATCAGGCCACCGCCCAGCAGCAGGTGGCGGTTCAATGGCGGCGGTGCCTCGACCGAGCCGCGCTGTTCGAGCAGCGGCAATAACGGCAAAAGAACCAAGACCGCCAAACCGAAGCGCAAACCGCTGTAGAGAAACGGCCCGATCGAATCCATGCCCAGTCGTTGGGCGACAAAAACCGTGCCCCAAATCATCGCCGTCGACAGCATCAACAGGTCGGCGCGTAATGCATGGCTCCGCATATGAACAACTCCTGATAAACCAAGGTGCGCACTGTGCCGCAAAGCGTTGCGCTTGACCACTCGGTCATGGCTCGGCATGCTTGGCGCCGACTACGGCGCATTTATGACGATGCGCTAACCTGAATTGGTACTGGCCTCCGTTCGGTATCGGCAGCGCAGTCGTAGCTAATCCAATAACAAAAACAGGATCTGCCATGGCCGTTTACGAAATCCTGATTGCCGACGATCATCCGCTGTTTCGCAGCGCCTTGCAGCAGGCCTTGACCCTGGGGTTGGGGCCCGAGGTCAACCTGGTGGAGGCCGCCAGTATCGCCGAGCTGGAAACCTGCCTGGCGCAGAAGTCGGATTGGGACCTGGTGCTGCTCGACTTGAATATGCCGGGCGCCTACGGCTTTTCCGGTTTGGTGCTGTTGCGCGGGCAATATCCCCAGGTGCCGGTGGTGATGGTCTCGGCGCAGGAAGACGCAGCCGTGGTGGCGCGTTCGCGCGAGTTCGGCGCCAGCGGCTTCATTCCCAAATCCAGTACCTTGGAAGTTATTCAGCAGGCCGTTCGGGGCGTGCTCGATGGCGATGCCTGGTGGCCGCAGCAAACCGAGGAAACCGCCTATGTTTCCGCCGAGGCCAAGGCGGCCAGCGCCGGTTTGGCCAGCCTGACGCCGCAGCAGTTCCGGGTACTGACCATGGTCTGCGACGGTTTGCTGAACAAGCAGATCGCCTACGAACTGAGCGTCTCCGAGGCGACGGTCAAGGCCCATGTCACGGCGATTTTCCGCAAGCTGGGCGTGCGTACCCGCACCCAGGCGGCGTTGCTGTTGCAGCACCTGGAGTCGATACCCGCGACTTGATGGAAATATCTGGCGGTGCAGCCCGGTGATGGCGTAGCCTGCCGCCCCTCATTCTTAAGGGTCCGATTTCATGTCGCCATTCAAAGGCCAGACCGGCCTTAAACGTATCTTCAATGCCGCGGGCTATTCGCTGGATGGCTTGCGCGCCGCCTTTACCGGCGAGGCCGCCTTTCGCCAGTTGCTGTTGATCAACCTGCTACTGATTCCGCTGGCGTTCTATGTCGACGTCAGCCGGGTCGAGCGCGCGCTGATGATCGCGGTGTGCTTGCTGGCGTTGATCGTCGAGTTGCTCAACTCGGCCGTCGAGGCGGCCATCGACCGCATTTCCCTGGACCTGCATCCCTTGTCGAAATCCGCCAAGGACATGGGCAGCGCCGCGCAATTGGTCTCCCTGACCCTGATCGGCAGCGTCTGGCTGGTGATTCTGCTGGATGTTCCGGCGAGCTGAGCCGCGCAGACTCAGGCAATGGTCGGCAATACGATTTCGTCGCTGCGCCTGACGTTGGCGGTCAGCGCGCGGCACAGTTCGATGAATTCGCGCATGGCGGCGGTCTGGTACTTCTGTTTATGCCAGATGAAATAAAACTGCCGGCGCAGATCCAGCTCGGGCGTTTCCACGGCGACCAGGCTGCCGCGGCGGAAGGCGTCGCGTAGTGCCAGGCGCGAGATACAGCCAATCCCCAGGCCCGACTCCACGGCGCGTTTGATCGCTTCGGTATGTTCCAGCTCCAGGCGGATATTCAAGGCCCGCGGATGGTGACGCATGGCCTGATCGAAGGTCAGGCGGGTCCCCGAGCCTTGCTCGCGGAGAATCCAGGCCTCGCGGGTCAACTCGTCCAAGGTCGCTTCGCCAGGCTTGGCCAGCGCGTGCTGAGGGGCGCAGAACACCACCAGTTCGTCCTCGACCCAGGGCTGCACCTCGAGGTCCGGGTGCTGGCAGTCGCCCTCGATCAGGCCCATATCCAACTCGTAGTGGGCGACCTGCTGCACCACATAGGCGGTGTTGTGCACCTGCAGTTGCACCCGGCACTCCGGGTGGCGCTGCATGAAGTTGCCGATCAGCAAGGTCGCCAGGTAGTTGCCCACCGTCAGGGTGGCGCCGACGTTGAGCGAGCCGAAGCCGCTCTTGCCGCCCAGCAGTCGCTCGATCTCCTTGGCCTGGTCGAGCAGGGCCACCGCCTGGGGCAACAGCTGCGAGCCCAGGGCGTTGAGAATCAGGCGCTTGCCGGCGCGGTCGAACAGTTGGCAATCGGTTTGCCGCTCCAATTCGCTGAGCGAGGTGCTGGTGGCCGATTGCGACAAGGCCAGCGAATCCGCCGCGCGTGAGACGCTTTCTTGCTGAGCCACGGCGACGAAGACTTGCAGCTGTCTGAGGGTAAATTTCATATCTATATAACCGATAACCTATATCTTGATAATCAACTTAACAGATATTAGTCGCCCGTTTAAAATTCCTCCAACCGAACAGCCTGGCGATTCTCGAGGAACCCGCATGAGCAACCTAAATGTCGAACGTGTAATCAGCGTCCATCACTGGAACGACACCTTGTTCAGCTTCAAAACCACCCGTAACACCGGGTTGCGTTTCGAGAATGGTCAATTCGTGATGATCGGCCTGCAGCAGGAAAATGGTCGCCCGTTGATGCGCGCCTATTCGATCGCCAGTCCGAACTACGAAGAGCACCTGGAGTTCTTCAGCATCAAGGTGCAGGACGGCCCGCTGACCTCGCAGTTGCAACACCTCAAGCCCGGCGACGAGCTGATGGTCAGCCGCAAGCCCACCGGCACCCTGGTGCTCGACGATCTGCTGCCGGGCAAACACCTGTATCTGCTGAGTACCGGTACCGGCCTGGCGCCGTTCATGAGCGTGATCCAGGACCCGGAAACCTACGAGCGCTACGAGAAAGTCGTGCTGGTGCACGGTGTGCGCTATGTCAACGAAGTGGCGTACCGCGAATTCATCACCGAACACTTGCCGCAGAACGAGTACTTCGGCGAAGCGCTGAAAAGCAAGCTGATCTACTACCCCACGGTGACCCGCGAAGAGTTCGAAAACCAGGGCCGGCTGACCGACCTGATGCGCAGTGGCAAGCTGTTCCGCGATATCGGCCTGCCGCCGATCAACCCGCAGGACGACCGCGCGATGATTTGCGGCAGCCCGAGCATGCTCGACGAGACCAGCGCCGTACTCGACAGCTTCGGCCTGAAGGTATCCCCGCGCATGGGCGAACCCGGCGATTACCTGATCGAGCGCGCCTTCGTCGAGAAATAGCCAGCCCCCTTGCGTAAGACGAAATGCCGTTCAGGTTGAACAACCTGAGCGGCATTTTTGTAGATGCTGGACGCCCTGACGCGTGCCTTGTAGCCCGGATGCAATCCGGGGAGATTCATCGTCTGTCGCTGAGTTCCCGGATTTCATCCTGGCTACGACTCTATCCGCGTTACAACTGAATATCGCAGTTCAGGCGTTGCTCCGCCCCCAATTGGTAGCGATTACCGCCGTTCTTCTTCGCCAGGTACATGGCGTTGTCGGCTTGGTTGAGCAGTTGTTGCGGGTCGGTGGCGTGTTGAGGGTAGAGGGCGATGCCGATGCTCGGCAGCACCCTATGACTATGGCCTTGAATGTCGAAGGGTTGGTTGAGCGCCTTGCGGATTTTCTCGGCGATCA
>NZ_CAMPHN010000302.1 GCF_946885885.1 uncultured Pseudomonas sp.
TCGCCAACCCCGACCTGCCGGCCCGCCTGGCCCAGGACGCGCCGCTCAACCCGCCGCGTCCGGAAGGCTTCTACGGGTCGGGCGCGGTCGGTTATATCGATTACCCTACGCTGTAACGAGAGCACAGACTATCCCCGGGTAGGTTGGCGCTGAGCTTGCGAAGCCCAACATCGCGCTCACGGACATAGCGCCAACCTTCGCAATAATCGCGGCCAAGGCCGCTCCTACCGGGGGCATATCTGACATACGCAAAAAGGTTATCTCCGAATTGCGTGGGGCGAGGCAATAACCCCTAGGCTTGGGTCGGGACGCATAGCCTGAGGAGCACGGTGATGAAACCCAACGAAACATGCCGATTCCTGTTGGGCTTCGCTGCGCTCAGCGCCAACCTACTCATTACATGCAACGCCTAACGGGTACATCGCCTACGAAAAGGCCGCTCAATCGAGCGGCCTTTTCGCATTACTGACGCTGGATCAGCGCGCGTCTATCTGCTGTTGCAGGTTGCGGATCTGCGCTTGCAGGGTGTTGATATTGCGGGTCATCTGCGCGCGGAAGGCATCGAACTCGGCGGTATTGCCGCTGGCCGCCGGGCGGGTTTCCAGGTCGCTTTTCAGCACCAGGATGTCCTGCTCGATACGGGCAATCGCCGGGTTCGGGTTGCCGATTTTCTTCAGCGCCTCGACTTCGCCGCTCAGGCTTTTCAGCTGGCCAGCGAACTTGCCGCTATCGGCCACTGCGGATTTCAACGCCGCCTGCTGGCTTTTCAGCGTCGCCTGCTCGCTGTCGAGGGTTTTCAGACTGCCTTCGAATTTACTGACCGCGCCTTGCTGAGCCTTCACCTCGCCGGCCAGTTGTTCGATGCGTTTGTCCTGTCCGCCCTGGGCGGCAGCCACCGCTTGCTGCTGTTTGCTCAACTCCGCCAGCTTGTTTTCCAACTGTTTGACTTGCAGTTTGAGCGCTTCGCTGCCGCTGGTAACCGACGACTCGGTGGCCACCACCTTGCCGGAAATATCCTGAATACGCCCGGCGGCCTCTTCGCTGATACGGGCAAAGCTTTCCTGAGTGGCGACCAATTGCTGCTCCATCAGGCCGATCTGCTGAAAGCTCCACCAGCCCAATCCGCCCAGGGCGATGGTCAGTGCGCCGACCAAGGCCCACAGCGGCCCGGTGCTGGCACTCTTGGGCGCTACCGCTGGGCCGCGGCCGTAAGCCGGCGCGGGCGTAGCGGGCTCGTGATGATCGAGGTAATCGTCGCGGTCACGGGACTCGGCGCGGAGGCTGGGCACATGATCGAGTTCGTCGTGGGCATCGTTACGCATGGGGGAACCTTCAAGAAAGTGCTGAGAAGCGCGAAATGCCGGGCAGTATACCGGTTAGCGCGAAGCGCTTCAGCGTTGCGCAATGCCGGTGCGCTACGCACTGATAAAGGGCGCGAAATCGACACCTCAGCGCCCGCGCGCCCGGCAGCTCTGGATTTTGTGAACTGGTACAAGCCTTGCAGTTCCCCTTGCGCGTCCTTTACCGGAGGTTTGCGACAAGACGAACCCCGGTATGCGCGATAACCACACAGGGGGAAGGCACATGGAACTGAACAAAGCGATGTTGGACTGCATGCAAGCGTTGCGCCGGCGCCTGCGTAGCGAACTGGCCATCGAGATCCGACTCAGCCAGCCGGACGCGATCAATGCCATGCTCAGTGCCTGCCTGTTTTCCAGCGACGAAGAAACCCGTCGACTCGGCCAGCGCCTGGCCCAGTTCAGCGACAAGACCACGCCCGCGAGCAAACCAGCCACGCCCGTCGAGCTGCCGGCAACGCTGCTGGAGACCACCCATATCGGCAAAACCAGCGGCTCGGTGCGCATCTATCGCGGTCAGCGGGTTTACGCCTGAGGCAAGCGCTCAGCGAGTCTGCTGGGCCTGCCACCACTGACAAAACTCGTCCAGGGCAGTCCATACGCTGACCCTGGGGTCGTAGTCGAGGTATTCGCGGGCGCGGTCGATATTCAGCGAAAAATCTTTAGCCATCACCGCCACGCCCAGGCGAAACAGGCTCGGTTCCGGGCGACCCGGCAGCAGCTTGCACACGCCCTCGTTGAGCACCGCCGCGGCGTAGGCCAAGCCGTAAGGCATATGCCGGGTGACCGGCGGCAGGTGCATCTGGCGCAATACGTAATTGACCACGTCCCACAGCGGCAGCGGCGCGCCGTTGCTGATGTTGTAGGCCTTGCCCAAGGCCGGCTCGGCGGCGAGCAAGGCGCTGAACAGCGCATCGTTGAGATTCTGCATGCTGGTGAAATCGACCTTGTTCAGGCCGTTGCCGATGATCGCCAGACGGCCCTTGCGCTGCATCTCGATCAGCCGCGGAAAAATGCTGGTATCCCCGGCGCCGGTGACGAAGCGCGGGCGCAAGGCGAGCACTTCGAGACCGAATTCCTGGGCGCCGAAAACCTTCTGTTCGGCGAGGTATTTGGTCGCCCCGTAATGATCGGAAAAGCGCGTGGGCAGCTGCTCTTCCTTGATATCGACATGCGCTTTACCGTCGAAATAGATCGACGGCGAGGACAAATGAACCAAGCGCCGGACCCTTTGCTTGAGGCAGGCCTCGACGACATTTTCGGTGACCGTCACGTTGGCCTGATAGAAGGACTGATAGCGCCCCCAGACGCCCACCGCGCCGGCGCAATGCACCACGGCCTCGACACCCGCGCAGAGCCGTTGCACCAAATCGGGATCGGCTAAATCGCCTTGCACGAACTCCGCGCCGCGTTTGACCAGATGCGCCACCCCTTCCGCGCGGCGGCCATTGACCCGTACGCTCAAGCCCTGTTCCAGGGCGAAGCGGGCAAAACGCCCGCCAATAAAGCCGCTTGCGCCCGTCACCAGGATTTTCATCGTCGCTTCTCCGCGCTATTGGCTCGTGCATGCACTCTAGCAACCCCGCCACCGCCGCGCCCTGTCTTGCCGCGCCAGAACAGCGACCTTGGCTACGTTGCGCGCCAAACCAGGCAATTCGCCACGACCGACTACCCTGTTTAGTCAACCCGCATGCGTGACAGGAGTTCACATGACCGATAAGACCTGGATGATCTACGGCGCCAACGGCTACACCGGCCACCTGCTCGCCAGCGAGGCGCAACGCCAGGGGCTCGAGCCGATCCTCGGCGGGCGCGACCCGGCGGCGGTGCACGCCCTCGGCAGCGTGCTCGGGCTGGAATGCCGCATCTTCGATATGCACGATGCGCAACGCACGCGCGAAGCGCTGACCGACGTCGCGGTGCTGGTCCATTGCGCCGGCCCGTTTTCCGCGACCAGCGCACCGATGCTCGAAGCCTGTCTGGCCAGCGCCACGCATTACCTCGACATCACCGGCGAGATCGCGGTCTTCGAAGCCGCCCAGCGCCGTGACGCACAAGCGCGGGAATGCGCCGTGGTGGTCTGCCCCGGCGTCGGTTTCGACGTGATTCCCAGCGACTGCCTGGCCGCCTGCCTGCATCGGGCGATGCCGGATGCCAGCCAACTGGCTCTGGGCTTCGACACGGGCAGCGGGTTCTCGCCGGGCACTGCGAAAACCGCGCTCGAAGGCCTGCAATACGGCGGCAAGGTGCGCCGCGCCGGAGTGCTTACCGAAGTGCCCCTGGGCTACAAACGCCGCGCGATCGATTTCGGTCGCGGCGAAAAAACCGCGGTGACCATTCCCTGGGGGGATGTCTCGACCGCTTACCACTCGACCGGTATCGACAATATCGAGTTCTACTTGCCCGCACCGACCGCCATGGCCGTAGCCCTGCGCCTGCTCGATCCGCTACGCCCGCTGTTCGGCCTGGAGGCCGTGCAGGGCTGGCTGAAACGGCTGATCGCCAAACGCGTGCACGGCCCCGACCAGGCAACCCGCGCGCGCCAGCGCACCTGGTTATGGGGCGAGGTGCGCAATGCCGCCGGCGAGGTGAAAACCGCCCACCTGGAAACCGCAAACGGTTATGACGTCACCGTGCAGGGTGCGCTTCTGGCGGTGCGCCATCTGCTCGACTACAACGGGCCGGGCGGTTATTTCACGCCATCGCGCTTGCTCGGCGAACGCTGCGTGGAACAGTTGCCGGGCTCGGGGAAAATCGTCATCGACTGACGAGCCGCTGAAAACCAGGGCGTAGCGGACGTCGTGCGCGGTACGTTCGCGACTACCGCCCGCCCCCGAACCGGTCAAAAGTTATAACCGAGGCCCACGCTGTAAAAGAGCACGCCGTCGTCGTAACGATCTTGCGCATCGTCGCCGCTCTTGAAGAGGAAGTGATATTCCGCCATCGCGGTGATAAAGGCCTTGTCCTGCACCCAGAATTTGAAGCCGACCTCCGGCCCCGCGATAAAAGTGTCATCGACCTGTTCGCCATAGATTCCGCCCAGACTCAGCCCCACGAACGGCCGCGCCGCACCGGAACCGAAATGGTAGTCGTAGAAAACCCGCGTCGAGCCGTCGAACTGCACGCTTTCCCCCTCCTGATCGAAAGCGTTGACCGACTGACGCACGCCCCACAAGGACGAGTCGCTGAGGTATTGGCCCCAACTGCCTTGTATGGAAAAGATCGTACTGTCGA
>NZ_CAMPHN010000303.1 GCF_946885885.1 uncultured Pseudomonas sp.
GTCATGCGCCTAACCTGCGCGGCCCGACCCACCCTACAAAAGCCGCCTGCAACACATTATTGGGACAGCGCTTTTTTCAACGGCCTGTTAATGACGGAAATGCGCCGGCGCCTGCTTGGCCACAGTGACATCCAAAGCGATCGAATCGCCGTCGTCGAAGTGCAGTGTCACGGGGAATTGCTCGCCGACCTCCAGCGCCTGCTTGAGGCCGATCAGCATCAAATGCGGGCCGCCGGGGGCGAATATCAGGTCGCTCTCCGGCGAGACCGCCATGCTCTCGACCGGCCTTGTGGTCTCCGGGCTCAGATCGGCCACCGCCGCGTGCAATTCGATCTTATCGGCCACCGGCGATGACGCGCCCTGCAACACCCGCTCCTTATCGCCGCGGTTGTTGAGCAGCAGAAAAACCATGCCGAACGGCGCGTCGGCGGTAACGGGAAATGCCCAACCCGCGCGGGCGGACAACCCGGTCGCCTCGCGTTCGTCGCCCGCCGAAGCGGCGAAGGCGAGCGACGCGAGGAGAGCCATCAGGCACAGACTAAAGGCGCTCAGGCGAACCATGGGGCTTCCTCCGTATCGGCGCACGTCAACGACGTGCTTACCGATTCGAACCGGAAGCCGACTCGCAGGTTCAGCCTTTCGCCAGGGTCATCCAGAGCGTCTGCCGCTCAATCGTCGCGGGTCAACACTTCGAGCAGTTCCACCTCGAAGATCAGGTTGGAATTGGGCTTGATATAGGCACCGAACTCGCTATTGCCATAGCCCAGATGGGCGGGCACATAGAGTTTGCGTTTACCGCCGACGCGCATACCCATCATGCCCAGGTCCCAGCCCTTGATCACCCGTCCGGTGCCGATCACGCACTGGAAGGGCTTACCGCGGTCGTAGGAAGAATCGAACTTGCTGCCGTCCTCCAGGTAGCCGTTGTATTGGGTGGTGATCAGGGCGCCCTTGACCACTTCCTTGCCGTCGCCCAGTTGGATGTCTTCGATTTTCAGTTCGCCGATCATCTCGCGTTCTCTTATTGGCCAAGCCGTTTTTAATGGAGGTTGTCAGTGCCGGCACGCGGCACTAACAGGCTGTTGAAAAACTACCTACGTGGCCGAGACGGCGTTAAAAACGGCTTCGCGTGCGAGCTCAATCAAAATGCTCATTTACAGCAGTAAACTCCGCCTTTTCGGCCATTTTTGCCTTGTCTCGCCTGCCTCGGCTCGGGCTTCCTGCTTCGCTCTACCTCCTGCATCCATGCAGTCGTCGCCTACGTTTTTCAACGGCCTGCTAAAGGACAGACTGCGCACCCGTGCGGCAAGTCACTCGGACTCTGGTTCCAATATAGCCAACAGCGCCATCAGCCCCCCTTCCAGCTGCGCCAGGGTCGTGGCCGGCAAGGGCGCGAGAATGCGCGCCTCGTTTTCCACGTGCGCCGTCACGGCGCGCTCGATCAGTTCCAGGCCCGGTTCTGTCAGCTGTACCAGCATGCTGCGGGCGTCGTTGGGGTTGGGCGTGCGGCTGACCCAGCCGGCGGCTTCCAACTGCTGAAGCTGGCGGGTCATGGTGCCGGAGGTGATCATCAGGGTGGAAAACAGCGCGGTCGGCGCCAGGCGGTATGGCGCGCCGGAGCGGCGCAGGGTCGCCAACACATCGAATTCCCAGGCGCTGATACCGAAGCGATTGAAGACCAGATCCAGCTCGCGCCGCAGCAACGCGGCACAACGCCCCAACCGGCCGATCACGCCCATTGGCGCAACGTCCAGATCGGGCCGCTCGCGGCGCCACTGCGCAAGAATCGCATCCACGGCATCGGCGCGTCGTTCAGTGGCCATAAATCCTCCGCTAGTTATCTTGAATTCAAGACAAAATCTGATAGCCTGCATTTTATCTTGGATCCAAGGTAATTCCCATGAGCAGCATCCGCACTACCTGGCCGCACGCCTTGATCACCGCACTGGCACCGGCGATCTGGGGCTCGACCTATATAGTCACGACCGAAATCCTGCCGCCGGATCGGCCCTTCACCGCCGCGCTGTTGCGCGCGTTGCCGGCCGGGTTGCTGCTGGTGTCGTACAGCCGCCACCTGCCCGGGCGCGCCGAATGGGGCCGCCTTCTGGTGTTGGCGGCGCTGAATATCGGCTTCTTTCAGGCACTGCTGTTCGTCGCCGCCTACCGGCTGCCCGGTGGCCTGGCCGCGGTGGTCGGGGCCATTCAGCCGTTACTGGTGATGGGCCTGGTGTGGGCGTTGGATCGTCAGCGACCGGGTTACTTCGCCGTGGCGGCGGGCATCCTGGGCATCGCCGGAATGGCCGCGCTGCTGCTGTCGCCCGGCGCGAGTTGGGACCCGATTGGCGTCGCCGCGGCCTTTGTCGGCACCGCATGCATGGCCACGGGAACCTACCTGACCCGACGCTGGCGCCTGGCGCTGCCGTTGCTGGCGTTTACCGGCTGGCAATTGCTAGTGGGCGGGCTGTTGCTGTTGCCGGTGGCCTGGCTGGTCGACCCGCCGCTGCCGCAGTTGAGCATTAGCCAATGGCTCGGCTACGCCTACCTGTCGCTGTTCGGCGCGCTGCTGGCGTATGTCCTATGGTTTCGCGGCATCGCCCGCTTGGCGCCGGTGGCGGTGTCGTCGCTCGGCCTGCTCAGCCCGCTGGTGGCCGTGGTGTTGGGCTGGGCGCTGCTGGACCAGCGCATCACCGGGGTGTCCTTGCTCGGTTTGATCGCCGTGCTCGGCAGCATCCTCGCAGTGCAGTGGGCGACCACGGCGGCCAAACCGGCAACGCCTAACGAATCGCGCGGCCAGGCACCAGGCTCAGCTCAGTGCCCCCGGTGACATTGTCGCGGTCGCGGCGCTGAGCGAGAAAGCGTGTGCAACTGACGCGCAGAAAGGAGGCGAAATTCACCACTTCGCCGCGGTAGTCCATGACCTCGTCGTACAGCTTGGCGATCAACTGATTGGTGGTCATACCATCGACCGCGGCGATCTCGGCGAGGATGTCCCAGAACTGGTTTTCCAGGCGCAAAGTCGTGACCACGCCGCGAATACGCAGCGAGCGGGAACGCGATTCATAGAGAATCGGATCGGCTTTTACATAGAGCTCGCACATATCTGAGCCTCAAGGGTAAATCCAAGGTTATGTACGCATTGCGTGTTGCAGCTACCGAGATCGGTAGGGTGCGCCGTGCGCACCAGGCACCGGCATTGGCGTTGGTTTCGGCCTTGGTGCGCACGGCGCACCCTACGAAGTCAGGCCCCCGCGGCCAGGCGCCGATGCCTGAGCGCAACAGACTACGGGAACCTGGCCAAATCCAACGGGCAGGGCCTCGGCCGCGAGGGAAAAGTCTCGCGGCCGAGGTTTCAACCTTACAACTTCACAGCTCGATCCTGGTACCCAATAACCGGATAAACGCCGCCAGCCATTGCGGGTGCGCCGGCCAGGCCGGGGCGGTCACCAGGTTGCCTTGCACGTGGGCCTGATCCACGGGGATGTCCATATAGCGGCCGCCGGCCAACTTCACCTCCGGCCCGCAGGCGGGATAGGCGCTGCACTCACGACCCTCGAGCGCGCCCGCCGCGGCGAGCAGCTGGGCACCGTGACAGACCGCGGCGATCGGCTTGTTGGCGACATTGAAATCCTTCACCAGCGCCAGCACCTCGGCGTTCAGGCGCAGGTACTCGGGCGCGCGGCCGCCGGGGATCAGCAGCGCGTCGTAATCCTGCGCGGCGACCTGGGCGAAATCGAAGTTCAAGGCGAAGTTATGCCCGGGCTTCTCGCTGTACGTCTGCTCACCCTCGAAGTCGTGGATCGCGGTGCGCACGCTTTGCCCGGCCAGTTTGTCCGGGCAAACCGCATGCACGGTATGGCCGACCATCTGCAGCGCCTGAAACGGCACCATCGCTTCGTAGTCTTCGACGTAATCGCCAACCAGCATAAGAATCTTCTTAGCAGCCATACCGCTCTCCAGTCTTGAATGGGGGGAGCCGCAGTGTCGCGCCGGCCCGGCGCCAGCGGGTAACAGCCTGCTACTACAAATGGCCGCAGAGCCTACCGCCGGTCAGCCAAGAAGCGCTCAACCAAGCCGCGCGTATCACAGGACTCTAAAAAACGAGGCCCCGGTCGCGCTGCTTGCCGCCCCATACCGCCATCAGAGCGGCGACCCCTGCGCCGCACAAAAGCGCGACGAACATCCACAGCGAACTCCAGGCCGCCACTTGGCGCGCCTGCTCAGCGGCGTTCTGCAGCCTGTTGCGCGCCTCTTCAAGGGCCTGACTGGCGCGGTTGAACACCTGCTCCACGCGCTGCTCGGCCTGCGCCTGATCGAGGCCGGTACGCTGTGCGATCAGGCGCGCGAGGTATTGGCGGTCTTCGCGGCTTATTTGCACTTCGCCCGCCGCCATGCTGTTCATGAAGATGCGCAAAGCTTCGGCACGCACCGCCTGATCGTCGTGGGGCGAGGTCAATCCGGGCGTCGACTGATCGGTACGGAACAGCGTGTCGACATAGTAGGCCAGCGAACTCTCGTCGTTCCGCGAACCGC
>NZ_CAMPHN010000304.1 GCF_946885885.1 uncultured Pseudomonas sp.
AATGGTGCCGGAGATAGGAATCGAACCTACGACCTTCGCGTTACGAGTGCGCTGCTCTACCGACTGAGCTACACCGGCACGGGTGCCGGCGTATTATTCAACGTTGCCGGGCCAGGCTCAAGCGGGTTTTACCGGCCAGGCGACCGGAAACCCCTTACTTGTCGATCAGTTCGATACGATCTTCGTGGATCAGGATACGGCCCTGCTTGTACAAACCGCCGATGGCCTTTTTGAAGTTGCCTTTGCTCACGCGGAATAGCGCGCTGATGGCTTCCGGCGAACTCTTGTCGTTGAGCGCGAGCACTCCGCCCTGCTCGCGCAGTTTGCCGAGGATCTGCTCGCCGAGGCTGCTCGCGGCCTCCTGGCCGACCGGCTGCAAGCTCAGGCTGATCTTGCCGTCGGCGCGCACTTCTTTGATAAAACCCTTTTCCTGCATGCCGCTGCGCAGAAATTTGAACAGCTCGTTCTTGTGGATCAGGCCCCAGTGCTTGCCGTTGATGATCGCCTTGAAACCCAGGTCGGTGGCATCGGCCACCAGCAGGTCGACTTCCTGGCCGGCCTTGTAGGTGGCGGGCAGGTTATCGAGGTAACGATCCAGGCGTGCGGTGGCGGTGATGCGTCTGCTGCGCTTGTCGAGAAACACATGCACCACGCAGTAGTCGCCGATCTGCAGCGGACGCTTCTCTTCGGAATGCGGCAGCAGCAGGTCTTTCGGTAAGCCCCAGTCGAGAAACAGGCCGACGCGGTTGATATCCACCACTTTCAGACTGGCGAATTCGCCGACCTGAACTTTAGGTTTTTCCGTGGTGGCGATCAGCTTGTCGTCGCTGTCGAGGTAGATGAATACGTTGAGCCAGTCTTCCACCTCGCTTGGCGTGTCCTTGGGAATGTAACGCTTGGGCAGAAGTATTTCGCCATCCGCGCCGCCATCCAGATACAAGCCGAAGTCGGTGTGTTTAACGACTTGCAAACTATTCATTCGTCCAATTACAGCCATGGTGCCCACCCTCGTTGCGAGGCCGGCATTCTACCTGAGTTACCGCCGGGTTTCTCGGCCTCGCTTGCTGGAGGTAGAACCCCGATCGCACCGCACCCACGCGCCACCACATGAAAAAAATAGCGACGCACCCGACAAACGACGTAATGCTGATATGCCAAGACTAAACAACAACTTAAGCGACCTATTGGCCGTATATAACGGCATATCGTCGCTTATTCGCATGATATAAAAGCGACATCGACCATTATTAACCAAGCAATTGTCAAGTAATTCGCGTACAATCCCCGACCAATTTAATTTTGAAAAAGGTTAATGACTGCCATGCGCGTAAAAGCCTCCAATAGCAAGCCGAAACCCGCCCCAGCCGTTGAAACCAGCGCTTCGATCGATGCGCAAGTCGCGGCTTTTTTGAAGTCCGGCGGCGAGATCCAGCAGATCGCCAAGGGTGTCAGCGGTCAGGTCTACGGCACGTCCAAGCAAATCACCATCGGCAAGAAGTAATCTCGCCTATCGAGCCCCACAGCGCTTTGCCGTTTCTACAAAGCGCTGGGTCGCCTCCCGCTGCTCCCCTCCCCGCTTCACTACAAATTTATTTCTCCGCTGAATTGGCTGGCGCTACTGGCGTCTAAGCACAATCATGTTTCAAAATCATGAACGGCCGTGACTCACGGTATTCCGCGCGCATTGCTAGCGACTAGCTCAGGAGTTGTTGTGCGATCTTTCAGCCATTGGCTGCGCCACCCCGTTGTACCTGCATTGGCGCTGGGGTTTCTATTAATAGCTCTGCCCCTCGCCAGTCGTTTCGCTTTGGGCTGGGGCCATCCGTTCGGCCTGCTGTCCGATGTGGCCATCGGTAGCCTGCTGCTGGTGCTGCTGCATCGACGCGGTTGGCTGCTGAGCGTGCCGCTGTTGCTGATCTGGTGCCTATTCACCCTGGGGACCGTCGAACTGGTCAACGCCGTCGGGCGTATGCCGGAGTTTGCCGATCTGCACTACTTGACCGACCCGCAGTTCATCAGTCTCTCGACCGGCGGCAGCGGCCTGAGCCAGCCGTTGCTGGCATTGGCCCTGGGGCTGTGCCTGGTGTGCTATGGCGTCGCGCGCTGGATCCAGAGCGAGCCCAAACCCGCCCTTCGCGCCGCGTGGCTGATCCCCGGACTGGCGCTGCTGATCGGCCACGCCGCCCTGCAATACCGTGCCCCCAGCGACGCCGACCAATGGCTGCAATTCAACCTGCCGCATAAATTGCTGGCCGAGGGCCTGAGTGCGGCCCAGCGGCAAACCGAGGACTGGCTGGACGCCGGCTCGCCGGAAAGCCCGCCGGATATCCACGACCTCACCGCGCTCGACCTGCAGGGCACGCCGCTACTGACCCAGGCCGGTAAGGCGCGCAATGTGCTGATCGTTACGCTGGAAGGGATTCCCGGCGCCTATATAGACGCCAGCCGCAAAGCTATCGGCAGCAGCTATCGACAAGCGCCGATGCCCAGACTGAGCGCTTGGGCCGAGCGCGGCATGCTCACCCCCGATTACGTGTTGCACAGCCATCAGACCATTCGCGGCCTCTACGCCATGCTCTGCGGCGATTACAGCAAACTCGACTCCGGCACGCCGAAAGGCATCGAACTGCTCAACAACCCCGAACGCAGCGCGCAATGCCTGCCGGCACAATTGCGCGAAAACGGCTTCAGCACCCATTACCTGCAAGGCGCGGGGCTGCGTTTTATGGCCAAGGACCAGATCATGCCGCGCATGGGTTTCGACAAGACCCTCGGGCGCAGCTGGTTCCGCAACGAACCCTATCTGGAATTCCCTTGGGGCATGGACGATAAGGCCTACTTCGAAGGAGCCCTGGGTTATGTGCAACAACTGCGCAAGCAGAAAAAACCCTGGATGCTGACCCTGTTGACCGTCGGCACTCATCAGCCCTATTCGGCGCCGGCCGACTACCTCGCTCGCTTCCCGACCGCCAAACAAGCGGCCATCGCCTACCTCGACGATGCCGTGGCGGATTTCCTGCAAGCGCTGCAAGACCAGGGCGTACTCAAGGACACCCTGGTCATCGTCACCTCAGATGAATCCCATGGCCTGGAGAACGTTCGCCTGGCTTCGGCCTGGGGCTTCAACCTGCTGCTCGCCCCCGAACAGGCGCAATTGCCGGCACTGAAAAGCGGTGTTTACGGCCATGTCGATTTAACCGCCTCGGTGCTCGATTACCTGGCCCTGCCGATGCCGGCGGATATCGCCGGGCGCTCGTTGCTGCGCGATTACGCAGGCGGGCGGCCGATGATTTCCTACACCAACGGTTTGCTGCGCGAACACGATGGCCAGGGCACTTTCACCGAATGCGATTTCCGTCAGGTCTGCCGCCAGTACGCCAGCCCGGGGTTCATCGCCGACAGTGCGCGCTATCTGCGCCGGCTCGGCGGCCGTACGGCGCGTCTGCTCAGCCAGCGTGCCGAATTGCTCGATCAATCCTTGCGCGCGGGCAAGCCCGATTCGCAGTACCAGTTCGCCCAACGCACGCCGATCAAGCTCAAGACCAGCGCCGGCGACGACTGGGCCGACAACCTGGTCGGCGCCCAGTACCTGGAACTGCCCAAGGGCACGCGCACCCGGGTCAGCCTGAAAATACGCGCCGTGCGCCTGGACCGGCACGGCGCCCAGTTGCAGCTGAAAACCAAGGAATACGACCGCGACTCGCTGGTGCCGTTGCCGGTCTTGCCGCTGCTGACCCGCGATCGCCCCGTCGAAGTCAGCTTCGCCTTCGACAATCTCGCGGCGCGCAAGGCGTTTTCCTTCCATCTGCTGGGCCAGGGACGCGGCAGTATCGAAATCGTCGACTTTAGCGTCGTTAGCGAGCCGCTCGAAGAACGCTTGCTCGCGGCGCAAAAGAATATCGAGGAGAACCAGGTGCTAACGCCCTGATCGCGCTATTGCGGCTTTAACAGGCTCAGGCGCAGCAAGCGGCCATTGGCCTCGTCGGTCAATACGTAGAGATAACCGTCGGGGCCCTGGCGCACATCACGGATGCGCGCGCCCAGCTCTTCGAGCAGACGCTCTTCATGCACGACCCGCTCGCCGTCCAAATCCAGGCGGATCAGCGCTTGGCCAGCCAATGCGCCGATAAACAGATCGCCCTGCCACTCGGGGAACCGCTCGGCGCTGTAAAACGCCATGCCGCTGATCGCCGGCGACTTCTTCCAGACATACAGGGGCCGTTCGGTCCCCGGCACCCACTCGCCTTCCGCTTCGGGAATCGCCAAGAACGAATAGTTGATGCCATTGGTGGCAAGCGGCCAACCGTAGTTCTTGCCGGGTCGGGGAATATTGATCTCATCGCCGCCACGCGGGCCGTGCTCGTGAACCCAGAGTTCGCCGCTCCAGGGGTTGAGGGCCGCGCCCTGTGGGTTGCGATGGCCATAGGACCATATCTCCGGGCGCACCCCGGGCCGGCTGACAAAGGGGTTGTCGCGCGGCACCTGGCCATCCGCGTGCAGACGCACCACCTTGCC
>NZ_CAMPHN010000305.1 GCF_946885885.1 uncultured Pseudomonas sp.
CGATTGGCTGCCAAGGCCCGCCGGACGCAAACCGGGCCCTGGGCTCGACGCCCGCGCCAACAGGCGTTTACAGACCTTGTTCGACGAAGCTCGCAGCCAGCGCCAAAGCGCCATCCAGCGCAGCGGCATCGCTGCCGCCGCCCTGGGCCATATCCGGGCGACCGCCGCCCTTGCCGCCCACCGCCGCCGCCGCCTGCTTCATCAAGTCGCCGGCCTTGAGCTTGCCGGTCAGGTCCTGGGTCACCCCGGCCACCAGCACCACCTTATCGTCCTGCACGCCGCCGAGTAGGATCACCGCGCTGCCGAGCTTGTTCTTCAACTGGTCGACCATGGCCAACAGCGCCTTGCCGTCCAGACCGTCGAGACGCGCGCTGAGCACCTTGATGCCCTTGACGTCGACGGCGGAGCCGGCCAGATCGTTGCCCGCCGCACTGGCGGCCTTGGCCTTGAGCTGCTCCAGCTCTTTCTCCAACTGACGGTTGCGCTCCAGCACACCGGCCAATTTATCCAGCAGGTTGTCGCGACTGCCCTTGACCAGCGCCGCGGCTTCTTTCAGCTGCTCTTCCGCGCCATTCAGGTAAGCGAAGGCCGCAGCGCCGGTGACCGCTTCGATGCGCCGCACGCCCGCCGCCACACCGCCTTCGCTGGTGATCTTGAACAGACCGATATCGCCGGTGCGCGACACATGGGTGCCGCCGCACAGCTCGACGGAGAAATCGCCGCCCATGCTCAGCACGCGCACTTCATCGCCGTATTTTTCGCCGAACAACGCCATGGCGCCTTTGGCCTTGGCGGTTTCGATATCGGTTTCCAGGGTTTCCACAGCACTGTTGCCGCGCACTACGCGGTTGACGATTTCCTCCAGCCGCTTCAATTGCGCCGGGGTGATGGCCTCGAAGTGACTGAAGTCGAAACGCAGACGCTGACTGTCCACCAGCGAACCCTTCTGCTGCACATGCTCGCCGAGCACCTGGCGCAGCGCGGCGTGCAGCAGGTGCGTCGCGGAGTGATTCAACGCGGTGGCCTGGCGCACTTCGGCATCGACTTCGGCCTTGACCGCAGCACCGACGCTCAGGCCGCCCTTCGCCACGATGCCGTGGTGCAGGAAGGCGCCGCCGGCCTTGGTGGTGTCGCGCACATCGAAGCGCACAGCCCCGTCGGCAAGAAAACCGCAGTCGCCGACCTGGCCGCCGGACTCGGCGTAGAACGGCGTCTGGTCGAGCACCACCACGCCCTCCTCGCCTTCCTTCAGATCGTCGACCAGCATGCCTTCCTTGAACAGCGCGAGCACCTTACCCGCGCCGGACGTGCCCTGGTAGCCGGTGAAGAGGGTTTCGCCCTCGACCTTGACCAGGCTGTTGTAGTCCATACCGAAGGCACTGGCGGAACGCGCGCGTTTGCGCTGCTCTTCCATTTCGCGCTCGAAGCCGGCTTCATCGAGGGTCAGCTCGCGCTCACGGGCGATATCGCCGGTCAGGTCCATCGGGAAGCCATAGGTGTCGTACAGCTTGAAGATCACCTCGCCCGGAATCACGCTGCCCTTGAGCTCGGCGAGGTCCTGCTCGAGGATTTTCAGGCCCTGTTCCAGAGTCTTGGCGAACTGCTCTTCTTCGGTTTTCAGCACGCGCTCGATATGCGCCTGCTGCTGCTTGAGTTCCGGGAAGGCATCGCCCATCTCGGCGACCAACGCGGCAACGATCCGATAGAAGAAGCTGCCCTTGGCGCCCAGCTTGTTGCCGTGACGACAGGCGCGCCGCACGATGCGTCGCAGCACATAGCCACGGCCTTCGTTGGACGGGGTGACACCGTCGGCGATCAGGAAACCGCAGGAGCGGATATGGTCGGCGACCACCTTCAGCGAGGCCTGGCCTTCGTTGCTGCAGCCGATGGCCTCGGCGGCGGCGTTGAGCAGGCTTTGGAACAGGTCGATCTCGTAGTTCGAGTTGACGTGCTGCAGCACCGCGCTGATCCGCTCCAGGCCCATGCCGGTGTCCACGCTCGGCGCTGGCAGCGGGTGCAACACGCCGTCCGCGGTGCGGTTGAACTGCATGAACACGTTGTTCCAGATCTCGATATAGCGGTCGCCGTCTTCCTCCGCCGAGCCGGGCGGGCCGCCCCAGATGTGCTCGCCATGGTCGAAGAAGATTTCCGTGCACGGGCCGCACGGGCCGGTATCGCCCATGGTCCAGAAGTTGTCGGAGGCGTAAGGCGCGCCTTTGTTGTCGCCGATCCGGATCATCCGTTCGGCCGGCACGCCGACTTCCTTGGTCCAGATGTCGTAGGCCTCGTCGTCGGTGGCATAGACGGTGACCCAGAGTTTTTCCTTGGGCAGCTTCAGCCAGTTGTCGCCGGTGAGAAACTCCCAGGCGAAGTGGATGGCGTCGCGCTTGAAATAGTCGCCGAAGCTGAAGTTGCCCAGCATTTCGAAGAAGGTGTGGTGGCGCGCGGTGTAGCCGACGTTTTCCAGGTCGTTGTGCTTGCCGCCGGCACGCACGCATTTCTGGCTGGTCGCGGCGCGGGTGTAGGCGCGCTTTTCCAGGCCGAGGAAGCAGTCCTTGAACTGGTTCATCCCGGCATTGGTGAACAGCAGCGTTGGGTCGTTACCCGGAATCAGGGAGCTGGAAGCGACACGGGTGTGCCCCTTCTCTTCGAAGAAGCTGAGGAAGGCTTCACGGATTTCTGCGCTTTTCATAGGATCATCCACGGAAACAGGCGGCCACGGCAAAGCCGGCAACAAAGACTGCGTGAAAGCGTAGCGAGCGAAGGCTAGGCAAGGCAAAAACAGGCGAAAAAGCGCAGTTTACGCGTTGTAAATGAGCATTTGATTCGCTTCGCTCCCCCCTTCGGGGCCGCGCTAAAGCGCGTTCAGCCTATGGCTGTGAGCCTGTTTTTAACGCTGCATAGCCGAGCGCAGTAGCTTTCACGCAGTCTGCAAAGGGCCGCATTATATCGGGCCTGGGCTATGGGGCTAGTGCCTTTATTGATAGATAGCTGACATAACGCCGCAGCGTGCGAGGTAGGTTGGGTTAGCGGCGCTCGGCAAACCCTTTGCCGCACCGCGATGCAAGTAGCCGCGTAACCCAACGCCCGCATTCACCGCCATGGCGGGTTACGCCGCCCGCAATATAGATGACTTACCTGAAAAGCCCCGCTGGCGGCTAACCCGCCCTACGGACTAGCCGCGTAGGTTGGGTTAGCGGCGATAGGCATGCCCTTTGCCACGCAGCGATTCAAGTGGCCGCGTAACCCAACAACCGCATCCACCGCCATGGCGGGTTACGGGAGGCTAGCGCCGGAAAGCGGCGAAAACCTCGAGCACCTGACCGATATCGTCGGCGCTGACGTCCATATGGGTGACCATGCGTAAGCGCGGCGCAGCTATCAGCTTGATTCCGCGTTCGGCGCAGAAGACTTTCAACGCGCCGGCGCGGTCGCCGATCTGGGCATAGACCATATTGCTCTGCACCGGCTCGACGGCGTAGCCCAGTTCGCGCAAACCGCTGGCCAGGCGCTCGGCGTTGGCGTGATCGTCGGCCAGCCGCGCCACTTGGTGCTGCAACGCATAGAGACCGGCCGCAGCCAGCACGCCGGCCTGGCGCATACCGCCGCCGACCATCTTGCGCAGACGCCGCGCCCTGTCGATCAGCTCGGCGCTGCCGCATAACACCGAGCCCACGGGCGCGCCCAGGCCTTTGGACAGGCACACCGAAACCGAATCGAAATATTGGGCGATCTGCCGCACCGCCACGCCCTGCTTGACCACCGCGTTATAAACGCGCGCACCGTCGAGGTGCATGGCCAGGCCATGTTTGTCGGTCATGGCGCGGGCTGCGGCGAGATATTCGAGCGGCAACACCTTGCCCTGCATGGTGTTTTCCAGCGCCAGCAGCCGGGTGCGGGCGAAGTGGAAGTCGTCCTGTTTGATCGCCGCCACGACTTTATCCAAATCCAGCGAGCCGTCGGCTTCGCCTTCGATCGGCTGTGGCTGGATCGAGCCGAGCACGGCGGCGCCGCCACCTTCGTATTTATAGGTGTGGGCCTGCTGGCCGACGATGTATTCGTCGCCGCGCTGACAGTGGGCCATCAACCCGAGCAGGTTGCTCATGGTGCCTGTCGGCACGAACAAGCCCGCGGCGAGGCCCAGTTCACCGGCCAGGTACTTCTCAAGTCGATTGACCGTGGGGTCCTCGCCATAAACGTCGTCGCCCAGCTCGGCCGCGAGCATGGCCTCGCGCATACCGGGGGTCGGCTGGGTGACGGTGTCGCTGCGCAGGTCGATAACGGGCATGGTGCGGTTTTCCTTAACTCACGAAAAGCCCGATGCTAGAACGCCGCGAATAAGCCAACAAGGTACAGATGCGGGGAACGGCACCAGGACAGATGGGCTTGGCATGGATAATTGCGTAGCCTGAGTAAGCGCCAGCGCAATCGGGTTAGGGGTTAGCCGCGAGTCGTAGCCCGTATATGGACTCCTCCTCTAGCGCAAGTAGCAAGATGATGATCAAC
>NZ_CAMPHN010000306.1 GCF_946885885.1 uncultured Pseudomonas sp.
GGCTGGTCGGCGGCGCCGGCCAGCAATACCAGGTTATCCAGCTCGCTTTCGCTGAAACGCAGGCCCTTGTTATAGGCGGTGCGCAAGGTGGCCAGGGACTTGTCGTGATTGCCGCCGAGTTGCTGCAAGGCGGCCAACTGTCGCCAACTCTGCGCCTTGTTCGGCTGACGGGCGAGCAGTTGCCGCTGCCAACGCTCGGCCGCCGGGTATTTTTTCAGATCGGCATTCACCGCCACCAGAAACTGCAACCAAGTGTCGTCCGCTTGCGGGTTCGCAGCGACATAGCGCTCGGCCAACGGCAGCGCCTTGGTTGGTTGGCCGAGGCCCTGATAGGCCTGCACCAGCATCTGCAGCACTTCTTCATCGGCGCTCGCCTGGCCTGGCGCCAATAGCGCAACGACCTGGGCATAACGTCGTTCGGCCAAGTTCAAGCGGGCCAGATTCAGCTCTTCGGCCGCCTGCAACTCGGCATCGAGCTTGGCGCTTTGCACCACCTTTGCCAGCAGGTCGATGGCCTTGGCGTTCTGCCCTTCGGCCCAGGCCAGGTAACCACGGCTACGCATGAGCAGAACCTCTTCGAGGCTGCCGGGCTTGCCGCTGGCGCCATCCAGCGCGCGCCTGGCCGCGGCGTAATCGCCGGCCTGCTGGGCCTTCTGCGCGCTGTCCAGGGCGCGGAACACGCCAGGCTCGACGCGTTGTTCGGCGGCTTGCGCCATGCCGGCAGCGCACAGCGTCAGTAACAGCAATAAGCGATACATATCAGCGCTCTCCTTCCAAGCGGAAGTACAGGGTCTTCACCGCTTCGCGGGCGACCGCCAGACCGCCCTCGGTACGCGGCGCGAAACGCCAGCGCACCGCGGCGCGGCGCGCTTCGCGCTCGAACACGTTGGCCGGGCTGGCTTCGAGTACCCGCAGATTTTCCACGGCACCGGCGCGGTTGATGGTGAACGCCAGCTTGACGTGCCCTTGGATACCGCGCTGCAGGGCATAACGCGGGTATTCCGGGCTGACGTCGTTGAGCGGCATCACTTCGCTTTCCGGCGCGCCCGGCTGGCCGCCAGACTCGCTCGGCGCCGGCGCACTTGGGGCGGGTGCGCCGGCGGCCAAGCCACTGAGGCTGGGCGTCGGCGCGCTGTTGACGGCGACGCCGCTGCTCAGGCTCGGCAACGGCAGATCCAGCGCCGGCAGATTGGCCGTCGGCGTCGCCACAGTGGGTGCGGCAGGCGTCGGCGCTTGCGGGGTTTGTGGCTGCGGCGGCTGCGGCGCCTGTTGCCGGGTGCGACTGCTGGCGTTGCTCGATTCGCTATCCAGGCGCACGAAGTTGGCCACCGTCAGCGGCTCGTCCGGATGCTGCGGCGTCGGCGGCGCGACCATATAAAGCATCAGGCCGAACAGCGCCAAGGCCATCAGGCAGGCCGCGAAGAACGACAACGAAAGGCGCATCAAAGCGCTCCCGCGCTGGCCGCCAGGGCGACATCCTGCACGCCGGCCAGGCGCGCCTGATCCATCACCTGCACCACCAGGCCGGTTCGCGCATCCTGATCGGCCTGCACCACCACGGCGCCGTCCGGCTGGTCGACCCGCATGCGCTCGACATGGGCGCGCACGCTGCGTACGTCGACGACTTTCTTGTCCATCCACACCTGGCCATCGGCGGTGATAGCGATCAGGATATTGCCCTTGTCCTGCGGGCTGGCGGTTTGCGCCTGGGGGCGCTGCACTTCGACGCCCGCTTCTTTGATAAAGGAGCTGGTGACGATAAAGAAAATCAGCATGATAAAGACCACGTCGAGCATCGGCGTCAGGTCGATGCCGGTGTCTTCGTCTTGCTGGTGGTGACGACGCATTCGCATTTTTTCCAGCCTCAGTCGTGTCGCAGCTGGTCGGCCAGCCGCTCGAGGGCCCGGCGCGCATCGCGTTCGAGGCGCGCCAGGCTGAACAATCCACTAATCGCCAGCACCATCCCGGCCATGGTCGGCAGAGTCGCCTGCCACACCCCGGCGGCCATGCCGCGCGGGTTACCGGTGCCGTTGATGGCGAGCACATCGAACACCGCGACCATGCCGCTGACGGTGCCGAGCAAGCCGAGCAGCGGGTACATCGCCACCAGGGTCTTGCTCAATCGCAACGGGCCGAGCAGGTGTTGCCGGGCCTGCGCCAGCCAAGCGCTGCGCACCGCCCGCTGCCAGTTGCCGCTGTCGTCCCGCAGCACCTGTTGCCAGGCCTGGCGCCGCTCGCGGCCCCAGCGCGGGAACACCCGGCGCACGTACCAGAAGCGCTCGAACATCAGCGTCCAGAACAGTACGCAGAGCCCGGCCAGCGCCCACATCACCACGCCGCCGGCGCTCATGAAATCAAGCAGGGCATGCACGCTGTCGACCAGGCGCAGCCACAGTGTCAGCGCATCAGTCACGACGCGGATTCCCGGACAGGTGCAGGGCGATCAGCCCGGCGCTTTGCTGCTCGAGCAACTGGATCAGGCTCTTGCTGCGGCTGGCCAGCAGGCTGTGCAGGAACAGCAGCGGAATCGCCACCACCAGGCCCAGCACCGTGGTCACCAGGGCCTGGGAAATGCCCTCGGCCATCAAGCGCGAATCGCCGCCACCGCCTTGGGTAATGGCCTGGAAGGTGACGATCATGCCGGTCACGGTGCCGAGCAAGCCGAGCAGCGGCGCCACCGCGCTGAGCAGCTTGAGCAGGCTCTGGCCTTTTTCCAGCGGCGGGGTTTCCTGGAGGATCGCCTCGTCGAGCTTCAGTTCAAGGGTTTCCAAGTCCGACAGCTGCGGCTTGGGCCCCAGAACGCCGATCACCCGTCCCAGCGGATTATCGGCGCGCGGCGCGCTGAGGTTATGCATCTGGTTGCTGACGCTACGGCTCATGCGCGTCAAGAAGACCATACGCCACAATGCCAGTAGCAAACCGATAACGCCCAAAACGATGATCACCCAGCCGACCAATCCGCCCTGTTGCAGGCGGTCCCACAAGCCCGGCTGACGCTGCAACTGTGCGAGCAAGGTGCCGCGGCTGGGGTCGACCGGCAAGCTGGCGAGCGCGCCGTCGCCGTTCAGGTAATCCTCGACCTGACCCAGCCCCGAGGGCTGGCGCGCGGGGGCGAGCAGCTCGGCGGCATCGGCGTCGTAGCGCAGAAAAGCATCGGCGCCATAGGCGGAGAAGTTACCCACGCGCAGTACCGCCTGTTCGCTACGGCTGCCATCGGCGGCCACCACCGGCAATTGCAGTTGCTCGACCCGGCCGCTGGCGGTCAGGTCCTCGAGCAACAGCATCCAGTAACCGTCGAGATCCGCCGCCGACGGCAGGCTGCGGCTTTCGGCCAAGGCTTTGAGTTGCTTGAGGCGCTGCGGAAATTGCGCGTTGAGCAGGTTGTCCTGCCATTGCCCGGCGACATCGCCGGCGCTCTGGCGCACCACGCCGAACAGTTCGCCGAGGTGCCCGGCGCGCTGCGCCAGGAGTTTTTCCTGCTCGGCCAATTCGGCTTCCTGGCGGTCGAACTCGGCTTTCAGACGTTCGGCTTCGGCTTTCTGGGTATTCAAGGCGGCGCGCGCGCTGGAGAGCAGTTGCGCCCGTTCGCCACGCTCGGCGATAAACGCCTGCTCGCGGGCTTGCATGGCCGTCACTTCGGCGGCGCGTTCGCTACGGATGCGTTGCAGCAATTGCTCGGGGCTCAGCGGTTCGGCGGCGCTGGCGAATGCCGGCAACAACGCCAGGCTCAGGGCGAAATGACGAAGGCTCATGGCTTGGCCTCCACGGCCAGGGTTTTCACGGGGAGATCGAGCAGCGCGGGGGCCTGCTCCTGGCGGGCGATGGCGATTGCTTGGCGCAACGGACGCCGCGCGCTGCCGTCGAGCAGTTGCCAACTGCGGCTCTGCGGGTTCCACCAGCCGCTCTCATGGCCGTCGAGGGTTTGGAAATACAACATTACCCGGCCCAGACGCAGGAACTCGACGCTACGCGTGCCCTCGTCAGTGGGCAGCTCGCCACGCCAGGCTTCCAGGGTGCGGCCGTAGTCGCTCTCCACCTGATAGGCCTCGAGGATGCGCCGGTACTTTTCCGCCAGGCTGACATCCGCACGCGGCAGCAAGTCCTGCAATTGCGCAAGGCGGTCGCTGCGCTCGCCCGGCAAAAACGGCAGGTCGGCGGCGATGAATTCGCCGAGCACTTCGACCATCCGGCGCATCTGCGGCGTCACCGCCTCCTGGGTGCGCTCGATGCCGGCGAGCTGCTCCTGGTAGCCGGCCAGCTCCTTGCGTTGGGCGGCGACCAGCTCACGAAGTTGAGTGTTATAACCTTGCAAAGCTTCCGCCTGCTGCAAGGCGTTGCGGTACTCGGTAAGCATTTCACGGCTGGCGTCATCGAGTTGCTCGATGCGCGTTTGCGAGGCTTTGGCCTCGGCGGCCAGACGCTGGCTTTCGTCCAGCGCCGCGTCCAGGGAGGTCGCCGCAAGCGGTGCGCTGGCCAAAACCAGG
>NZ_CAMPHN010000307.1 GCF_946885885.1 uncultured Pseudomonas sp.
CGCTGCTGCAATTGGGGTTTGAGGCGGCCCTCGGCGAACAACGGCCACACCTGCTGCTGTAAATCGCGCAGCAAATCGGCCTTGAACTGGTCGTCGCGGTTGCGCAGGGTCGAGCCGATCAGTTGCACGCGTTTGCTCAGCAGCAAGCCCATGTCCAATTCGGCCTGGCGCCCGCCCATCAAGCCGATATTGATCCAACGCCCGTCGAGCCCCAGCAGCGCCAGGTTCAATGCGGCATAGTGGCCGCCCACCGGGTCGAGAATCACATCGAAGGGTGCGAAGTCGCGCAAAGCCTGCAGATCGTCATCCCGCAGCACCCCGCCCTGGGCGCCCAGGGACTCGCAATAGGCCAGCCGCTCGGCCGAACCGACGCTGACCCAACACGGATTGCCGAAGGCTTTGCACAGCTGGATAGCCGCCGAGCCGACACCGCTGGCGCCGGCATGCAGCAGGACCTTTTCGCCCGGTTTCAGTGCGGCGAGCTGGAATAGATTGAGCCAGGCCGTGGCATAGACTTCCGGCAGCGCCGCCGCCTCGTGCAACGAGACGCCTTCGGGTATCGGCAAGACGTGCCGCGCATCGACCACCACCTCTTCGGCCATACCACCGCCGACGAGCAAAGCGCAAACCCGGTCGCCGACTTTCCAGTCGCAACCGGCGCCGACTTCGCTGATTATCCCGGCGCATTCCAGGCCCAAGGTCGCGCTGGCGCCGGGCGGCGGCGGATACAAGCCGGCGCGCTGCAACAAATCGGCACGATTCAGCCCCGCAGCCGCCACGCGAATGCGAACTTCGCCCACATCGCAGGCCGGAACCTGCTGTTCCAGCCACTCCGCCCGCCCTTCAACGCCTTGCAATGCCTTCACGCTGCCTCCATAGTGCATTTAAACGAGCCCCGCACGTGCGTCGGGCTTTTGCATTGCGCCGATGGAACTGGCGCCCTTACAGACGGCCTAATATGCGTTATCAATTGCCTGTACGTCGAATCGGTGTGAAACGTCCCCTGCTCAGCACCTTCCTCGCCCTTAGCCTCAGCCTAGGCGCTTCGCCGCTCTACGCGAAAGCCACCACACCCGACCCCTGGGAATATCTGCAGCCGACGCGCGAGCAGGTGATCGCCAGCCTCAATGTGGTCGAGTTGCTCAATCGCCACCACTACAACAAACCACCGTTGAACGATGAGCGTTCGAACAAGATCTATCAGGGCTACCTGAAGATGCTCGACCCCTCGCGCAGCTACTTCACCGCGGGCGATATCGCTGAATTCGACCAGTGGCGCGATCAATTCGACGACTTGCTGAAGAATGGCGAATTGCAGCCGGGCTTCCTGATCTACAAACGCCACCTCGAGCGCTTGCAAGGCCGCCTGCAATTCGCCTTGAACATGCTCGAACAAGGTGTCGACAAGTTCGACTTCAGCGTCGATGAAAGCCTGCTGATCGACCGCGAGAACGCCCCTTGGGTCGCCGATACCGCCGCCCTCGACGATCTCTGGCGCAAGCGTGTGAAGGACGAAGTGCTGCGTCTGAAAATCGCCGGTAAAGAACCCAAGGCGATTCAGGAACTGCTGATCAAGCGCTATAAGAATCAGCTCTCGCGCCTGCAACAGACCCGCGGCGAAGACATCTTCCAGTCGTATATCAACGCCTTCGCGATGTCCTACGACCCGCACACCACTTATCTGTCGCCGGATAACGCGGAAAACTTCGACATCAACATGAGCCTGTCGCTGGAAGGTATCGGCGCCGTGCTGCAAAGCGACAACGAACACGTCAAGGTGGTGCGCCTGGTGCCTGCCGGCCCAGCCGAAAAGAGCAAGCAGATCGCCCCGGCGGACAAGATTATCGGCGTAGCCCAGGGCAACGACGAGATGGTCGACGTGATCGGCTGGCGTCTGGACGAAGTGGTCAAACTGATCCGCGGCCCGAAAGGCTCGCTGGTGCGCCTGGAAGTGATTCCGGCGAGCAACGCGCCGAACGACCAGACCAGCAAAGTGGTCAACATCACCCGCGAAGCGGTCAAGCTGGAGGAGCAGGCGGCGAAAAAATCCGTGCTGGAACTCGAGCACCAGGGCCGTGATTACAAGCTGGGGATTATCGAAATACCGGCGTTCTATCTGGATTTCAAAGCGTTCCGCGCCGGCGACCCGAACTACACCAGCACCACCCGCGACGTTAAGCGCCTGCTCACCGAGCTGCAGAAGGAAAAAGTCGACGGCGTGGTCATCGACTTGCGCAACAACGGCGGCGGCTCCCTACAGGAAGCCACCGAGCTGACCGGACTGTTCATCGATCAGGGGCCGACCGTGCTGGTGCGCAACAGCGACGGCCGTGTCGACGTGCTGGCCGACGAAAACAGCGGGGTCTTCTACAAGGGACCGCTGGCGGTGCTGGTCAACCGCCTGTCCGCCTCGGCTTCGGAGATTTTCGCCGGCGCCATGCAGGACTATCACCGCGCCCTGATCCTCGGCGGGCAGACCTTCGGCAAAGGCACGGTGCAGACCATTCAGCCGCTCAACCACGGCGAACTGAAGCTGACCCTGGCCAAGTTCTACCGCGTTTCCGGACAGAGCACCCAGCACCAGGGGGTGATCCCGGATATTCAATACCCCGACGTGATGGACACCAAGGAAATCGGCGAAAGCGCGTTGCCCGAAGCCATGCCCTGGGACAGCATCAAGCCGGCGATCAAACCGGAGCTGGACCCGATCAAGCCGTTCCTGGTCGAGCTGCAAGCGCGCTATGAGAACCGCACGGCGAAAAACCCGGACTTCACCTTCACCCGCGACCAACTGACCCTGGCGCAGAAGTTGATGGCCGAAACCAGCGTCAGCCTCAACGAAACCAAGCGCCGCGCGCAGCAGAGCGATATCGAAGCCCAGCAACTGGTGATCGAGAACAGCCGCCGCAAGGCCAAGGGCGAAGACCTGCTCAGCAAGCTCGAGAAAGAGGACGAAGACGAAGCGCCCAGCGAACCGAAGAAGACCAAGCCGGAAGACGACGCCTTCCTCGCCGAAAGCGGGCACATCCTGATCGACTACCTCGGATTGAGTAGCAGACTGGCCAAGCAATAAGCGGTCGGGAGTGTCATCAAACAGTCATCGAACTGTCGTGAAATGCAGGGGCTGATAGCAATCAGCCCCTTTTTTTTACGGATACTCAGCCATGACCGTCACCGAGCAGTTGAGCGCGCTGAATCATATTCTTGCTCACGGCGACCTACACAGCCTGTTTCAACCGATCGTCTGCCTCTCCGAGCGACGCATCCTCGGCTATGAAGCCCTGACCCGCGGCCCATCCAACAGCCCCCTGCATTCGCCCCTGACGCTGTTCGCCGTGGCCCGCCACGCCGGGCGCTTGAGCGAGCTGGAAGTGGCCTGCCGCCGCAATGCCTGCCGGCGTTTCAGCGAACTGAAACTACAGGGCAAACTGTTTCTCAACGTATCGCCGGACTCCCTGCTCGAACCCGGGCACCAGCCGGGACGCACCCTGCAATTGCTGCAGACCTATGGCATCCCGCCGAGCCAGGTGGTGATCGAGCTGACCGAGCAATCGCCGACCCACGACTTCGCCTTGCTCGACACCGCCCTGCACCACTACCGCGCCATGGGCTTTTCGATTGCCCTGGACGACCTCGGCGCCGGTTATTCGAGCCTGCGTCTCTGGTCCGAGTTACGCCCGGACTACGTGAAAATCGACCGTCATTTCATCGACGGCATCCATCAGGACCTGGTCAAGCGCGAGTTCGTCGACTCCATCCTGAAAATGGCCAAGGCCTCACGCGCCCAGGTCATCGCCGAAGGCATCGAGCTGGAGGAGGAACTCACGGTACTGGCGGAGATGGGTATCGATCTGCTGCAAGGCTATCTGCTCAGCCGCCCGCAGGAGCAGCCACCGAGCGACGCTTATCAGTTGCTGCCGAAATACCGCAACACCCCGGCGCCACTGAACGAGAGCAGCGGCGACCTCGGCGCCCTGCTCAACAACCAACCCGCGGTGGGCGTGCAAACGCCGATCGCCGAAGTGCTGGAAGCCTTTCGCGCCCAGGCCAACCTGAATTCCCTGGCGGTCCTCAACGAGCAGCAGCAACCGGTGGGCATCGTGCACCGTCACTCGCTTTCCGAGGCCCTGCTCAAGCCCTTCGCGGCCGACCTGTTCGCGCGCAAACCGATCAGTCGCCTGATGAGCGAGGACTTTCTCGCCGTCGAACAATGCCAATCGCTGCAGAAAGTCAGCCGCCTGCTGACCAGTCGCGCACGCCAACGTATCGAGGAGGATTTCATCGTCACCGACGATGGCCGCTATCAGGGCATGGGCCGAGTGATCGACGTGCTGAAACTGATCACCGAGCTGAAAATCCAGCAGGCGCGCTACGCCAACCCGCTGACCCTGCTCCCCGGCAATGTGCCGATCCAGCAATGCCTGAGCCGCCTGTTGCAGCAGAATCGCGAAGCGGTGATCTG
>NZ_CAMPHN010000308.1 GCF_946885885.1 uncultured Pseudomonas sp.
GCGATGGCGAAGGAGCGACGGGCGAACGGCAGGTCGCGTTTCTTCAGCAGGTAGTAGCTGGAGATGGCCAGGACGAAGATCGCCCCGGTCACGTAGCCGGCGGACACGGTATGCACGAATTTGACCTGGGCCACCGGGTTGAACAGCAGGGCGCCGAAGTCGGTCAGCTCCATGCGCATGGTTTCGAAGTTGAATTCCGCACCCACCGGGTTCTGCATCCAGCCGTTGGCGATCAGAATCCACAGCGCCGACATGTTCGAGCCGATGGCCACCAGCCAGGTCACGGCCAGGTGCTGTACCCGCGTCAGGCGGTCCCAGCCGAAGAAGAACAGGCCGATAAAGGTCGATTCGAGGAAGAACGCCATCAAGCCTTCGATGGCCAGCGGTGCACCGAAGATATCGCCGACGTAGTGGCTGTAGTAGGCCCAGTTGGTACCGAACTGGAATTCCATGGTCAGGCCGGTGGTGACCCCCAGGGCGAAGTTGATGCCGAACAACTTGCCCCAGAATTTGACCATGTCCTGGTAGACCTGCTTGCCGGTCATGACATAGACCGACTCCATGATCGCCAGCAGAAAGGCCAGCCCCAGGGTCAGAGGCACGAAGAGGAAGTGGTACATCGCGGTTATTGCGAATTGCAGGCGCGAGAGGTCGACGACGGATTCCGAGATCATCTCGGTTTCTCCTCAGTGGCTAGTGGTGAAGTAGGCGCGGCAAGGTGGCCGAACAGGTGGTCGGCAAACCGCTCGGAGCCGTTCTCGGGCACCGTGGGTTCGGTGAACCAGATGGCTTTGATGCTGAACAGGATGATCAGCTTGATCAGCAGAATGACGCTGATCTCGCGCACCAGCGCAATGCGCCATGGGGACTTGGGGGCGTTGTCGGTCATGCCGGTACTCCAGGGCATCCGGGTTCTGCACGGGCGATAACGTCGGTCTGGCAGTCCAGCGACTGCGCTACTCGTGCGTGGCAAAGCAATATTACTTGATACCCATGGGAGTATGTTGGCGGCGCCATTGATGCAGATCAGTGGAGTGGCGAATACCTTGATATGGACCGGTAACCTGTTGAATCCAGCGGCTCGCAATATGATGTCGATGGGGCTGCTGATTCGTGTTTCGTAGCCTGGGTTGAGTGCAACGATACCCAGGGGTGGGCCAGCGCAGCGCTCTCCGGGACATCATCGCCCCGGAGGCGCCAAGGCTTGTCCGGGCTACTCTGGCAGACAGGCTTCTAGAAATGCTCTAACCCACCCGACGCAAGCTGCTTGCAACAGGTAATTGGGATATCGCCTTAATCGAAATCCAGCAGCTGTGGGCTGGCGACGGCTTTGCCGGCTGCACTCCAGGCTTCGAAGCCGCCCTCGATCGACAGCACCTGCAAGTAGCCCATCTCTTGCAACGAGCAGGCGGACAGCGCCGAACGGCCGCTGTTCTTGCAATACAGCACCAGTTTGCGGTCGCGCGCGGACAGTTCGGGGTCATTGCTCAATTTGAATTCCAGCAGGCCGCGGGGGATGTTGATCGCCCCCGGAATATGCCCGGCATGAAATTCATCGGCTTCGCGCACATCGATCAGCACATCGGCGTCGTGAATCGCCGCTTCGGCATTCTCTACATCGACTTCGTGGATCCGTGCTTTGGCGGCGGCCACCAAATCGTGGGCGGTTTTCATAAGGGTTTCCTCTCGGCTTGAGGTTGGCTATCGGCGCGTTGACGGCCTTGCGCCAGGGTTTGCAGGGCCACCTGCGGGGCCAGGGTTTGCAGGGCCTGGAACTGGCTGATGAATACCTGGCCGCCGAACTTTTCGAGGAAGTCGGAGCGGCGCAACTGATCCATCACCGGACCTTTGACCTCGGACAGGTGCAACTGCACGCCGGCCGTATGCAAGCGCTCGACTATGGCCTCCAATGAGTCCAGGGCGCTGGCGTCGATCAGGTTGACCCCCGAGCACATCAACACCAGATGGCGGACCAGTGGCCGGTTGGCGATCAACTCGCCGATGCGGTCTTCCAGGTAGCGGGCGTTGGGGAAATACAGGCTCTCGTCGACCCGCAGCGACAGCACGCTGGGCGACTCGATCACGGCGAAGCGCTCGACGTTGCGAAAGTGTTCGCTGCCCGGCACCTGGCCGACCACGGCCATATGCGGCTGGCTGGTACGCCAGAGAAACAGCAGCAGCGACAGGCCGACGCCGAGCAGGATGCCGGCCTCCACGCCGATCAGCAGCACGCCCAGGATGGTCGCCAGTTGCGCCGCCCCGTCCTGCCGCGAGTAGCGCCAGGTGCGGCGCAACGCAGCGAGATCGACCAGGCTGAGCACGGCGACCATGATGCTGGCGGCCAGCACCGCCTGCGGCAGGTTGTGCAGCAACGGGGTCAGCAGCATCACGCTGAGGCCGATGCCGACCGCGGTGAATACCCCGGCCATCGGCGTTTGTGCGCCGGCGTCGTAGTTGACCACCGAGCGGGCGAAGCCGCCGGTGACCGGGAAGCCGCCGCTGAACGCCGCGCCGAGATTGGCCGCGCCGAGGCCAAGCAATTCGTTGTCGGGTTCGATGCGCTGGCGGCGTTTGGCGGCCAGGGTCTGGCCCACGGAGACGGACTCGACGAAGCCCACCAGGCTGATCAGCAGCGCCGCCGGCAGCAGCTGCAAGGCCAGCCCCAGGTCCAGCGTGGGCAGGCTCAAGCCCGGCAGCCCCTGGGGAATGGTGCCGACCACTTTGACCCCGGCCTGCTCCAGCTGCAGCAGCGATACCGCGACTATGGCGACCACGATCGCCAGCACCGGGCCGGCCTTGGCCAGGTTGCCGGCCATGGGCGCGGACAACCCCGCGCGTTGCAGCAGCGGCTGCAAGCGGGCGCGCGCCCACCACAGCCAGGCCAGGCTGAGCAGGCCGATCAGCAGGGTCGGCCCGTGGCTGTCCGCTAGCGCCCGCCACAGTTGCGGGAGCAGCTGCGGCAGGCTTTCGCCCGAGACCGATACGCCGAGCAAATGCTTGAGTTGGCCAACGGCGATCAAGATCCCCGAGGCGCTGATAAAACCGGAAACCACCGGGTGGCTGAGGAAATTGGCGAGAAAGCCCAGGCGCAACAGCGCCATCAGGGCGAGCAGCAAGCCCGACAGCAGGGCCAGCAACATCGCGGCGCCGACGTATTCGGCGCTGCCGGCGGGGAATAACGGCGCCAGCGTGGCGGCGGTCATCAGCGACACCACGGCGACGGGGCCGACCGCCAGGGTACGGCTGGAGCCGAACAGCGCATACAGCAGCAGCGGCAAGATGCTGGCATACAGGCCGGTGATCGGCGGCAGACCGGCGAGCATGGCGTAGGCCAGGCTCTGCGGTATCAGCATCAGCGTTACGATCAAGGCCGCGAGGCCGTCCTGGGCGGCGCTGGCGCGGTCGTAACGACGGCCCCAGTCCAGGCAGGGCAGCCAGTGGCGCAGCTTCATTGGCCCGGTTCCTTGCCGAAGTCGCAGGCGGCCGGGGCCTCCACCGGCAGCGGCTCGTGGGGCAGGCGCTTGGGCGCCGCCAGCCATTCGTGGCCGCGCAGCATCATGTCGAAATAGATGCTGGGCATCGCTTTCACTTTCAGCTCCCAGGCCAGGCGGCGCGGTATTGACGGGTCGAGCGGGAAGGTCGGTAGCAGCTTGCCGCCGTAGCCGAACTCGGCCAACACCACCTTGCCGCGTTCGACCGTCAACGGGCAGGAGCCGTAACCGTCGTACAACGCCCGCGGCCCTTTGCCGGCGAGTACCGCGATGACGTTTTCCGCGACCACCGGGGCCTGTTTGCGCACCGCGGCCGCGGTCTTGGCGTTGGGCGCGGCGCACACATCGCCGAGGCTGAAGATATTGCCGAAACGCGGGTGGCGCAGGGTTTCATGGTCGGCTTCGACCCAGCCATCGGCGTTGGCCAGCGGGCTCTGGCGGATAAAATCCGGGGCGCGCTGGGCGGGCACGGCATGCAGGAAATCGAAGGTTTTTTCGACGGTTCGGCTATTGCCCGCGGCATCGACCTGCTTGAACCAGGCTTTGCGCGCGGGGCCGTCGACGGCGCTCAGTGTCGTGTTGAAGTCGAGCTGTACGCCGTAGCGCTCGACGTACCGCATCAGTGGCGGCACGAAGGTCGGCACGCCGAACAACACCGCGCCGGCCGAGCAGAACTCCACGTCGATATCCTTCAGCACGCCTTCGTTGCGCCACCAGTCGCAGGACAGGTACATGGCCTTCTGCGGCGCGCCGGCGCATTTGATCGGCATCGGCGGCTGGATGAACAGTGCGCGGCCCTGGCGCAGGTTCTGCACCAACTGCCAGGTATAGGGCGCCAGCTCGAAGTGGTAGTTCGAGGTGACGCCGTTTTTACCCAGGGTCTCCTTGAGCCCTTCGATCGCATCCCAGTGCAGGCTCAAGCCGGGGCAGACGATCAGGGCGCGGTAACCCACCCG
>NZ_CAMPHN010000309.1 GCF_946885885.1 uncultured Pseudomonas sp.
GACCGGGAGGGCTCGTGAGGATTGCATCGCTACGCCATTGCTGCCTGGCGCTGGGCCTGCTGCTGGCATCGGTCGGGCTAGCCGCCGCTCCGGCGCCGGTGGTGGCGTTGCGCGTCGAGGGGGCGATCGGGCCGGCCAGTGCCGATTACGTGGTACGCGGCCTGTCCCGCGCGGTCGAGCAAGGTGCGCAATTGGTGGTGTTGAGCATCGACACGCCGGGCGGACTGGACAGCGCGATGCGCGACATCATCAAGGCCATCCTCGCCAGCCCGATTCCGGTCGCCAGCTATGTCGCACCCAGCGGCGCGCGAGCGGCCAGTGCCGGCACTTACATTCTCTATGCCAGCCATATCGCGGCGATGGCGCCGGGCACCAACCTGGGCGCGGCGACGCCAGTGGCGATCGGCGGCATGCCCGGTGCCCCGCCGCAAAAGGACAAGCCCGCCGCCGACAAGGACCAAGACGGCAAAACGCCCGAGGCAGAGGACAAGCCTGCGGCACCGGGCGACGCCATGAGCAAGAAGCAGATCAACGATGCCGCCGCCTATATCCGCGGCCTGGCGCAAATGCGTGGGCGCAACGCCGAATGGGCCGAGCAAGCGGTACGCGAGGCGGTCAGCCTGGCCGCCGAGGAGGCGCTGAAGCTCAAGGTAATCGACTACCTGGCCAGAGACCGGGAGGCGCTGCTCGAACAGCTGGATGGCAAAAGCTTCACCGCCGCCGGGCGCGAGCTCGCGTTGGCCACCACGGGTGCGGCGGTGATCGAGCAGGCGCCGGACTGGCGCACGCGGATGTTGGCGGTGATCACCAATCCCAGCGTGGCGTTGCTGTTGATGATGATCGGGGTTTACGGGCTGATCTTCGAATTCTCCAACCCGGGCACCGGGATCGGCGGCGTGCTCGGCGGCATCAGCCTGCTACTGGCGCTGTACGCTTTGCAGTTGCTGCCGGTGAATTACGCCGGCGTCGCCCTGATTCTGCTGGGTATCGCCTTTATCGCGGCCGAGGCGTTCGTACCGAGTTTCGGTGTGCTCGGTTTCGGCGGGGTGGTGGCGTTCTGTCTGGGCGGTTTGATCCTGATCGATACCGAGGTGCCGGGGTTCGGCATTCCGTTGTCGCTGATCGTCACTCTGGGCGTGGTCAGCGGCCTGCTGGTTTTCGCCATCGTCAGCATGGCGCTGCGGGCCAAACAGCGCGCCGTGTATGGCGGCGACAACGAACTGCTCGGCAGCGTCGTGCCGATTTATGCCGTGCAAAGCGGCGACCCGCAAGAAGGTTGGGTCGAGCTGCGCGGCGAACGCTGGCAAGTGCACAGCCAGTCGCCCTTGCGGGCCGGGCAGGAGGTGCGCGTCCTGGCGCGCCGGGGCCTGTCGCTGGAGGTCGCCGCGGTTGAACACCCCCCTTCACAAGGAGATTGAGTCATGGGTTTCGAACTGAGCTTTTTCACCCTGGCGGTGCTGCTGATCGCGCTGCTGGCTTCGGCATTTCGCATCCTGCGCGAGTACGAGCGCGGCGTGGTGTTCCAGCTCGGGCGGTTCTGGAAGGTCAAAGGGCCGGGGCTGGTGATCATCATCCCGGGCATTCAGCAAATGGTCCGGGTCGATTTGCGCACCTTGGTGCTGGATGTGCCGACCCAGGATGTGATCTCCCGCGATAACGTCTCGGTCAAGGTCAATGCCGTGGTCTATTACCGCGTGCTCGATGCGGAGAAGGCGATCATCCAGGTCGAGGATTACCACTCGGCCACTAGCCAGTTGGCGCAGACCACCTTGCGCGCGGTGCTCGGCAAGCACGACTTGGACGACATGCTGGCCGAACGCGAACAGCTCAACGACGACATCCAAAAAGTGCTGGATGCGCAAACCGATGCCTGGGGCATCAAGGTCTCCAACGTCGAAATCAAGCACGTCGACCTCGACGAGTCGATGGTCCGCGCCATCGCCAAACAGGCCGAGGCCGAGCGCGAGCGGCGTGCCAAGGTGATCCATGCCGAAGGCGAATTGCAGGCCTCGGAAAAACTCATGCAGGCCGCCGAAATGCTCGGCCGCCAATCCGGCGCGATGCAACTGCGCTATATGCAGACGCTGAGCAATATCGCCGGCGGCAGCGAGCGCACCGCCACCGTGGTATTCCCCATGCCGATCGAGTTGTTACAGGGCATCCCCTCGAAGTCTTAGACGGATCCCGGTTTCAGCCCCTGAAAAGCCGCTGGTTTAAGGTGAAATCCCCTGAAAGCGGCGAGCAATACGGGGCGTCCTCAGGCGCGGGGGGAACGAGCGTCTCCTAGACTTTCCGTGTACACGTCTGTCTGGAGAACGTTATGCGTATCGGCGTACCCAAAGAAATCAAGAACCACGAGTACCGCGTTGGCCTGACGCCGCAGTCGGTGGCCGAATTGACCGCCCTCGGCCATGAACTCTGGGTCGAGACCCAGGCCGGCGCCGCCATCGGTTTCGCCGATGCCGATTACCGGGCCGCCGGCGCGCAGATCGCCGCCGATGGGGAGGCGCTGTTCGCTGCGGTGCAGATGATCGTCAAGGTCAAGGAGCCGCTGGCCGTCGAGCGCGCCCGGCTGCGACCGCAGCATTGCCTGTTCACCTACCTGCACCTGGCGCCGGATCGGCCGCAAACCGAGGAGCTGATGGCCAGCGGCGCCACCTGCATCGCCTACGAGACCGTGACCGATGCCCACGGCCGCCTGCCGCTGCTGGCGCCGATGTCCGAGGTGGCCGGGCGTATGTCGATCCAGGCCGGGGCCAACTGCCTGGAGAAAGCCCGTGGCGGGCGTGGCGTGCTGCTCGGCGGCGTACCGGGAGTGGCGCCGGGCAAGGTGGTGATTCTCGGCGGCGGCGTGGTCGGCAGTCAGGCGCTGGCCATGGCGGTCGGCCTGGGCGCCGATGTCACTGTGCTGGATAAGAGCGTCGATGCCCTGCGCCGTCTGGATGCGCACTACGGCAATCGCATCACCACGCTCTATTCGACCCGCGCGGCGGTGCGCGAGCAGGTGCTGGCGGCGGATCTGGTAATCGGCGGGGTGCTGATCCCTGGCGCCGCGGCGCCCAAGTTGATCAGCGCCGAGATGGTCAGGCAGATGCTGCCCGGCGCGGTGCTGGTGGATGTGGCGATCGACCAGGGCGGCTGCGCGGAAACCTCGAAAGCCACCACCCACGCCGAGCCCACCTATGTGGTCGACGATGTGGTGCATTACTGCGTCGCCAATATGCCCGGCGCAGTGGCGCGTACCTCGACCCTGGCGTTGAACAACGCGACCCTGCCGTTCGTCGTCGCGCTGGCGGAAAAAGGCGTGCGCCGCGCGCTCGAGGAAGATGCGCATTTGCGCAACGGACTCAACGTGGCCCAAGGCGCGATCACCTGCGCCAGCGTGGCCGAGGCCCATGGCCTGGCCTACCAGCCGGCGACCAGCCTGATCGAGCGGTTATAGCGGCGCGGGCCGCGTTAGCCTGTCTGCTTAGACGAAGGTGCGGTTGTCTCGCCGCATCCGGCTGGCTACGCTCAAGCCTGGATCGCTCTATTCTCGGGACATTGCCATGTTGACTGCCCTGTATCGCAGGACGTTGTGCTTGGCGCTCTGCACTTGCCTATTCGCTGTCTCGCCGGCCCAGGCGCTCAAGCTCTACACCGAAGAGTACCCGCCGCTGAACTTCACCCGCGATGGCCGACCCACTGGGCTGGGTGTCGAAGTGGTACAGGAGATATTGCGGCGTACCGGGCAGCGCGCGGAGATCGAGGTGGTGCCCTGGACCCGCGGTTATCACGCGGTGCAGACGCAGGCCGACACCGGTTTGTTCGTCACCATGCGTACGGCCGAGCGCGAGCAGCTCTTCAAATGGGTCGGCCCGATCATAGTCGCGGTGACCAGTTTCTATGCGCTCAAAGACTCCGGGCTGAGCATCGCCAGCCTGGACGACGCGAGGAAGGCCGGCACCATCGCCGCGCCGCGCCAGTGGTACAGCTTCCAAACCCTGGAAGCCCAGGGCATGCCCAATCTCTATGGGGTGCTCGGCCCCAGGCAGATGATGAACATGCTGCGCTACAAGCGCGTGCCGCTGGTGGTGGCGGATAACGTCACGCTCGCCAGCTTGCTCGCCCTGGCCGAACTGAAACCGGCGGATGTCGAGTCGCTGTACACCTTTATGAGCACCCAGGCGTATATCGCCTTCTCGCGGGACACCGACGATCTGTTGATCGAGCAATGGCAAAGCACCCTCGATCAAATGAAAGCGGATGGTCGCTTTCAGGCCATCTACCATAAGTGGCTGCCCGGCGCGCCGCTGCCTGAATGATGCCGCAGCCCTTGTTGGGTTACGCGGCGGCCGAAACCTCGCCTGACGCTAAACCGCTCCCTGATTGCATCTGATGGGATGGACTCCTCCTCCCACGGACGGCATCGCGATGTGCCA
>NZ_CAMPHN010000310.1 GCF_946885885.1 uncultured Pseudomonas sp.
GCGGCGAACTGCCCCTTGCCATGCAATTGATCGAGCAACGCCTCGAATTCGTCGTCGGTGATTTCATCGCTCGACGCGGCATCGGGGGCCGGCACCTTGGCTACCGGGGCCGTGGGGGCCGCAGGAACCGCTGTTGCCCCGGCAGCGAACTGCCCCTTGCCATGCAGTTGATCGAGCAAGGATTCGAATTCGTCGTCGGTGATTTCATCGGAGTTCGATGCGGGCGGCTCGCTGCCCGCGCTGGGCTGCTCGTGCATGGCATCGAGCAACTGTTCGAATTCGCTATCGGTGATATCGCCGGATGGCGCCGGTTCCTCGGCGGAGGGTTCCGGCTCAGGTTCTGGCTCAGGCGCCGCCGCGACGGGCTCGGCACCGGCAGGTTCGGCCAGACGCGACAGTGCCGCCAACAGCTCGGGGGTTGCCGGAGTGAGTTCGACCCGCTCACGCACTTGCGAGAACATGCTGTTGACCGAATCCAGCGCTTCGAGCACCACGTCCATCAATTCGGAGTCGACGCGCCTTTCACCCTTACGCAGGATGTCGAACACGTTTTCGGCGATGTGGCAGCACTCCACCAGCTCGTTGAGCTGAAGGAACCCGGCACCGCCCTTGACGGTATGGAAGCCGCGGAAAATCGCATTAAGCAGATTCATGTCGTCCGGGCGGCTTTCCAGCTCAACCAACTGCTCGGACAGTAGCTCGAGAATCTCGCCGGCCTCTACCAGGAAATCCTGGAGGATCTCTTCATCGGCGCCGAAGCTCATAGACGTGCTCCCTAAAATCCTAGGCTGGACAGCAGGTCGTCGACATCATCTTGATTCGATGCGACGTCATCACGCTTATCGGCATGAATCTGCGGACCTTCACCACGGGAAGGATGTTTTTGTTGTTCTAATTCGGCACGTAACGCGCTGTGGTTGTGCTCGACGCCCGCCAAGCGGTCGACGTGGCTGGCCATCAGTACCAGCTTGAGCAAATTACTTTCGACTTCGGTGACCAGTTGGGTCACGCGCTTGATCACCTGCCCGGTCAGGTCCTGATAGTCCTGGGCCAGCAGGATATCGTTGAGATGCCCGGATAGTTCGCCACTGCTGCGCTCGCTCAAGGCGAGGAACGCCTCGATGCGCTTGGCCAGGTCGCGAAAGCCGTCGGCGCTCATTTCCCGGCGCATGAAACGTCCCCAATCGGCACTCAGCGCTTGCGCCTGATCGCCGATGCCGTTGACCAGAGGCGAACTCTGCTCGACCAGATCCATGGTGCGGTTAGCGGCTTTCTCGGTCATCGTCACCACGTAGTTCAAGCGTTCGGTGGCATCGGTGATCTGCGAGACTTCCGTGGCGTGAGGCACGCGCGGGTCGAGTTGAAAATTAACGATAGCGTTGTGCAGTTCGCGCGTCAGCTTGCCGACTTCATGATACAGGCCACGGTCGCGCGTCTTGTTCAGCTCGTTGATAAATTGCACCGCTTCGCCGAAGTTGCCTGTCTCGAGGCTGTCGACCAGTTGGCGAGCGTTGCTTTTCAGGCTCGACTCGAAGTCGTCCTGAGGGTGATCGTCATGTTCCATAAAACCTCGCGGCACACATCAGCCGTTGACCCGCTCGAAGATTTTTTCAATCTTTTCTTTCAGCACCTGAGCCGTGAACGGCTTGACTACATAGCCATTCACCCCGGCTTGCGCGGCCTCGATAATCTGGTCGCGTTTCGCTTCGGCGGTCACCATCAGCACCGGCAGGCTTTTCAGGCGTTCGTCGGCACGCACCGCACGCAGCAAATCGATACCGGTCATACCCGGCATATTCCAGTCGGTGACCAGAAAATCGAAGCCGCCGCTCTGCAACATCGGCAACGCGGTGGTGCCGTCGTCGGCCTCCGCGGTATTGGTGAACCCCAAGTCGCGCAGGAGGTTCTTGATGATCCGTCGCATCGTTGAAAAGTCATCAACGATGAGGATTTTCATATTCTTGTCCAAGTCGACCTCCGTACCGTCCCAAACGTAACCAGCACCCTGGTTACGCCTTTAATCGTGAAACCGGCCTGGCAGGCCGCTGCAAAACCGCTGCATTTGGCTATGCCTGTTTGTCAGGCCGATCGAGTGTCCCGGCCTTCGTTCGCTGAGTTCTGCAACGCCCTACGGGGGTAGCATCAACCTGCTCGCCACTCGCCGAGCCGCGCCCTTAATCGCGCCGCACATTGACTGTGTAGCTGACTGACGCGAGATTCGCTAACCCCCAGCACTTCGCCAATTTCTTTTAAATTAAGCTCTTCGTCGTAATACAGCGCCAGCACCAGACGTTCGCGCTCGGGCAGATGCGCGATGGCATCGGCCAGGGCGGCCTGAAAGCGTTCGTCCTCCAGGTCGCGCGAGGGCTCGGTATAGGCCGAGCTGGCATCTTCGCGCAGCCCGCCATGTTCGCCTTCCTGCAATAAATCGTCGAAGCTGAACAAACGGCTGCCCAAAGTGTCGCCAAGAATGCCGTAGTAATCCTCGAGACTCAATTGGAGTTCGGCCGCAACCTCTTGATCTTTAGCGTCTCGCCCCGTTCTGGCTTCAATTACGCGAATGGCGTCGCTGACCATTCGGCTATTGCGATGCACCGAACGGGGTGCCCAATCACCCTTGCGCACTTCATCGAGCATCGAGCCGCGGATGCGGATGCCGGCGAAGGTTTCGAAACTGGCGCCTTTGCCGCCATCGTATTTTTTCGCGGCTTCGAGCAGGCCGATCATCCCGGCCTGAATCAAATCGTCGACCTGAACGCTCGCCGGCAAGCGCGCCAGCAGGTGGTAGGCAATGCGTTTGACCAAGGGCGCGTAACGCTCGATCAATTGGTGCTGGGAATCCTGAGCCTGCGCTTTGCTGTACATAAGGAGTCCAGTGGCTGCTGTCATATAGCCGAGCCCACGGTCGGTTGCTGCACCAGGCGCTCGACGAAAAACTCCAGATGGCCGCGCGGGTTGGCCGGTAATGGCCAGGTGTCGACTTTCTGGGCAATCGCCTTGAACGCCAACGAGCATTTGGAGCGCGGAAAAGCCTCATAGACCGCGCGCTGCTTCTGCACGGCTTTACGTACCGACTCGTCGTAGGGCACGGCCCCTACATATTGGAGGGCCACATCGAGAAAACGATCGGTGACCTTGGTTAGCTTAGCAAAGAGATTGCGCCCTTCCTGGGGACTGTGGGCCATATTGGCCAACACCCGGAAGCGGTTCATGCCGTGGTCGCGGTTGAGCAATTTGATCAGGGCATAGGCGTCGGTGATCGAGGTCGGCTCGTCGCATACCACCACCAGCACTTCCTGGGCGGCGCGGACGAAGCTGACCACCGAATCGCCGATGCCGGCCGCGGTGTCGATGATCAGCACGTCGAGGTTGTCGCTGATATCGCTGAACGCCTGGATCAAACCGGCGTGCTGCATGGGCGTGAGCTGCACCATGCTCTGGGTGCCGGACGCCGCGGGAACGATGCGGATGCCGCCCGGGCCCTGCAACAGGACGTCGCGCAGTTCGCACTCGCCATTGATGACGTCTTCCAAGGTGCGTTTGGCGCTGAGACCGAGCAGCACGTCGACGTTGGCCAGACCGAGATCGGCGTCCATCAACATCACCCGGCGGCCGAGATCGGCCAACGCCATGGCCAGATTCACCGACACATTGGTCTTGCCGACGCCACCCTTGCCGCCGGTCACCGCGATCACCTGTACGGGATGCATACCCATGTTATCTATACACCTTGTCAATCTTCGACTGGAGCCACACGGCCGCCTCTGCAGCGGCCGGCACTGTAGGCACACTATGCCCCATCTGGCCGATCACGACCCTTACCATCAGCTGGCACGCCGCGCGGGTTGTTGATAGAGGCCGGTGAACATCTCGGCCATCGTATCTTCGCTCGGAATCTCTTCCGTTTGCAGCCCTACCGCACGGCTCACCAGCTGGTGGCTGCGCGGAACCTGCACATCGTCCGGGATCCGCGGACCGTCCGCTACGTAGGCTACCGGCAGACGCTGGCCAATAGCCAGACTTAAAACCTCGCCCAGGCTGGTGGCCTCATCCAATTTGGTCAGAATGCAGCCGGATAAACCGCACTGCTTATAACTATGGTAGGCGGCTTTGAGCACTTGGCTCTGGCTGGTGGCCGCCAATACCAGATAATTTTTTGCCTTCACCCCGCGCCCGGCAAGGCTTTCCAGTTGCATGCGCAGGGCCGGATCGTTACCCGGCAGGCCGGCGGTATCGAGTAGCACCACACGCTTGCGCGCCAGCGGCGCCAAGGCCTGGGTCAGGGACTGACTGGGGTCGACCTGGGTCACCGACACATTGAGGATACGGCCCAGGGTCTTGAGTTGTTCCTGGGCGCCGATGCGGTAGCTGTCCATGCTCACCAGGGCGATGTTCTGCGCGCCGTATTTGA
>NZ_CAMPHN010000311.1 GCF_946885885.1 uncultured Pseudomonas sp.
TCATCATGATCGCGTTCTTCTTGACGATGCCGATCAGCAGGATGATGCCGATGATCGCGATCAGGCCCAGGTCGTTGCCGGTCAGCAGCAAGGCCAACAGCGCACCGACACCCGCCGAGGGCAGCGTGGAGAGGATGGTGATCGGGTGGATAAAACTCTCGTAGAGCACGCCGAGCACGATGTACATGGTGACGATGGCGGCGAGGATCAGCAACAGCGTGCTGGACAGCGAGGCGCGGAACGCCTCGGCAGCACCCTGGAATTTGCTCTGGATGCCGCCCGGCAGGCCGATTTCCGCCTGCACCCGTTCGATCACCGCCACCGCCTCGCCCAAGGCGACGCCGGGCACGAGGTTGAACGACAGCGTGGCCGCCGGGAACTGGCCGATATGGTTGATCAACAGCCGCGTGGGTCGCTGCTCGATGCGCGCCAGCGAGGATAGCGGCACCTGGGAGCCATCGGCGGTGACCACATGCACCTGACGCAATGCGTCGGGACCAAGACGGTCGGCCGCCTGGGTTTCCAGCACCACGCGGTACTGGCTGGCCTGGGTGAAGATGGTCGAGATCTGCCGCTGGCCGAAGGCGTCGTAGAGCGCGTTGTCGATATCGGCGACGCTGACGCCGAGGCGCCCTGCTACGTCGCGGTCGATATCGAGGAACACTTGCAGGCCGCGGGTCTGCAGATCGCTGGCGACATCGGTGAGCTGCGGCTGCTCGCGTAGCGCCTCCACCAATTTCGGCGTCCAGGTTTCCAGCAATTCGGTGTCCGGCGACTCCAGGCTGAACTGGAACTGGGTGCGGCTGACCCGGTCCTCGATGGTCAGGTCCTGCACCGGTTGCAGGTACAGCTGGATGCCCGGCAGCTTTGCCAGTTGCGGGCGCAGGCGTTCGATCACTTCGCTGGCGGTGACCTCTCGCTCGCCGTGAGGCTTGAGGTTGATCAGCAGACGGCCGCTGTTGAGCGTCGGGTTGTCGCCGTCGACACCGATATAGGACGACAGGCTGGCCACCGCCGGGTCGTCGAGGATCACCTCGGCCAGGCGTTGCTGGCGCTCGCTCATGGCGCGGAACGACACCGTTTGCGGCGCCTCGGAAATGCCCTGGATCAGCCCGGTGTCCTGCACCGGGAAAAAGCCCTTGGGCACCGCCAGGTACAGCAGCACCGTGAGCCCCAAGGTGGCCACCGCCACCAGCAAAGTCAGCGTCTGATGGCGCAGCACCCACTGCAAACCCACGCCATAGCGGGCGATCATGCCGTCGATAAAGGCCCCGGCCGCGCGGTAGAAACGCCCCTGCTCTTGTTCGTTCTCGGCCTTGAGCAGACGTGCGCACATCATCGGTGTCAGGGTCAACGAGACCACCAGCGAGATCAGAATCGCCACTGCCAGGGTAATGGCGAATTCGCGGAACAGCCTGCCGACCACATCGGCCATAAACAGCAGCGGGATCAGCACCGCAATCAGCGAGAAGGTCAGCGAGATCAGGGTGAAGCCGATCTGCCTGGCGCCCTTGAGCGCGGCGTTCAGCGGCGTCTCGCCCTCCTCCAGATGGCGGGCGATGTTTTCCAGCATGACGATGGCATCGTCGACCACGAAACCGGTGGCGATGGTCAGCGCCATCAGCGTCAGGTTGTTGATCGAGAACCCGGCCAGGTACATCACGCCGAAGGTGCCGATCAGCGACAGCGGCACGGCGATCGACGGGATGATGGTGGCCGACAGCTTGCGCAGGAACAGAAAGGTCACCAGCACCACCAGCGCTACCGCCAGCAGCAGCTCGAACTGTACGTCGTGCACCGCCGCGCGAATGGTCTGGGTGCGGTCGGACAGTAGCGTCACCTCGACATTGGCCGGCAAGCCAGCAGTGATCTGCGGCAGCAAGTGCTGGATGCGCTCGACCACCTCGATCACGTTGGCGCCGGGCTGGCGCTGGATATTCAGCAGCACCGCCTGCTGACAGTTGGCCCAGGCGGCCAGGCGCTCGTTTTCCGCACCGTCGACGATCTGCGCCACGTCCTTCAGGCGCAGCGCGGCGCCGTTCTGGTAGCTGACGATCAGCTCGCGGTATTCGTCGGCGGACTTGAGCTGGTCGTTGGCGTCGAGTTGCGACACCCGGGTCGGGCCGTCGAAGTTGCCTTTCGGCTGGTTGACGTTGGATTTGCCGATCAACGTGCGCACGTCCGCCAGGTTCAGGCCATAGGCCGCCAGGGCTTGCGGATTGATCCGGATACGCACCGCCGGACGCTGGCCGCCGGCCAGGGTGACCAAACCGACGCCGCTGATCTGCGCGATCTTCTGTGCCATCCGCGTATCGACCAAGTCGTGCACCTGCGGCAGCGGCAGGGTTTCGGAGGTAATCGCCAGGGTCAGCACCGGGGTGTCGGCCGGGTTGACCTTGTTGTACACCGGCGGCGCCGGCAGGTCGTTCGGCAGCAGGTTGCTGGCGCCGTTGATCGCCGCCTGCACTTCCTGCTCGGCGATATCCAGTTCGACTTCCAGGTTGAAGCGCAGGGTGATCACCGAGGCGCCGCCGGAGCTGGTCGAGGACATTTGTTTAAGCCCCGGCATCTGCCCCAGCTGACGCTCCAGCGGCGCGGTCACCGCGCTGGTCATCACCTCCGGGCTGGCGCCGGGGTACAGGGTGAGCACGCGGATGGTCGGGTAATCCACCTCGGGCAACGCCGATACCGGCAGCAGACGGTAAGCGATGATGCCGCTGAGGAAGATCGCCAGCATGATCAGCGTGGTGGCGACCGGCCGCAGGATAAAGGTGCGCGAGAGGTTCATGCGTCGCGCTTCAGCCGTTGCTCGGCATCCGGCTTGGCGACTGCCGGCTGATCGCCGATGACCTCGACCTTGGCGCCGTCCTTGAGCCGGTCGGTGCCCTCCAGCACCAGCCGGTCGCCGGCCGCCACGCCGCTTTCGATCAGGGTGTGCTCGCCGTCGCTCGGGCCCGCCTGCACCGGCGTCACCACCACTGTCGAATCGTCCTTGAGCCGGTAGACGAAGGTGCCCTTGGAGCCGTATTGCAGCGCCGCCGACGGAATCAGCGTGGCCTGCTCGCGGGTACGCACGCGCAGACGCACGTTGACGAACTGGTTGGGGAACAGGGTTTCCTCGGCATTCTCGAAACGCGCCTTGAGCTTGAGCGTGCCGGTGGCCAGGTCGATCTGGTTGTCCAGGCTGTGCAGGCTTCCCGCGGCCAGGCGTTGCTTCTCGCCGCGGTCCCAGGCTTCCACCACCAACGACTGCGGGTCTGCCTGGCGCGCCTGTCGCACTTGCGGCAGTTCGCCTTCCGGCAAGGTAAAGCTGACCGAGATCGGCTGGGTCTGGGTGATGGTCACCAGCGGCGTGGCATCGCCGGCGCTAATCAGGTTGCCAATATCCACCTGGCGCAGGCCGAGGCGGCCGTCGATGGGCGCGCGGATCTGGGTGAATTGCAGGTCGAGCTTGGCGTCGTTGACCGCTGCCTGGTTGGTCTTGACCGTGCCGCGGTACTGGTTGACCAACGCCTCCTGGGTGTCCAGGGTCTGCTTGGCAATGGAATCCTCGGCGTACAGGCCGCGATAGCGCTTGAGGTCGATCTCGGCGTTCTGCAACTGTGCGCGGCTCTGCTGCAAGGCGCCTTCGGCCTGTTGCAGCGCGACTTCATAACGACGTGGGTCGATCACCGCCAGCAGCTCGCCGGCCTTGACCCGCTGCCCTTCCTCGAACAGCACCTTGACCAGCTCGCCGTCGACGCGGCTGCGCACGTTCACCGTGTTGAACGCCGTCACCGTGCCGAGCGCCTTCAGCTCGATGGCGAAATCGCCCTGCTGCGCTGGCGCCACCCGTACCGGCACCGGCCCGTTATCGCCGAAGCGACCGCGGCCGACTTTCGGCTGCTCCGGCGGCTGTGGCCAGAACCACCAGGCCAGCGCGATAGCCACGACCAATAGGGCAAAACCGATCTGCCATTGGCGGCGCGGGCTTTGCGGAGAACGGGAGCTTGCTTGAATCTCGGACATGGTGCGTATCGCTTCCTTGGGAAGCGTGAACGATAAGCAGTGGCAGCCACTAAGCAAAGCCTCTTTACCGGCTATTTACCTTCCGCTTAGGTTGCTAAACCCCTGAGCTGCCGATAAAAACCACAGCCGGCCGGGCTTGCCCCGGTGTGTTGCCGGGTATTGCCGGCGCAGACCCCTCCGTAGGTTGGGTTAGCGGCAATAGGTACAGTCTTTGTCACGACGCGATCTAAGCGGCCGCGTAACCCAACAGCGGTATTCGCGGTGCGCCTTGATGGGTTACGCCGCATATAAATGGGGGACTGCCCTCATACCCTGCTGGCGGCTAACCCATCCTACGGGCTTGCCCCAGTGTGTTGCCGGGTATTGCCGGCGCAGACCCCTCCGTAGGTTGGGTTAGCGGCAA
>NZ_CAMPHN010000312.1 GCF_946885885.1 uncultured Pseudomonas sp.
CGCTTGGCCAGGCCTTCGGCAATCGCGGTTTTCCCCACACCGGCCTCACCGACCAGAAGCGGGTTGTTCTTGCGCCGGCGCGCGAGAATCTGCGCGACACGCTCCACTTCCTGCTCGCGGCCGACCAACGGATCGATGCGCCCCTGGCGGGCCACTTCGTTGAGGTTGCTGGCGTAGGCGTCCAAGGGGTTACTGGATGCCGAAGACTCGCCGCCTTCCTCGTCCTGCATTTCCTGCTCGACTTCCGAATGACCGCCATGGCCCGGCACCTTGGAGATGCCATGGGCAATGAAATTGACTACATCGATACGCGCGACGCTCTGTTGCTTGAGCAAGAACACGGCCTGGCTTTCCTGCTCGCTGAAGATCGCGACCAGCACGTTGGCGCCAGTCACTTCACGCTTGCCAGAGCTTTGCACGTGGAATACCGCGCGCTGTAGTACACGCTGAAAACCCAAGGTCGGCTGGGTTTCGCGCTCATCGTCGTGCTGCGGGATCAACGGCGTCGTGGAGTCGATGAACTCCTGCAAATCATGCCGCAGCTTATCGAGGTTGGCGCCACAAGCACGCAGTACGCTTGCCGCGGCCTCGTTATCCAATAGCGCTAGAAGGAGATGCTCCACCGTCATAAATTCATGACGCTTGGTGCGAGCCTCCTTGAAGGCCAGGTTGAGGGTGACTTCGAGCTCTCGATTTAACATAGCTGCACCTCATGCCCAAGCGGCCGGCGTTAACCGTCCTTCTCTATTTCACAGAGTAGCGGATGCTGACTCTCTCGCGCGTACTGATTTACCTGCATCGCTTTGGTTTCAGCGATGTCACGGGTGAACAATCCACAAACTGCCCGCCCCTCTGTATGAACGGTAAGCATAATTTTGGTCGCCAGCTCCCGGTTAAGGTTGAAAAATACCTCTAGCACCTCGACCACAAAATCCATTGGCGTGTAGTCGTCATTGAATATGACCACTTTATACAGCGGTGGTGCCTGCAAGGCCGGCTTGGATTCCTGTACGGCAACGCCGGACGAGTCGTCCTCGTGCGTGGTTGAACGATCCTGATTGAATATTAGTCGAATCTGGCTACTTGCATGCATGCTGAAAGGGTATCGTAGGTTGGACGAACACTGATAGTAGAGCGATTTCACCGGATTCGCAGCCAGTTGCAGCATAGCCTTGACTATCGACAAAACGGTGTTACAAACAAGGGGTACCCACCCCGGGTATTTAGGGGATTCCGCGTTTTCGTCCAACGTCGTTGTGTGCACGGAATCAAAGTGGATGATACTCCAGAGATGGGGTCCTTTGCAGAGGGAGATCAGCATGGTTAGCGGTAAGGTCAAGTGGTTCAACAACGCCAAAGGCTATGGATTCGTTCTGGCTGACGGGAAAGATGAGGACCTATTCGCCCATTATTCAGCCATTCAGATGGACGGCTATAAAACCCTGAAAGCTGGTCAGCCGGTTAGTTTCGATATAATTCAAGGTCCTAAAGGACTCCATGCCGTGAATATCCGTGCGCTCCAGGCCACCACCGAAACGCCGGCTTCAGTTAGTAAGCCAGAAACCACCGCAGTTAAAGCCTGAATTGAACGTTTCGTTCAAAAAAAGGCCGGTCAATTGACCGGCCCTTTTTTTGTTACCGCTGATCGACTCACATGTGAGAGATCATCGCATCGCCGAACTGCGAGCAGGACATCAGCTTAGCGCCGTCCATCAGACGCTCGAAATCGTAGGTCACCGTCTTGGCCGAAATCGCGCCGTTGGTGCCCTTGATAATCAAGTCTGCCGCTTCTACCCAGCCCATGTGACGCAGCATCATTTCGGCGGACAGAATCAGCGAACCCGGGTTCACCTGGTCCTTGCCTGCGTACTTGGGTGCTGTACCGTGCGTCGCCTCGAACATGGCGATGCTATCGGACAGGTTGGCGCCAGGCGCGATACCGATACCGCCGACTTCGGCCGCCAGGGCGTCGGAGAGGTAATCGCCGTTCAGGTTCAGCGTGGCAATCACATCGTACTCGGCCGGGCGCAGCAGGATTTGCTGCAGCATGGCATCGGCGATGGCGTCTTTGACGATGATGTTCTTGCCAGTTTTCGGGTTCTTGAACTGCATCCAAGGACCGCCATCGAGCAGGGTTGCGCCGAATTCTTCAGCTGCGATTTCGTAGGCCCACTCTTTGAAGGCACCTTCGGTGAACTTCATGATGTTGCCTTTGTGCACGATGGTCAGCGAGTCGCGGTCGTTATCGACCACATACTGCAGCGCCTTGCGCGCCAAGCGCTTAGTGCCTTCTTTGGAAACCGGCTTGACGCCGATGCCGCAGTTTTCGTCGAAACGGATTTTGGTAACGCCCATTTCCTCTTTGAGGAATTTGATCACCTTGTCCGCTTCCGGCGAGCCGGCTTTCCATTCGATACCGGCGTAAATGTCTTCCGAGTTTTCGCGGAAGATGGTCATGTCGACGTCGCCAGGCTTCTTAACCGGGCTGGGCACGCCTTCGAACCAACGCACTGGACGCAGGCAAACGTACAGGTCGAGCTGCTGACGCAGGGCAACGTTCAGCGAACGGATGCCGCCACCGACCGGAGTGGTCAACGGGCCCTTGATGGAAACGACGTAATCTTTGACCGCATCGAGGGTCTCTTGCGGCAGCCAGGTATCCTGGTCATAAACCTGAGTGGCCTTTTCGCCCGCATAAACTTCCATCCAGGAAATCTTGCGCTCGCCGCCATAGGCTTTTTCCACGGCCGCATCCACGACCTTGATCATCACCGGACTGATATCGACACCGATACCATCACCCTCGATAAAAGGAATGATCGGATTGTTCGGTACATTAAGCGACATATCGGCATTAACGGTGATTTTGTCACCGGTTGCTGGCACCTGGATCTTTTGGTATCCCATGCTGGACTCCGTTGTTCTCGTGGTCTGACACCCCACCGCAAATGAGGCGGCGGGATAGATCTTTTGGGTCTCGGAAAGGCGCGCCATTTTTGTAGTTTTTCTACAAAAAGTCACGCACTTTTCCGTGGATAAACACTTCAATAGCCCATTACAAGGGCATGTAGCTAAACGCCAATGATGCTTTGTAGTCAAACTACAACAACACTACATCAGCATGCCGGCAAGACGCTTTCAGCCTAGCAGCTCGATCGCCGATTGCCGGCATTGCAATCGAACAACACAAAATACCGACTTTACCCGCCCTTTCAAGGAGTCAACATGCGCTTTACCCCTCACGTCACCGTCGCCACCATTATCGAAGACCAGGGTCGCTTTCTGCTGGTCGAAGAAATGGCCGATGGCCGCGCCGTATTTAACCAGCCTGCGGGCCACTTGGAAGCAGACGAAAGTCTCATGCAAGCGGCGTTACGCGAAACGCTCGAGGAAACCGGCTGGGATGTCGAACTCACGGGCGTCACGGGTATCTACCTTTATACCGCCCCCAGCAACGGCGTCACCTACCAGCGTGTCTGTTTCGCCGCCAAAGCGCTACGCCAGCGTCCTGCGCATCCACTGGACGAGGGCATCATTGGCCCGCGCTGGCTGAGCCGCGACGAGTTGGCCGCGCAACCGCAGCGCTGGCGCAGCGAACTGGTCCTGCGCTGCATCGACGACTACCTGCAAGGCCCCCAATTCCCCCTGAGCCTGATCCGCGACTAACCATTTACTCGAACCCGATGCGACCCGCAAAATGCGCGGTGATTCTCGGCCAGCCGGTTTCTCGCGGCAAAGCCACCACCCCTGCTAGAATCGCCTCCTTTTCAGCCTTATGCATATCGCTCCCATGCCAGATCCAAGCACAACGCGCGTAATCGTCGGCATGTCCGGCGGCGTCGACTCTTCAGTATCCGCCTTGCTGTTGCTCGAACAGGGCTATCAGGTCGAAGGCCTGTTCATGAAGAACTGGGACGAAGACGACGGCACCGAATACTGCACCGCCATGGCCGACTTGGCCGATGCCCAGGCCGTGTGCGACAAGATCGGTATCAAACTGCATACCGCCAACTTCGCCGCCGAATACTGGGACAACGTGTTCGAGCACTTCCTGGCCGAATACAAGGCCGGGCGCACACCTAACCCAGATATCCTCTGCAACCGCGAGATCAAGTTCAAAGCCTTTCTCGACTACGCTCTGATGCTCGGCGCCGACCTGATCGCCACCGGCCATTATGTGCGCCGTCGCGACATCGACGGCCGTACCGAACTGCTCAAGGGGCTGGATCCGAACAAGGATCAGAGCTACTTCCTGCATGCCGTGGGCGGCGAGCAGATCGCCAAAACCCTGTTCCCGGTCGGCGAGCTGGAAAAACCCGAAGTGCGGGCGATTGCCGAAAAATACGAATTGGCCACGGCGAAGAAGAAAGACTCGACCGGCATCTGCTTTATCGGCGAACG
>NZ_CAMPHN010000313.1 GCF_946885885.1 uncultured Pseudomonas sp.
GCAGCTGCTGGCGCAGCTGCTTTTTCCGGTGCCGGTGGCACTTCCTTGGCTGCCGGAGGTGGCGCTACAGGCGCCTTGGCCGGAGCCGCTGGTGCCGCAGCAGGAGTAGCAAGGTCGGCCTGCAGCTTGGCCATCTGATCGTCTTTCAACTGGATCAGGCGCTGCAGCTTATCGAGCTGGCCTTGCAGATCGGTCATGCGACCTTTCAATTCTTCGTTTTCGCGGCGAGCCGAATCCAGGCTTTCCTGGGTAACGGCCAACTTGTCGGCCAGCGCTTTGCTGCCCGCGGCGCCGGTATCGCTACCTTTAGTCGCCTTACCCGCATCGGCGGCAACCAGCTTCAAACTGTCCTTGGCTTTCGCTTCGGCAGGCGCTGCGCCCGCAGTAGTGCGCTTGGTAGCATCCAGCTGGCGGGCGCTGGCGGCGACGCCACGCCCCTCGCGCCAGGCAGTGTTCTGCTCGGCCACCTGAGCGATGGCTTCGGCCTGGGAACGGCTCTTGATCTGTTGGTCTTCGGGCAGACGCAATACCTGGCCATTTTTCAGGCGATTGATATTGCCGCCGATAAAGGCATTCGGGTTCAGATCCTGAATAGCCAGCATGGTTTGATGCACGCTACCGCCACCGACGCGCTGAGCGATTTCCCAGAGCGTGTCATTGGCGGTGGTTTTGTACTCGCTGCCTTGCAGCGAGCTGCTTGCGGCGGCCGGAGCGCTTGTAACCGGGGCGCTGGCGGGCACGCTCGGCCGCGGCGTCGCGGCGGCCTGCGGGCGCGGCGCCGGAGCGACGGCGGCCGTTTGCGGCGCGGAAGTGACAACGCTTTGCGGAGCATACAAAGGCGGATCGAGCAACAGGGTGTATTCGCGCAACAAGCGGCCGTTCGGCCAAAGTACTTCCACGAGGAAGTTCACATAGGGTTCGCGCACCGGCTTGCTGGAGGTGACGCGAATCACGCTTTTGCCGTTCGGTTTGAGTACCGGGGTGAACTTGAGATCGGTCAGAAAGAACTGACGATCAACCCCGGCCTTATTGAATTCTTCAGGAGAAGCCAGGCTCGGCAGCACTTCGTTGGAGGCCAGATCGCGCACCTCCAGCAGTTCTATTTCAGCCACCAAAGGCTGATTGAGCGCGGATTGCAGGGTGACTTCCCCTAGCCCCAACGCGTGCGCCATACCGGAGGACAGCGCCGAAGCAGCTGCGATTGCCAGCACCAGTTTGCGAAACCGAACCATAGCGTTATCCCTTGTTTTATCTTTTTTTCTCGGCATGCGAGAGGGCCTTAATGATTGCTACCTACATACGCCCGAGGGCGTTTCCCCATCCGCAATCAACTCAGACAGTATTGCCAAGCTCGAAAGATTCTTCAAATTTCCGGGTAAGTATCTTTTACAGATAGTGTTTTATCAATAACTCAGCTATTTGCACAGCGTTCAAGGCGGCGCCTTTTCTCACATTATCAGACGTAATCCACATATTGAGTTCCGCCAAGTCGTCCAAACCGCCACGAACTCGGCCGACATACACCACATCTTGGCCGACCGCATCGCTTACAGCAGTCGGATATTCGCCCCGCTCGACATATTCCAAGGTAGCGGATGTGCGCAACGTCGCACAAATTGCCGACAAATCGACAGGTTTTGCCGCCTGCAGCGAGAGACTGAGACTATCGCCAAAGAATACCGGCGCCTGTATGCAAGTTACCGACACCGTCAATTGGGGCGCATTCAATAACTCTTTGAGCTCGCCGACCAATCGTTTTTCCAAGAGGCCATGCCCCAGATTGTCGGGGGTATCGACTTGCGCCAATAGATTGAAAGCGATCTGCTGGTCGAATAGAAGAGGCTCTAAAGGTCGTGCATTAAGCAGTTCTGCGGACTGACGAGCCAATTCCGCAACACCATCGCGCCCGCGGCTGGATACGGCCAAGCAAGCCGTAACGGTTAACCGCTGAATCTCAATCTGCCCGGCGATCGCCGCCAGGACCACCGCCACCGCTATCGCCGAAGCACTGGGGCTGGTGACGCGATAAGGCGCAGAGAGAGTCTGGAGAATTTCCGGGTTCACTTCCGGCACCAGACGCGGCGCCTGGTCTGGCGGCAACGCCGCCGTCAGGTCAATGACTGCACACCCCTCCACCCGCGCCCGCTCCGCATATTCACGGGTGACGGCCTCGGTGGCGGCGAAGAACACCAGGCGCACCGTGGAAAAATCGAAGGCGTCGAGCGTGCGCACCCGCAGGTTCTTGCCTTTGAACACCAAGGAACGACCGGCGGACTCGCCACTGGCGAGCAGATGCAGATTCGCCACGGGAAAATCACGCTCTTCGAGCAACTGCACCAGGGCCTCGCCAACGCTGCCGGTGGCGCCGATCACGGCAATATCGAAACTACGGGTCATGGGGACGCTTCTGACTGAATAAGCACAGCACTGTATAGCCGGTGCACACAAATGCAAAGGAGCGGACCCGCCGATGGCCGAATTTCATTCGACCACCCGCAGACCCGCTCCCGGATTCACCGCAAAAGCCTCGTAGAGGCTCAGCCCGAACGCATCAACGCTCCAACAGAATCCGCAGCATGCGCCGCAACGGCTCGGCCGCGCCCCAGAGCAACTGGTCGCCGACGGTGAAGGCGCCCAAATACTGCGAGCCCATATTCAGCTTGCGCAGACGACCGACGGGCACGTTCAAGGTGCCGGTTACCGCGGTCGGCCCCAGTTCGCGAATGCTCGCCTCGCGCTGATTCGGTACCAGCTTGACCCAGGGGTTGTGCTGGCTGATCAAACCTTCGAGATCCGACAGCGGCACATCCTTGTTCAGCTTGATGGTCAGCGCCTGACTGTGGCAACGCATGGCGCCGATGCGCACGCAAAGGCCGTCGACCGGGATCGGATTCTTGAAACGACCGAGAATCTTGTTGGTTTCCGCCTGGCCCTTCCACTCTTCGCGGCTCTGCCCGTTCGGCAGTTCCTTGTCGATATAGGGGATCAGACTGCCGGCCAGCGGCACGCCGAAGTTGTCCACCGGGAAGGACTCGCCGCGCATGGCTTCCGCCACTTTGCGGTCGATATCCAGAATGGCGCTGGCCGGATCGGCCAGTTCGTCGGCCACCGAGGCGTTGATCGCGCCCATCTGCTTGATCAGCTCGCGCATGTTCTGCGCGCCGGCGCCGCTCGCCGCCTGATACGTCATGGCGCTCATCCACTCGACCAGGCCGGCTTCATAGAGACCGCCCAGGGCCATCAACATCAGGCTGACCGTGCAGTTACCGCCGATATAGTTCTTGATCCCGGCATCCAATTGCTGATCGATCACCTTGCGGTTGACCGGATCCAGCACGATGACCGCGTCATCGGCCATGCGCAGCGAGGACGCGGCGTCGATCCAGTGACCCGGCCAGCCGGCTTCGCGCAGCTTGGGGAAGACTTCGCTGGTGTAGTCGCCGCCCTGGCAGGTGAGGATAACGTCCAGCCCCTTCAGCTCGTCGATGCTGTAGGCATCCTTCAGCGGAGCGGTGTCCTTGCCAATCGCAGGGCCTTGGCCGCCGACATTGGAAGTGGTGAAGAACACCGGTTCGATCAAGCCGAAATCCTGCTCTTCCAGCATGCGCTGCATCAGCACGGAACCGACCATGCCGCGCCAACCGATAAGACCTACACGTTTCATAACCACACCTTTATAAACAGACCGCCAACACCCGTTGACGGACCTGGAAGATTACAGACTACGCAGTGCTTCGACTACCGCATCACCCATCGCCGCGGTGCCGACCTTGGTCGTACCCGCACTATAGATGTCGCCGGTGCGCAGCCCCTGATCGAGCACCTTGCTGACCGCCTGCTCGATGGCAGTGGCCGCTTCGCCCAGGTTAAAGCTGTAACGCAGCATCATCGATACCGACAAAATGGTCGCCAAGGGGTTGGCGATACCTTGCCCGGCGATATCCGGTGCGCTGCCGTGACAGGGCTCGTACATGCCCTTGTTGTTGGCATCCAGGGACGCGGAAGGCAGCATGCCGATAGAACCGGTGAGCATGGAAGCCTCATCCGACAGGATGTCGCCGAACATGTTGTCGGTGACCATCACGTCGAACTGCTTCGGTGCGCGCACCAGCTGCATCGCCGCGTTGTCGACGTACATGTGCGACAGCTCGACATCCGGGTAGTCCTTGGCCACTTCCTCGACCACTTCGCGCCACAACTGGCTGGACGCCAGCACGTTGGCCTTGTCCACCGAGCAGAGCTTCTTGCCACGCACGCGGGCCATGTCGAAACCGACCCGGGCGATCCGGCGGATTTCGCTTTCGCTGTACGGCAGGGTGTCGTAGGCCTGACGCTCGCCGTTATCGAGCACCCGCTGCTCGCGCGGTTGACCGAAGTAGATGCCGCCGGTCAGTTCGCG
>NZ_CAMPHN010000314.1 GCF_946885885.1 uncultured Pseudomonas sp.
TCGGTGTCGGCGACGTTGTTGAACGACAGCTCTTTACCTTGCAGTTGCACGGCGGTGGAGACGCTGGCTTCGCCTTTGCCATTCAAGGCGCCGGCTTCCACATAGAAGGCCGCGCTCTGGTGCGGGTTCTCGCCATAGCGCATTTCCTGCGCCTTGACGAACTGGCTGTTGAAGGTGCGCGGGAAGGTGCCGCGGGCTTCGGTACTCAGGGTTTCGCGGCTCTGCTCGATGGTGCCCAGGTAATTGGCGATCATGCCGTCGTAGGCGCTGGTGTGCTCGAAGGCTTTCAAGGCCAGGTCGAAGCGCTGGGCGTAGGTCAGGCCGCCGGCTTTCAGACTGTCGAGCACGCTGGCGTAGTCGCCGGCGTTGACCACGATGGTCACGTCTTTGTGGTTCTTCGCCGCGGAGCGGACCATGGTCGGGCCGCCGATGTCGATGTTCTCGATGGCATCGGCCAGGTCGCAGTCGGGCTTGGCGACCGTGGCTTCGAAGGGGTAGAGGTTGACCGCGACCAGGTCGATCGGCTTGATCCCGTGCTCGTCCATCACCGCGCCGTCGAGGGCGCGGCGGCCGAGAATACCGCCGTGGATCTTCGGGTGCAGGGTCTTCACCCGGCCATCCATCATTTCCGGAAAGCCGGTGTAGTCGGCGACTTCCACTGCGGCCACGCCGTTGTCCTTGAGCAGCTTGTAGGTGCCGCCGGTGGAGAGGATTTCCACGCCAAGGGCGGACAGCTCACGGGCGAATTCAAGGATGCCGGTCTTGTCGGAGACGCTGATCAGAGCGCGGCGAACGGGAAGGCGGGTGGTCTGGTCGGTCATAACGATTCCATCAGGGGTTTAGCTGCAAGCTGCAAGCCACAAGCTACAAGAAAAGGCGCCTCTACTTGTGGCTTGCAGCTTGGGGCTTAGAGAAGGTCGTACTGCTTGAGTTTTTTGCGCAGGGTGCCGCGGTTCAGACCGAGCAGCTCGGAGGCTTTGGTCTGGTTGCCCTTGACGTAGTTCATCACGGTTTCCAACAGCGGTGCTTCCACTTCGGTGAGCACCAGGTTGTAAACGTCGGTGACGTCCGCGCCTTCGAGGTGGGCGAAATAATTGTGCAACGCTTTCTCGACACTGCCGCGCAGGGTTTGCCCTTCTTCGCTCGGCGTATTGAGGTGCTGTTTCAAACTGCTGTTTTCACTCACGGGAGCCATTCCACTTGCTAAAGTCTCGGTCAACATCGTCATGCGGCCACCCCTTCTCCGTTGTTATGCCGTCCGCCGAAAAACTCGCGGACGGTGGTGCACTGCGCGTCCGTACTGTCCAGACGATTGAAGTGGGCGCGAAACTCCCTGGCGCCCGGCAAGGTTGCGAGATACCAACTGACATGCTTGCGGGCGATACGTACGCCCATGACATCGCCGTAGAAGGCGTGCAACGCAGCCAGGTGTTCCAGCAGAATGCTTTCCACTTCGAGCAGTTCCGGTGCCGGGAGCTGCTCGCCGGTACGCAGATAATGCTCGATTTCACGAAATATCCACGGCCGCCCTTGGGCGGCGCGGCCAATCAATAAACCGTCGGCGCCGGTCGCATCCAGGACCGCGCGGGCCTTCTCCGGCGAATCGATATCGCCGTTGGCCAGCACCGGAATCGACACCGCCTGCTTGATTGCGGCAACCGTGTCGTACTCGGCTTCGCCGGTGTAGAGATCGGCGCGGGTGCGGCCATGCACGGCCAGCGCGACTATCCCTTCCTGTTCGGCGATCTTCGCCACCTCGATACCGTTCTTGTTCTGTCTGTCCCAGCCCGTGCGGATTTTCAGGGTCACCGGCACGTCCACCGCGGCGACCACCGCCTGCAGGATCTGGCGTACCAATTGTTCGTCTTTCAACAGCGCCGAGCCAGCGGCCTTGTTGCACACCTTCTTCGCCGGACACCCCATATTGATGTCGATTATCTGCGCGCCCAATACGACGTTCTGCTTAGCCGCCTCGGCGAGCATCTGCGGGTCGCCACCGGCGATCTGCACCGAGCGCGGCTCCGGGTCGCCCTCGTGCATCAGGCGCAGGCTCGACTTGCGGGTGTTCCACAGGCGCATGTCGCTGGTAACCATTTCCGAGACCACCAGGCCCGCGCCCATGCGCCGGCAGAGCTGGCGAAACGGCCTGTCAGTGACGCCCGCCATCGGGGCGAGGATCAACTGGTTGGGCAGTGTGTAGGGGCCGATACGTAACGCCGACATAGGGCTTCCCTGCTCGAGAGACCAGCGGTTGAGACCAATAGTGGAGTGCGAAAAAGGGTGGGAATCATACCCGCTCTGGATGACCGGATAAAGGCTGTTTTGAACAAATTCTGAACAGCTAGCGCCTTATCGCCAGGGGTTTGGTTGGCGGATGGAAAGCCGACCAGGCGGCGGCAAGCTCTAAGCCGAAAGCTTCGGGCAAAAGCGTTGGCGGGCCAAAGCGTCGCGTATCCTGCATGGCTTGGGCTTACTCCGGGGAGTGGAAGCTCAAGCTGTAGTTGACCGCCTGGCTGCCCGGATCGAGGATGTCCAGGGAAATATGGATGGGCACCTGGGGCGGCATTTCCTCCTTGCCGGCCAGCTCTCCGGCCAGGTACTCGCCGGGTTTGAAGCGGCGGCTGGCGAGCAGTCGGCCGTTGATATCGGCAAAGCGGATTTCCAGCAAGGGGAAGGGCTGGGCGAAAGGTGCGCGGTTATAGATGATGGCGTCGACGATCAGGGCGCCGCTGAATTCAGGATGGCTGCGCACCACCAGATTGCTGCTTTTGATCTGGTTGATGTCGACCTTGGACGGCAGAGTGCAGCCGATCAGGGGGCAGAGTTGCTCGAACCAGGGGCGATAGTGGTCCTGGCGCGCCAGTTCGTCGAAATGATAATGCGCGTACTGCCCGGCCAACGCGCCGGCCGCGATCAGGTTCAGCAGGGCCCAGCCCAGCCGGCGGCCCCAGGGCTTTTTCGGCGGTTGCCAATCCAGTTGCAGTGGCTCGTCGTCCAGTTCGAACAGGTGCTCGTCGCGCAACCCGGGTTCGCTACGTGGGGCTTTGCGGGCTTTGTTCGCTACGGGCTCGATCGGCGGCTCGAGGTCGTCCTCGGCATTCTGGTCGAGCGGCTCGGCTGACTCGATATGAACGCTGTCCCGTACGGGGGCTTTTGCCGTTGGGGCTGTGGGCGTCGGTTTCTGGCGCTCGGGTTCGATTGTCGCGGGCCTGGCGGGCGCCGATACTGGCGCTTCGGTTTGTACTGCGCGCGCGGGTTGCGCCGGGGCGTTATCGCTCGGGGCTATGCTCAGCGGCGCTTTGGCCGGGGTTTCGTGGAGCAGGGCTTCGGCCCAGCGTTCGTCATGGGGCTCGGGGTCGACGCGCGGGGGGCGGTTGAAGGCTTCGGCATACTTGGGCGCCTGCTCCAGGTCGCGGAATTGCTGCGACAGTTGCTGTTCCTGTTGCTCCAGCTTGGCCAGCTCTTCGTCGAGATCGAGGCTGTCGAGATCCAGGTCGTCGTGAATCCACAGCGTATCGCTGGGCTTTTTCCCGGGCGGAGTGGCGGTGGCGTGCGGTGTTTTCGCCACCGGCGCGGCCTGCGGGTTCGGTTTGGCTGGGCCCGGCATGGCGCCACTCGACGTGGAGACGCCCGACGTAGCGACGCTCGAATGGGCCACCGCTGGCGGATTTTGCCGTTGCGCCAATAGCTGCTGGGCGGCATTGAACACATGCAAGCAGGCCCCGCAGCGCACGGCGCCATGGGCGGCGCCGAGCTGGGCGCGGTTTACGCGAAAGCTGGTACGGCAATGGGGGCACTGGGTAACGAAACTTTCGGTCATGCAAGGGTCCGGCGCCGGCGATCCGGCAAAGCGGCTAGTCTAACGCAAGTGCCTGGGAAAACAGCAGCTACCCGCGACGGATGCCACTGATGCGCACCCAGCCGTCTTTTTCCGCGGTCGGATCGAGGGTGAACGCCTCGCTGTAGGCTGTGCGAACTTCCTCGGCCTGCTCGGCGAGTATTCCCGACAATGCCAGTTTCCCGCCGTTCTTCACCAGTGCGGTGATCTGCGGCGCCAGCGCCACCAGCGGGCCGGCGAGGATATTGGCGACCACCACGTCGGCGGGTCGCTGCGGCAGGTCGGCCGGCAGGTAGACCGGGAAGCGCGCCGGGTCGATGCCGTTGCGCCCGGCGTTATCGCGCGAGGCTTCCAGCGCCTGGGGGTCGATATCGGTACCGACCGCCTGCGGTGCGCCCAGCAGCAGGGCGGCAATCGCCAGAATCCCCGAGCCGCAGCCGAAATCCAGCACGCTGCAGTCGTGCAGATCCTGGCCGTCCAGCCATTCCAGGCACAGTGCGGTGGTCGGGTGGGTGCCGGTGCCGAACGCCAGGCCCGGATCGAGCAGCAG
>NZ_CAMPHN010000315.1 GCF_946885885.1 uncultured Pseudomonas sp.
TGCCGATCGCCTGCTATGCGGTGCTGGAGGGCGAGCAGCTCTGGTTGCGCGGCCTGGTCGGTCAACCGGACGGCGCGCTGTTGCTCAGTGCGCAAAGCCGCGCACCGGCCAGCGAGGCCGAGCGTCTGGGCGTCGAGGTGGCCGAGGCGCTGCTGGCGCAAGGCGCCGGCGCTATCTTGCAGGCGGTGTACGGCGAGGGCGCTGCCGAGTGAGTGAGTGGCGCTTGCTGCTGACGCGCCCGGCCGAGGAATCCCGGGTGCTGGCCGAGGCCCTGGCCGAGCAGGGAATTTATAGCGCCAGTATGCCTTTGCTGGCGATCGAAGCCTTGGCGGAAACCCCCGAGCAACGCGCGACCTTTCTCGAGTTGGATCGCTACTGCGCGGTGATCGCCGTGAGTAAGCCGGCTGCCCGTCTGGGCCTCGAGTTGCTCGATCGCTATTGGCCGCAACCCTTGGCCGAGCAACCCTGGTTCAGTGTCGGTGCCGCTACCGCGGAGATTCTCCGGGCTTATGGTTTGACCGTGCATTACCCTGCCGAGGCGGACGACAGTGAAGCCTTGCTCGCATTGCCTATGTTGCAGCAGACCTTGGCAGCCGCTTTCACCCCGCGTGTGCTGATTCTGCGTGGCGAGGGCGGCCGGGAATGGCTCGCCGAGGGTTTGCGCGCTCAGGGTGTGCAGGTGGATTATCTGGAACTCTACCGTCGTCAGCTGCCGCATTACCCCGCGGGGGCACTGCCTGCGCGAATGCGCGCGGAACGCCTGAACGGCCTGGCGGTCAGCAGTGGGCAAGGGCTGACCCATTTGTTGCAATTGGCGGGTAGCGAGTGGCCGACACTGGCTCGTCTACCCTTGTTCGTACCCAGCCCGCGGGTCGCCGAACTGGCGCGCGAGGCGGGAGCCGAGAACGTTGTGGACTGCCACGGTGCGAGTGCCGCGGCGTTGCTGGCGGCATTGCACAGGCATGCCGCCCCCAACCCCTGATGCGAAGGATGGATACGTGAGCGAAGCAACCTCTGCGAAAGAACAGGATCAACCCGCACAGAACGCGGCCACTGCCGCACCGCCAACCCCGCCGAAAGCCACCGGCAAACCCGCATCGCGGGGCAACGGTCTGGTGCTTTTCGCGCTGCTGCTCGGCGCAGCCGGTGCCGCTGCGGGAGCTTGGGGCCTATGGCAGGTGCAGGCATTGCAAGCGCGCCAGCAACAGCAGCTGCAACAATTGCAAGAGGTGCGTGACGAGGCGCAGACGCTGGCGCAAAGCAACCAGCAACTGAATAGCCGCTTGGCACAATTGCCCAATGCGGACGAACTGGAAAATCGCCGTCGCCTGCTGGTCCAGTTGCAGGGCGATCAACAGCTGCTCAATCAACGTCTGGAAACCGTGCTCGGCGCCAGCCGCCAGGATTGGCGCCTGGCCGAGGCCGAACACCTGTTGCGCCTGGCCAGCCTGCGCCTGTCCGCGCTGCAGGATATCAACAGCGCCACCGCCCTTGTGCAGGGCGCCGACGAGATTCTCCGCAGTCAGGACGATCCCGCCGCCTTCGCCGCCCGCGAGCAGCTGGCCAAGAGCCTGGAGGCGCTACGCGCGACCCAGGACCCGGATCGCACCGGATTGTTTCTCCAGCTCGGCGCCCTGCGCGAACAAGTGGCGCAGCTGAACGCCCAGACGCCGACTTTCGTCGCGGACGGCGGCGCGCTCGGCGAATTGGCCGCCGCGCAGGACGAAAGCATCTGGTGGAAGCAGTGGTTGCACACCTTATCCGAATATTTCCGCCTCGACTTCAGCGCCGATCGTAATATCCGCCCGCTGCTCGCCGGGCAATCGCTGGTCCAGGTGCGCCTGGCCCTCAGCCTTGCTCTGGAGCAGGCGCAATGGGCCGCCTTGCACGGCCAGACCCCGGTCTACCGCCAGGCGTTGCGCCAGGTGCGCGAGGTGCTGGATGCGCATTTCGTCATGGAAAACCCGAACAGCCGCGCCTTGCGGGCGCGTATCGATGAGCTGATCGAACGGCCCATCGAAGTCGAGGTCCCCGATCTGAGCCAGACCTTGAATGCCGTGCAGGCGTATATCAAGAGCAAGCAATCGGCCCGCGAGCAGTTCGAAGTCGAAGCGACGGATGTGGAGGAGACTCGCCTATGAAGCGTGTCTATCTGCTGCTCGCCCTGCTGCTGGTGCTCGCCGGCGCTGTCGGCTTGGCGCTGTTCGGCTTGCCGGTCGCCGAACACAAGGGCTATGTGTTGATCGCTTTTCAGGGGTTCCGCTACGAATCCAGCCTGTGGGCCTTTATCGCCTTGCTGCTGGTGTTGTGGTTGACCGTTTACCTGGTGCGCGTGCTGCTGCGTTTGCTGGCGACTTCCGGCGGCTTGATCAATCCCTGGTCGCGCTTGCATCGGCGGCGGCGTGTGCGCTTGGCCTCCGAACAGGGTTTTCTCGACCTGGCCGAAGGGCGCTGGTCGCGGGCATTGCGTCATCTGAAACGCGCCGCCGCCAGCGAGCCACAGCCGCTCAGCTACTACTTGGGCGCCGCCCGCGCGGCCCAGCATCTGGAGCAGTACGAGGACAGCGATGCGCTGATCGAGCAGGCGCTGAACAGCCAGCCGCAAGCCGAACTGGCGATCGCCCTGACCCATGCCGAGCTGCAGTTGGCCCGCGGTCAGGCGGCGGCAGCCCTGGACACCTTGCAGGCGATGCGTGAACGCCATCCGCACCATCACCTGGTGTTGCGCCAACTCCAGGCGCTTTATCTGCAGGCGGGCGACTGGCCTGCGCTGCTCGGCTTGCTGCCCGACCTGCGTAAAGAAAAGGCCTTGGGCAATGCCGAATTGAACGAACTTGAACGCCAAGCTTGGCGGGGCCGTTTACTGCAGGTCGGTCAGGCGCAGGCGGGCGATGAGCAAGCGGGGCTGGCGGCGTTGCAGCAGGTTTGGCAGGCGATGCCTTCCACCTATCGGCAGGAGCCGGAATTACTCGCGGTGTATGCCGAACAGTTGCGCTTGCTCGGTGCCGAAGGCGAAGCCGAAGAACTCCTGCGTGGGGCCTTGAAGCAGCGCTACGACAGCCACCTGGTGCGTCTCTATGGACTGCTGCATGGGCGCGATCCGGTTCGCCAGCTACAGGTCGCCGAGGGGTGGTTGAAGCAGCATACGGATGATGCCGGGTTGCTGCTGACGCTTGGCCGCCTGTGCGCACACAACCAGCTCTGGGGTAAAGCCAAGGGCTATTTCGAAAGCAGCCTGGCCTTTCAACGGCATCCGGAAGCCTGTGCCGAGCTGGCGCGTCTGCTTATGCAGTTGGGCGAGATCGAGCGCAGCAACGAGCTGTTTCAAGAAGGATTGGGCTTGCTCGATCAGCGCCTTGGCAGCGCTGCCGTCGCGACGCGCCATTAGCAATCGGTCTGTCGCGCTCCCTGTACGAGCGCGGCGTCCTCCAGTGGTTTTATCGAGGCGATTCAGCGGCATGCGATGCGCGACTTGCCGCGGCCGGGCGCGAGCTGGTCCGGCTTTTCGCGGGCCGGAGGGTAAGGGGTTCCTATCAAACGACCGTATGAAATTTATCGAACAGGCGCCTTGATGGCATCGGCATGCAAGCATAATCTGGCTTTACGCACCGCCGGGTTACTGGGTCGCTGGACAGTCTGGTCTGGATATACCTGGGCATAGCGGTGTCTGCCCCTCTGCACCGAAATGGCCCAAAACGTCTCGAAACAGATGTATAACAGCAATACCGAATTAGGGAAGTGAGGTCATCATGCTCGAGAGTTGTCAAAACGCCCAGGAGCGCTGGGGCGGCGTCCATTTGCTGATAGACCGTTGGTTGCAGGAACGGGGCGAACTGGTTACGGCTTATACGGCTCTGAGCAGTGCTTCGGCATCGGCAGTCGATATCCAGGGTTTGCAGAGGTTCTGCGAAATCCTGGTCGACTATGTATCGGCCGGTCACTTCGAGGTCTACGAGCAGTTGACCAACGAAGCCAAGGCTTTTGGCGATCAACGCGGCCTCGACCTGGCCAAGCAGATCTATCCGCGTATCGAAGCGATTACCGAAGTGGCGCTGGCGTTCAACGACCGTTGCGATAGCGGCGATTGTCGCGATAGCGTGTCGGTGGGCGAAGAGCTGAATCGTCTAGGGCAATTGCTGCATGAGCGTTTCGAGCTGGAAGATTGCCTGATCGAAGTGCTACACAATGCCCACCAGCAGCAGGCCGTTGCGGAAAGCGCGCTCTAGCAGGCCGTTTTAACGCCGTATCGGCAATGCAGGTAGTTTTTCAACAGCCTGCTAGCCTTTCGTTGCGCCCGCGCCCGCGCCCGTGCTTCAGTCCTTGGTGTCGAGCAACTCCAGTTCGAACACCAGGGGCGCATA
>NZ_CAMPHN010000316.1 GCF_946885885.1 uncultured Pseudomonas sp.
TTGCCCTGACCGCCCATGCGATGAAGGGCGACCGGGAGAAGTGCATGGCCGCGGGGGCCGATGACTATCTGGCGAAACCGGTCAGTCGTGACGAACTGTTGAACACGCTGGCGCGCTGGCTGAATAACAGCGCAATGCCCAATAACCCGCCCACGTTGCCGGAGGAGCGAGACTTCCCGGCCTGAAGGCAGCGCGGACGGCGCAGGAGTGGGGGCGGCATGCGGTGTAACACCGTAGCCCCGGGCCGCGCGGAGACGCGCACGGCATTTACGGGTTCTGGCGTCGCCAGGACGCAGGAGGTGGATATGGCACAGGCTCAGGTTGAAGAACGGTTCACCCAGACGCTGTTGGTGGTGGACGACCGCCCGGCGAACCTCGAGGCGATGGAAGCATTGCTCGATGACGGCGATTGGCGGCTACGCTGCGTCGACTCGGGCGAGGCGGCCCTGCAATGCCTGCTCGAAGAGGAGGTGGGCCTGGTGCTGCTGGATGTACAGATGCCGAACATGGACGGTTTCGAGGTGGCGCGCCTGATGCGCGGTAATCCGCGTACGCGCTTCACGCCGATCATCTTCATCTCGGCCATCGCGCAAACCGAAGAGGCGGTTCTCAAAGGCTATGCCTGCGGGGCGGTGGATTTCATGCTCAAGCCATTCGACCCCGAAGTGCTGCGCTACAAGATCCGCTCGCTGCTCGACCACGAACGCAACCGCAACGAGTTGCTGCACCTGACCCAGCAGTTGAACAGTGCGCGGGCCTTCAATGCCTCGGTGCTGGATAACGCCGCCGAGGGCATCATGGTGGTCGGCGAGGATGGTCTGATCCGCTTTGCCAATCCGGCCATGGCGCAAATGATGCACTGTGCCGTCGGCGACCTGGAGGGCTCGGCGATACTGAGCCATCTGCTCACCCCCAAGGTCGACTGCGAATGGCGTATGTCGGAGTTCTACCGGCATTGGCGGCGTTACGAAACCTATCGGCTGCATGAGGCCAGCCTGCTCGCCCGCAATGGCGAGAGCATACCGGTGGCGCTGTCCTGTTCGCCTCTGCCGCGCCAGCAATCGGGCATGGTGGTGCTCGCCCTCGATATGACCGTGGTGCGCAGCCTGCACACTCAGCTCGAATCTTTGGCGATCACCGATGCCCTGACCGGACTGCTGAATCGGCGCGGTTTCCATAAGGCGCTGGAAACCGCGATCTCGCGTAGCGAGCGCAGCGGCCAGCGCCTGGCATTGCTCTACCTGGACCTGGACGGTTTCAAACGGGTCAACGACTCCCTCGGTCACGGTGCCGGCGATCAATTGTTGAGGCGTGTCGGCGAGCAGTTGAAGGCCAGCCTGCGCCCCTATGACCTGCTCGCCCGTATGGGCGGCGATGAGTTCACCGCGGTGCTCGACAGCCTCAACCATCCCGAGGATGCCGCGCGGGTGGCGGAAAAGCTGATCGAGCAGATATCGGTGCGCTACCACATCGACGACGTCGACGTGACCTTGGGCGTCAGTATCGGCATCGCCTGTTTCCCCGAGTGCGGGCAAACCGTGGAAGGGCTGCTACGTGCCGCGGATATGGCCATGTACGAAGCCAAACGTGCGGGTCGGCAGCAATACCGCTTCTTCTCGCCGAGCATGAACGGCCGTGCCCGCTCGCGCCTGATGCTCGAGGAAAGTTTGCGTACGGCCATCGATAACGACGATTTCATGCTGGTCTATCAGCCGCAGATTTGCCTCGGCAGCGGCCGCCTGCGCGGTTTCGAGGCGTTATTGCGCTGGCAGCACCGGGTCGCCGGGACCGTCGCCCCCGGCGTGTTCATCCCGCTGCTGGAAGAGACCCGGCTGATCAATCGCCTCGGCAGCTGGATTTTTCGCGCGGGGGCCGAGCAGTGCAAGCGTATGAGCCAGCTGTGCGGCCACGACCTGGTGATCAGCCTGAATGTCAGCCCTGTGCAGTTCGGCATGCCGCAACTGGTGGACGACCTGAGCCGCGTGCTCGATGAGCTTGAGCTAAAGCCGGCACAACTGGAGATCGAGGTCACCGAGGGGGCTTTGATGCAGGACCTGCAAACCACCCAGGCGCAGCTTTTGCAGTTGCGCGCCCTGGGGGTGAAGATCGCCATCGACGATTTCGGCACCGGCTATTCGTCGCTGGCCTACCTACGCCATTTCGAACTGGACACCTTGAAGATCGACCGCCTGTTCATCGCCAATATGCTCGATTCGCCGCGCGACGCCGCGGTGGTCAACACCATCATCGATCTGGGCCGCAACCTTGGCCTGGAGGTCATCGCCGAGGGCGTGGAAACCCAGGCCCAGCGCGATTGGTTGACGCGGCACGGCTGCGCGATCATGCAGGGGTTCCTGGTCGCGCCGGGGTTGCGCGCCGAACAGGCCGAGACGTTTCCGGCGCAGCTCGATTGGGACAACCTGCCATTCCTCGAACCGCCCGCCGAATAGCCCCACACATCCTGTAGGAGCGGCCTTGGCCGCGATGGGCGAGGCATATGCAGACCGGTAGCCCGGATAAGCCTTGGCGCAATCCGGGGGCTGTGTCCGCCACAACACCGTTCCCTGATTGCGCTGCGCTTATCTACGGGAGCTGTGTAGGGTGGATGGCGCTTTTTTCATCCACCACCCTCGCCGTTGGTGGATGGGTGAAGCGTCATCCACCCTACGAGACTGGGTTGCGCGCCTCGGTAGCCCGGATGCAATCCGGGGAGCGGTGTCCGCCACAGCACCGATCCCGGATTGCAGCCGGGCTACAAGGCGCCTTCAGGCCCTGTTCTAGTGTCCCGGAAATCGCTGCTTCAATTCGCTCAATTCGGTGTCCTTCTCCAGCCAGAGCTGATTGACCCATTGCTGGAACTGCAGGCGATAGGCTTCGTCCTGGTCGTAATTCCTGCCGATGAACTCCGCGGCGATCGGCAGTTCCTTGAAGCGCACCACTACCTCATCGACATTGCCGCTGAGGATGTCCCAGAAGCCGGGATTGCCCTGGGGATAATGGATGGTGGCGTTGACGATGCTGTGCAATTGCTCGCCCATGGCGTCGAGGACGAAGGCGATGCCGCCGGCCTTGGGCTTGAGCAGGTGCTTGAACGGCGATTGCTGGGCCGCGTGCTTGGCCGGCGTGTGGCGGGTGCCTTCGAGGAAGTTGAAAATGCCCACCGAGGTCTGACTGAACTTGGCGCAGGTGCGCCGGGTGGTTTGCAGGTCCTTGCCTTTTTTCTCCGGGTGCTTGGCCAGGTAGGCCTTGGAGTAGCGCTTCATGAACGGGAAACCCAGCGCCCACCAGCACAAACCGATCACCGGCACCCAGATCAGTTCCTGCTTGAGGAAGAACTTCAACGGCCGCACGCGGCGATTGAGCAGGTATTGCAGCACCAGGATATCCACCCAGCTCTGATGGTTGCTGGTGACCAGGTAGGAGTGCTGATAGTCCAGGCCTTGCAGCCCCTCGACATGCCACTGGGTGTTGCCCAGCAGGTTCATCCAGACCTTGTTGCAGCTGATCCAGGCTTCGTGGATGAAATCCATCAGCCAGCGGCACAGGCGTTGTGCGGCGGGGAAGGGCAGGCACACCTTGAGCAAGGTCACGCTGAACAACGGAATGCAGCAGATCAGCGTATTCAAGGCCAGCAGTGTGGCGCCGAGCAGGCCGCGTAAAGGGGCGGGCAGAAAATGCAGCATGGGGGCAGGCGCCTCCAAAAAATGGGGCGCGGGCCCCGAATCAATCAAAGCCCACGATTTTTCCAGCGCGGGTCGGTCGGCGCACAGATTACCCGCTGTCGATCGAACTGCAAACCTGGCGAACGCCACCCGATCGGCTCATATCGCTGCCGATAATCGCTATTTGATCGGATTGAACGCCGTCCGAAGGGCGGGTTAGGCGTACGCCGTTGGCGCGGACGTACGCCCGAACCTCGCCCGCCATGACGGCCCCGCGGATAGTCTTGTTGGGTTACGCGGCCGCTCGAATCGCGGCATGACAATGGCATGCCGGTGGCCGCTAACCCAACCTACGCGTTCGGGCGCGGGCCGATTTATTCGGGTAGGTTGGCGGCCTGGATCGCGGTCAAGGCGATGGTGTAAACGATATCGTCGACCAAGGCGCCACGCGACAGGTCGTTCACCGGTTTGCGCAGGCCCTGCAACATCGGGCCGACGCTGACGCAGTCGGCGCTGCGTTGCACCGCCTTGTAGGTGGTGTTGCCGGTGTTCAGGTCGGGGAACACGAATACCGTGGCGCGGCCGGCCACCGGGCTGTTCGGCGCTTTTTGCCGGCCCACGCTTTCGATCGCCGCGGCGTCGTATTGCAGCGGCCCGTCGAGCGGCAGGTCGGGAGCGA
>NZ_CAMPHN010000317.1 GCF_946885885.1 uncultured Pseudomonas sp.
GTTGATCATCATCTTGCTACTTGCGCTAGAGGAGGAGTCCATATACGGGCTACGGAGAGCGCAACCCCATAGCCTGGATAAGCGCAGCGCAATCCGGGGACAGGGACGGGGCTGAGCCCGCCTAGCGGCTCAGCCGCCGAAGTTGGCGCAGTGATCCTGCTCCGGCAGCGCCGCGGTGTACCAGACGAAATCCGCCGCGCTGGCGTCGACCGAGGTGCCCACTTCGGCGAGCATCAGCACCAGGCCGCCCGCTGGTTCGCCCAGGTCGCGCAGATGCAGGGGCACGCCGAGATCACGACGCACGTGGTAGGCGCCGGCCAGCAGCATGCTGGGCTCGGGCGCGGCGAGCAGTGCCTCGGCCATACGCCGGTCGCGCTGCTGTTGCACGGCGAGCATCGCCGGCAGCTGGCTTTCCGGCAACTTGCCGCAATGGGAATCGCGGATTTGCGCCAACAGCGCTTCGCGCACCGCTTCGGCGGTCGAGGCGGCGCCGGTCAAACCTGGGCGCTGGCGATAGATATCGAGTATTTCCGCGCGATCCAGATTGGCCGCCGACAGCGGATAGGGTTGCGCCAGCGCATGACGCAGCAGCGGTCCGTAGAGCGTCCAGTCCCAGCCCTTCTGCCAATTCAGCGCAGCCGGCAGGTCGTCGATATGCTGACTCGCGGCCAACCGGGTGCGCACGGCGTCGACACTGCTTTGCTGGTCCGGCGCGAGCATTTCCAGCAGCAGGCTGCCCTGCGCCCGTTGCGCCGCCAAGGCCTGCAATAGCCAGAGTTGCAGGGCATGGTGATCGGGATTGTCGTGTTGCTCGCCGACCAGCAGTCGTGGCGCCTCGGCCAGGCGCTCCACCAGTTGCTGCGGGCTTAGCGTTTCACCGCTACGCAGATCGACGATCCGTCCCAATTCGGCATGCGCGCGTCCTTCCGGGCTTTGCCAGGCCGGCAACGGCGGCAAGGCGGTCTGACAGCCGGTTAACAGGATCACGGCGAACAACAGAAACAGGCGCATAAAAGAATTCCTTCAGGTTCAAGTCAAGGCGGGCGTGAACTCAGCGCGCCACGATCAGCGGGTGGCCGCGTTCCGGGTGGCGTTGCACCAGCACTTCGAGGCCGAACACCGCTTGCAAGGGCTCGGCCCGCAGCACCTGCTCCGGGCTGCCCAGAGCATAGGGACGGCCACGTTCGAGCAGCAACAGGCGGTCGCAATAGCGCGCCGCCAGATTCAGGTCATGCAGAATCACCAGCACCGCCGCGCCCTGCTCGGCGAACGTACGCACCGCTTGCAAGGTGGTGTGCTGATGCAAGGGGTCGAGCATCGAGGTCGGCTCGTCGAGCAGCAGCACTTGCCCCGCCCCGCCCGGCCACAGCTGCGCCAACACCCGGGCCAGATGCACGCGCTGGCGTTCGCCGCCGGACAGCGCCAGATAGCTGCGCTCGGCCAGGTGCAGGGCGTCGGCCGCTTGCAGCGCGGCGCGGACGATCTGCTCGTCGCACAGGCGCCCGCTGGCATGGGGCAAACGGCCCATGGCCACGACCTGGTCGACGCGGAAGGCGAAGTTCAGCGTCGAACTCTGCGGCAGCACGGCCAGGCGCCGGGCGCGTTCGCTACCGGGCCAGTCGCTCAAACGCCGCCGATCCAACCAGATCTCACCACGCGCCGGCGCCAACTCGCCGCTGAGGGCGCCGAGCAAGGTGCTCTTGCCGGCGCCGTTCGGGCCGAGCACGCCGAGCACTTCGCCGGGCTGCAATGCCAGCTCGACGCCCGCCAATACCGTGGCGCCGCCGCGCTCGACGGCCAGATCCTCCACGCTGAGCATCAGCCGCGCTCCCGCACTAGCAGATAAAGAAAGAAGGGCGCACCGATCAACGCGGTGACGATACCGATCGGCAGTTCGGCCGGCGCCAGCAGCAGGCGCGCGGCCAGATCGGCGAGCAACAACAGGCTGGCGCCGGCCAGGGCCGAGGCCGGCAACAGCACGCGGTGATCCGGGCCGACCAGCAGGCGCATCAAATGCGGCACCACCAGGCCGATAAAGCCGATCATCCCCGCCGCCGCCACTGCCGCACCGACGCCCAGGGCGGTGCAGAACACCAATTCGCGCTTGATCCGTTCGACGGCGAATCCCAGGTGGTGCGCCTCCGATTCGCCGAGCAGCAAAGCGTTCAACGCCTTGGCCCGGCGCGGCAGCCACAGCGCCACCGCGGCGGTGACCAGCAGCAACGGCCACAGGCGCGCGTAGCTGGCGCCGTTAAGGCTGCCGAGGTTCCAGAACGTCAGGGTGCGCAGGGTGGAATCGTCGGCCAGGTAGGTGAACAAACCTATGGCCGCGCCGGCCAGGGCGGTCAGGGCGATACCGGCCAGCAGCATGGTCGCCACGCTGGTTTCGCCGTTACGCCGGCCCAGGCGGTAGACCAGCGCGGTAACGCCGAGGCCGCCGAGAAAGGCGCTGAACGACAATAAATAGGGGGCGAACGCCTCGGGCAAACCACCGAGCGCCGCGCCGCCGACTATCGCGATGGCCGCGCCCAGTGCCGCGCCACTGGAAACGCCGACCAGGCCGGGGTCGGCCAGGGGATTACGAAACAGGCCCTGCATCGCCACCCCGCACAGCGCCAGCACCGCCCCCACCGTCAGCCCGAGCAGGGTGCGCGGCAGGCGGATCTGCCCGAGGATCAGTTCGGCCTGCTGCAATCGCTCGCCGCCCACCGGCACACCGAACAAACGCAACGCGGCAGTCAGCGTATCGGCCAACGGCAGGCTGACCGGGCCGAGGGCCAGGGACAGCCAGAGTGCCAGCACGAGCAACAGAGCCAGGGCGACAAACAGTGAGCGCGGCGCGATAACGGGATTCATGGGTCGACGGGCTTCGCTTATCGAGTTGGCTGGCAGGATAAGAGGCTAGCAACCAAGCCGCCAGTCAATCCGGTGCCGGCGCGCTTTCCCGACATGCTCAACGCAGCGGACTTGGCAAGCTGCGCCAGTCCGGGATAATGCCGCTCCTGCCGTGGAGATCGCGATGATGCGTTTATGTGCACCGGATGAACTGGCCGAAAGCCAGAGCCGGGGTTTTGAAATCGAGGGCGAGAAGCTGTTCGCCGTGCGCAAGGACGGCCAGGTCCACGTCTACCGCAACCGCTGCCCGCACAAGGGCATCTCCCTGGAATGGCTGCCGGACCAGTTTCTCGACGCCAGCGCCAGCCTGATCCAATGCGCCACCCACGGCGCCCTGTTCCTGATCGACAGCGGCGAATGCGTCGCCGGTCCCTGCGCCGGGCAATCGCTCGAAGCGCTGATCTGCATGGAAAACAGCGAAGGGATTTGGGTAACGCTGTAGCCCGGATGAAATCCGGGGAAATTCTTACGGCCGGACACCGCTCCCGGATTGCATCCGGGCTACAACGGCCGGCGCCTTGGGTTACAACTGCACTTCGAGCCGACGGACCAACTGAACGCCCCGCGGGCTGATCTCGGCGCCGTAGGCCAACACCTCGACACCCGCGCAGGCCGCATCGCGCAGGGCCGCGGCATAGGCCGGGTCGATCTCCTCGGCCGGGCGCACCGCATCGATTTCGGTAAGGTTGACGCAATACAACTGCACCGCGCGGATACCGGCGCGGGCCAGGGCGGCCAGTTCGCGCAGGTGCTTGGCGCCGCGTTCGGTGCGGGCATCGGGAAAGGCCGCGACGCGCGTATCGGCAAAGCCCAGGGTCACGCTTTTCACCTCGACGAAGGCCGTACCGCTCGGGTACTCCAGGCAGAAATCCACCCGGCTGCGCTCCTGGCCATAGGGCACTTCGCGTTTCAGCGCGGTGAAACCGGCCAACTCGGCGATCAGCCCGGCACGCAAGGCTTCCTCGACCAGGCCGTTGGCCCGCGCGGTGTTGATCACCGCCAAACGGCCATGGGGCGTTTCGCCGATTTCCCAGGTGCCTGGCAGCTTACGCTTGGGATCATTGGAGCGGCTGAACCAGACCTGCGCGCCCTCGCCCATGCAATTGAGCATCGAGCCGGTGTTGGGGCAGTGAATGGTCAACAACTCGCCGCTGGCGGTCTCGATATCGGCGAGAAAACGCTTGTAGCGGCGCAGCAGCCTGGCCTGTTCGAGCAGCGGTTCAAAGCGCATCGGGACGCCAACTTTTCAGGCCACGGGCGATGCGTTCGACCGCTTGCTGCAAGCGCGGCAGGTCCTGGGTGTAGGCGAAGCGCACATGCTGGGCGGCCAGATTGCGACCGAAATCCAGGCCGGGGGTAAAAGCCACATGCTCGGTTTCCAGAAAATGCTGGCAGAAGGCGAAGGCATCGCCGCCGAAGGCGC
>NZ_CAMPHN010000318.1 GCF_946885885.1 uncultured Pseudomonas sp.
CAGTGCGCCTCGTTGCTGGCCAGCATGAAAGTACCGAGCACCAGCCCGGCCACCACCGTCTGTCCGGGCTGAGCACCGCAGCCGACATTACTGGCGACGGCGGTCATTTCGCCCTTTTCGAGACGCACATGGGCCTTGAGGTCGAGCAACAACGGCTCTACATCCCCAGCCTCCCGCACCCGCTCGGGATGCAGGTCGGCCAGGACCTGGCGCACCAGGTATCCGGCCAAGGCCAGAAGTCGGGAATCGGTTTCCGCTTGGCCGTCTATCGCCAAGGTGAGGCCGCTAAAGGCGCGAAAAGGCAGGCCCCCTTCGACGCTATTGGAATGGAATGGGGGTGTGACAGCGCTTGCTATGGATTTCATTGCAACATCCTTGTGAATGAAGCGCTGCACGATGCCAGCAAGGTTCGCATTAAACAAGCGCAGGCGGGGTTGACCTGACCTATTGGACAGGGCCGGCCGCCACTGGGGCGCAGGTCGCACCGAGAAAGGGCGACAGATCGCTCGAAGAAAAATTAACGAGCCGTTTTATTTTACGAAATATCCTTTTAAATCAAGCAACTAACAAACAAGCGCACACCACCCTGGCGCGCTTCGTGCTTGCCATCGCGCTGATAGTTGCCTAGGGTAGGTCGCCATGTGGTCCTTGATTGCCCCTATCAGCTCGTTGCTCGGTGGGGTTGCTTTACTCCTCCTCGGCAATGGTCTGCTCAACACCCTACTGACCCTGCGTGGCGTCGCCGAAGGCTACTCCACCGGAATGCTCGGCCTGATCATGTCCGGGTACTTCGTCGGTTTTCTCCTTGGCACCTGGCTGGCGATTCCGCTGGTTCGTCGCGTTGGGCATATCCGCGCGTTCGCCTTCTGCGCCGCCCTCGGCGCGATCACCGCCCTGCTCCACCTGCTACTGGTCGACCCCTGGGCCTGGCTGTGCCTGCGCGTGCTTTACGGCCTGGCGCTGGTCGGCCTGTACATGGTGATCGAGAGCTGGCTCAACGCCCAGGTGCCCGACGACAAACGCGGCCAGGTGTTCGCGCTATACATGGTGGTCAACCTCGGCGCCCTGGCGGCGGCGCAGCAATTGCTCAACCTCGCCGACCCCAGGGATTTCCTGTTATTCGCGCTTGCCGCGATTCTGATCAGCGCGGCGCTGATGCCGATCACTCTGACCCGGCAGGTCCAGCCCAGCGTGCCGGACGTGATGCACACCAACCTGCGCCAGATCGTCGGCGTCGCGCCCGTGGCGATTGCCGCCGCGAGCCTTTCCGGCCTGGCGTTGAGCGCGTTCTGGGCGATGGCGCCGGTATACGCCAGCCTGCGTGGTTTCGACGCCACCGGCGTCGGTCTGCTGATGAGTAGCGCGATTCTCGGCGGCGCCCTGTTGCAATGGCCGATCGGTATTTATTCCGACAAACACGACCGCCGTCTGGTGCTGTTCTGGGTCGTGGCGCTGGCGGTGGTAGTGGCGCTGTTGATCGCCGTGCTGCCGAGCGGCCCCTTGCTGCTCGGACTGATTTTCGTCTGGGGCGGTCTGGCCTTCGCCATCTACCCGATTGCCGTGGCGCAACTGATCGACCAATTGCACCGCGATGAAATTCTCTCCGGCTCCAGCAGTCTGCTGCTGGTCAACGGCCTCGGTTCGGTCGGCGGGCCCTTGCTGGCGGGCTTGCTGATGCAACAATTCGGTCCCCAGGCGTTGCCACTGTATTTCGCCGGCACCCTGGGCCTGCTCGCCGCTTACACGTTGTACCGCCTGCGCCATGTCAGCGACCTGGTCAGCGAACCCGCCGGGCATTTCATGCCGATGCTGCGCACCAGCCATACGGTGCTCGAGCTGATGCCCGATGCGCCGCCGACCGACGAGCAGAACAACCCGGACCTGGAACCCTTGACCGAATCGCCGTAGGGATCTGGGCATAACAAGAGGCGACCGCCCCCGGCGAGTTCGTCCGTCACCGCACGTCGGCCCTTGTCGGCGCGTCACTGCAGCCACCCAATGGACAGGAAGACAGCGCATGCTACTTGCCACCGATCTCGATGGAACCTTTCTCGCCGGCGATCCCGCCGATCGTCTCAGCCTTTATCAAACCATCGCCGCCCACCCGGAAATCCGCCTGGCGTACGTCACTGGCCGCAGCCTTGAATCGGTATTGCCGTTGCTCGCCGACCCGACGTTGCCGCAGCCCGACTTCATCATTTCCGACGTGGGTGCGAGCTTCGTGCATGGCGATACCTTGCTCGCCATCCCTCAATTGCAAAGCCGGGTGGATACGCTCTGGCCCGGCGAAAGCCAGGTCGCCAGCGCACTCGAAAGCTTCGAGCTGGAACGCCAGGACGTGCCGCAGATGCGCCGTTGCTCGTATTTCTGCACGCCCGAGCAAGCGGCAGACCCGGCATTGCAGGCGGCGGCCGAAGCCCTGGGTTGCGACCTGTTGTATTCGGCCGGACGCTATCTGGACTTCCTGCCCAGGGGTGTCAACAAAGGCAGCAGCCTGCAGGCGTTGGCCGACTGGCTGGAACTGGACAACGACCAGGTGCTGACCGCCGGCGATACCCTGAATGACCTGAGCATGCTCAACGGCGTATTCAAGGGCGTATGCGTCGGCGAATCGGAAGCCGGCCTGTTGCAAGCCACCGAGCAGCATTCGCGTACCCTGCATGCGGAGCGGCCGGGCTGTGGCGGGATTCTCCAGGCCTTCGTGCATTTCGGCTTTCTCGGCGAACACGGCATCGCCGCCGAACAGCGCACCGCGGCCAAACCCGGCCAGGCCGAGCTGGTGATGGTCTACCACCGCCTGCCCTACGAAGAACACCGGGTCGACGGCAAGGTGCAACGCCGCCGCCCGACCTCGCCGAACGGCATCATCCCCACCCTGCTGAGCTTTTTCGGCGACGGCCGGCCGGGCTCCTGGATCGCCTGGGCGGTGCACGAAGACGGCGACGAGCCCTTCGACACCCGCACCACCGTGGATGCGGAACGCTACCCCAAGCTCACCGCGGCGCGGGTCAAATTGAGCAAGGACGAGGTCGATATCTTCTATAAGCGCTTTTCCAAGGAAGCGTTCTGGCCAACGCTGCACACGTTCTGGGAACGCGCGACCTTCAACGAGGACGATTGGCAGGTGTACCTCAAGGTCAACCGCGCCTTCGCCGAGCGCACCGCCGAGGAAGCCGCCGAAGGCGCCGTCGTCTGGCTGCACGACTACAACCTGTGGATGGTTCCCGGCTACCTGCGCGAGCTGCGCCCGGATCTGCGCATCGCGTTTTTCCATCACACCTACTTCCCCTCGGCGGATGTGTTCAACGTGCTGCCCTGGCGCCGGCAGATCATCGGCAGCCTGTTGCAATGCGACTACATCGGCTTTCACATCCCGCGTCAGGTGGAGAATTTCGTCGACGTGGCGCGCGGCGTCACCCCGCTGCAAACCCTCAGCCGACAGAACTGCGCGCCGCGCTTCATCACCTATGGCTGCGCGGTGGGCCTGGAGCGCATGACCACCGCGGTGGACACCGGCAATCGCGTGGTGAAACTCGGCGCGCATCCGGTAGGCCTGGATATCGAGCGGATTCGCAGTGCCCTGGCGCAACCGAAAATCCAGGAACAGATGGGCGAGCTGCGCAAGGAGCTCAGCGGGCTCAAGCTGATCCTTTCGGTGGAACGTCTCGACTACACCAAAGGCATCCTGGAGAAACTCCAGGCTTACGAGCGCCTGCTGACCGATAACCCGGAGCTGCTGGGCAAGGTCACCCTGGTCAGCATCTGCGTGCCGGCGGCCCGGGAAATGACCGTCTACGACGAACTGCAGGCGCAGATCGAACGAGCCGTGGGCCGGATCAACGGGCGTTTCGCGCGGATCGGCTGGTCGCCGGTGCAGTTCTTCTTCCGCCCCTTTCCCTTCGAGCAGGTGGTGGCCTGGTACGCCATGGCCGACGTGATGTGGATCACCCCGCTACGAGACGGCCTCAATCTGGTGGCCAAGGAATTCGTCGCCACCCAGGGCCTGCTGGGCGGTCATGGCGTGCTCTCGCTCTCGGAATTCGCCGGGGTTGCGGCCGAACTCAAGGGCGCCCTGCTGACCAACCCACACGACACCGCCGACCTGGCGAGCACCTGTTACCTGGCGCTGAACATGCCCAAGGCCGAAGCCCGGGCACGGTTGCGCGAACTGTTCGATATCGTCGGCTACAACGACATCCGCCGCTGGGGCGACGAATTCCTCGCGGGGGTCATGGAGCCGCAGGTCGATGAAAGCCTGAGTCTCGTGGTGTAAGACTAACGCGTACGTCCCTGTAGCC
>NZ_CAMPHN010000319.1 GCF_946885885.1 uncultured Pseudomonas sp.
AGCTCTTCCCCTATTTCGTATCTGGAGTCTGTAAATGGAAAATCTGGATGTGCTGGTCTCGCAAGCGCTTGAGGCCGTTAGCCACACCGACGATGTGAACGCCCTGGAGCAACTTCGGGTTCATTATCTGGGCAAGAAGGGCGAGTTGACTCAGGTGATGAAGACCTTGGGCAATCTGTCGGCAGAAGAACGTCCCCAGGCCGGCGCCTTGATCAATGCCGCCAAGGATCGGGTTCAGGAAGCGCTGAACAGCCGCAAGGCGACCCTTGAGCAAGCTGCACTGAGTGCTAAGTTGGCAGCCGAGCGTATCGATGTGACCTTGCCCGGCCGCGGCCAGACCTCGGGCGGTCTGCATCCGGTAACGCGGACTCTGGAGCGGGTCGAGCAGTTTTTCACGCGGATCGGCTACGGCATCGCCGAAGGCCCCGAAGTGGAAAACGACTACCACAACTTCGAAGCGCTCAACATCCCTGGCCATCATCCGGCGCGGGCGATGCATGACACCTTCTATTTCAATGCGAACATGTTGCTGCGCACCCACACCTCGCCGGTACAGGTGCGCACCATGGAGTCCCAGCAGCCGCCGATCCGTATCGTTTGTCCTGGCCGTGTCTATCGTTGCGACTCCGATATCACTCACTCGCCGATGTTCCACCAGGTCGAAGGCCTGCTGGTTGACGAGGGCGTCAGCTTTGCCGATTTGAAAGGCACCATCGAAGAGTTTCTGCGGGTGTTCTTCGAGAAACCCCTGGGCGTGCGCTTCCGTCCGTCCTTCTTCCCGTTCACCGAACCCTCGGCTGAAGTCGACATGCAGTGCGTGATGTGCAGCGGCAAAGGTTGCCGCGTATGCAAGCAGACCGGCTGGCTGGAAGTGATGGGCTGCGGCATGGTGCACCCGAACGTATTGCGCATGTCCGGCATCGATCCCGAAAAGTACCAGGGCTTTGCCTTTGGTATGGGCGTCGAGCGTCTGGCCATGCTGCGTTATGGCGTCAACGATCTACGTCTGTTCTTCGATAACGACCTGCGGTTTCTGGCGCAATTTCGCTAGAGCCGCATGACCGTAACCGAATTGTTTAGGAGAGCAGGATGAAATTCAGTGAAAAGTGGCTGCGTAGCTGGGTCAACCCCCAGGTATCCCGCGACGAATTGGTGGCACGCCTTTCCATGGCGGGCCTCGAAGTCGATAGCGTTACCCCGGCCGCCGGTATCTTCAGTGGCGTAGTGGTGGGCGAGGTGTTGAGCACCGAGCAGCATCCCGATGCCGACAAGTTGCGCGTGTGCCAGGTCAGCAATGGTACGGAATCCTTCCAGGTAGTTTGCGGGGCGCCGAATGTTCGCCCGGGCCTGAAGATTCCCTTCGCCATGATTGGCGCCGAGTTGCCAGGCGACTTCAAGATCAAGAAAGCCAAGCTGCGTGGTGTCGAGTCCAGCGGCATGCTGTGCTCGGCTTCAGAGCTGCAGATCAGCGAAGAAAACGACGGCCTGATGGAACTGCCCAGCGATGCACCGGTGGGGCAGGATATCCGTGCGTACCTGGATCTGGACGATGCCAGTATCGAAGTCGATCTGACACCCAACCGCGGTGACTGCCTGTCGCTGGCTGGTCTGGCCCGTGAAGTTGGAGCCCTGTACGACGCCCCGGTCAGTCGTCCTGAGGTCGCTGCTGTAGCGGCGAGCCACGACGAAGTGCGCCCGGTCGAAGTCATCGCCACCCAGGCGTGCCCGCGTTACCTCGGGCGCGTAGTGCGTAATGTCGACCTGTCCCGGCCCACGCCGCTGTGGATGGTCGAGCGCCTGCGCCGCGCCGATGTGCGCAGCATTGATGCTGCCGTCGACATCACCAACTACGTGATGCTCGAACTGGGCCAGCCGATGCACGCCTTTGACCTCGCCGAAATCAACGGCGGCATTCGTGTACGTATGGCCGAAGAGGGCGAGAAGCTCGTTCTGCTTGACGGTCAGGAAGTCACCCTGCGTGCCGATACCCTGGTCATCGCCGACCACCAGCGCGCCCTGGCCATTGCCGGCGTCATGGGTGGCGAGCACAGCGGCGTCAACGACAAGACATGCGACCTGTTCCTCGAAAGTGCCTTCTTCGACACCATCGCCATCGCCGGTAAGGCCCGTTCCTATGGCCTGCACACCGACGCCTCGCACCGTTTCGAGCGCGGCGTGGACTGGCAGCTTGCCCGCGAAGCGATGGAGCGGGCAACCGCATTGCTGATCGACATCGTCGGTGGCGAGGCTGGACCGGTCATCGAGGCTCGCCATCAGGAACACCTGCCTCAGGTTGCGGCAGTCACCTTGCGCGCTGAGCGTATCGAGCAGATGCTCGGCCTGAAAATGGATGAGGCGGAAATTGTCCGTTTACTCACCGCTCTGGGCTTGGGGGTTCGCGCTATAGAAGCAGGGCAATGGCAGGTTGACGTACCGAGTCATCGCTTCGATATCAGTCTCGAAGTCGATCTGATCGAAGAGCTGGCGCGTTTGTACGGCTACAACCGTCTGCCGGTTCGCTACCCGCAGGCGCGCCTTGCACCGCAGGCCAAAGCCGAAGCCGCTATCGAGTTGCCGGCGTTGCGCCGTTTGCTGGTTGCGCGTGGCTATCAGGAAGCGATCACCTACAGTTTCATCGATCCGAAACTGTTCGAACTGTTCAATCCAGGTGTCGAGCCGTTGCTGCTGGCCAATCCTATTTCCGCGGATATGGCGGCCATGCGTTCGTCGTTGTGGCCGGGGTTGGTCAAGGCGCTGGAGCATAACCTCAATCGCCAGCAGTCGCGCGTTCGACTGTTCGAAAGTGGCTTGCGCTTCGTCGGGCAATTGGAAGGCTTGAAGCAGGAGCCAATGCTGGCCGGTATTATCAGTGGCAGTCGTCTGCCTGAAGGCTGGGCTCATGGTCGTGATGGCGTTGACTTCTATGATGTCAAAGCCGATGTCGAGGCGTTGCTTGCCAGTGCCGGTGCTGCGAGCAGCTTTAGCTTCGTGCCGGGCGAGCATGCGGCGCTGCATCCGGGTCAAACTGCGCGCGTCGAGCACGAAGGGCGTCTGGTCGGCTTCGTCGGCGCCATTCACCCCGAGCTGGCCAAGGCGTTGGGCCTGGATCAGCCGGTATTTTTGTTCGAATTGCTGTTGAGCGAAATCACTCAGGGGAGCATGCCGAGCTTCCGTGAATTGTCGCGCTTCCCAGAAGTGCGACGTGATTTGGCCTTGTTGGTAGACCGAGACGTCGAGGCCGAAGCGCTGCTCGCGAACATCCGCAGTACCGCCGGCGAGTGGCTCACCGACCTCAAGCTATTTGATGTGTATCACGGTAAAGGTATTGATCCTTATAGAAAAAGCCTTGCCGTCGGCTTGACCTGGCAGCATCCATCACGCACTCTTAATGACGACGAGGTGAGTACCACAACGCAAAATATTCTCACCTCCCTGGAACAAAGGTTCAACGCCACGTTAAGGAAGTAGCGTATGGGGGCTCTGACGAAAGCTGAGATGGCGGAACGTCTGTATGAAGAGCTGGGCCTGAATAAACGGGAAGCCAAGGAGTTGGTGGAACTGTTCTTCGAAGAGATCCGCCAAGCGCTGGAGCTTAACGAACAGGTCAAGCTCTCGGGGTTCGGTAACTTTGATCTGCGCGACAAGCGTCAGCGCCCCGGTCGTAATCCAAAAACGGGAGAGGAAATTCCGATCACGGCGCGCCGTGTGGTGACTTTCCGTCCAGGGCAGAAACTTAAAGCCAGGGTTGAGGCATATGCTGGAACCAAGTCATAACGACGAACTGCCCGCAATACCTGGCAAACGCTACTTCACCATCGGTGAGGTCAGCGAACTCTGCGCGGTCAAGCCGCACGTGCTGCGGTATTGGGAGCAGGAGTTTCCTCAGCTCAACCCGGTAAAGCGCCGCGGTAACAGGCGATATTACCAGCGCCAGGATGTGCTGATGATTCGCCAGATACGTGCATTGTTGTACGACCAGGGCTTCACCATCGGCGGTGCCAGGCAGCGTCTGTCCGGCGACGAGGCTCGGGACGACACTACTCAATACAAGCAGCTCATCAGGCAAATGATTGCCGAGCTGGAAGATGTGCTGCTGGTATTGCGTAAATAGCCGGACCTAATCAAAAAGTTTCCATATTTCAGAAGCTTAATGTATAGTTTGCGGCGTTTCAGGATGTACGGAAACGGAAGTAACGCCTAGTCGGGGCGTAGCGCAGTCCGGTAGCGCACTAGCATGGGGTGCTAGGGGTCGAGTGTTCGAATCACTCCGTCCCGACCA
>NZ_CAMPHN010000320.1 GCF_946885885.1 uncultured Pseudomonas sp.
CAGCCCCTGAAACTGCTAAGGGCGAGTCCCCCTTCGCGAAAATTTGGGCATGACCCGTCCCCTGGGGTCCCAACATACTATTCTCTCTTTTATTTGACTCATTTTCATCCATTATTACTCTCAAAACAAGACAACAAAAATCACTGCCAAGTTGTCAAGAGAGAAAAAGAGAGAACTTACGTATTTCGACTATATCTCGCGTAATACCCAACCGTTCGTCGAACTGTAAAGTGTTGGTGAAAGTAGAAGACGAGCCCAATCCAACGATGTATGATATGTAACGTAACGCTTCCAGACGGTTGAGCAGTTAACGGTTGACAGGACCTGCAGACCACCTTGAGCAGTTGCAGTGGCGGGGTTTTCAAAAAAACCACTTCGCGTTAACCAAAGTTGTGATCAGTGTCCAAAGCGCGAGCGTTGGGCACTGGTTGACGCGAAAACCGTTCGCTGTGACTCTTCTTGGTTGTTGAGCTGTCGATCAACCAAGGCGAAAATTGCAGCACTCCTCTGTAAAAAGAGGTACTTGACCACGTCAAAATTAAGTACCTAAAATATTGCTATTTCATCGACAAACATCAGACATTTATCCCGAAAGAAGTCAAAAATCATGAACATCAACATTTCTCAATAAAAGTGAAGTGCGGGTTTTTAAGGGCAAAATTGTGAGGGATGGTAAAAGATGCGCTTATATCAAGAGAGAGAGAGAGACCGTTTTTCAAGTAAACGACACTGCGCTTGAAAAACTTATAAAAGAATCTGTCTGAGCGACAAAGTGTCGGCTGAGATCCGGAGACCTACAAAAGTCGAATTTTTTTAAACTTGTCACTTCCCCGTCACTAACGAATAGGGGCTCAGACTGGGCCCTGGTTAGCCGTTTCTTGGGCAGCCAGCGTGTTCTCTCGTTCGGGCCCATTCCTTGCTCGTGAGGTCCCCTTTTTTCGCAATTTCTATCTTATTTGTTGTTGTCTCTTATTTGGTAAAGTTTGAATTGTGATTTGCGAGCTAGGATATGTTTTGTTTTGCTGTTCACATGTCTGCCAACCACTGATACCTCATCTGTCTACGTTTCTTTCATATCCCCTCTGTTTTTTCTTCGTTATTCTTTCATGTCCATAAAATGTTATGATATGCTGACCTTATACTTACCTTTTCACTCTCCAGAGAGATGTTGTTGTGAGCTGAAAAGCTCACATACCAACCGGATTCATCTATGTTGCGAAAATGACTCATATTTTCGTACCTGGTTCGATGTCTCGGGTTTACATTCCCGTCGGTCTGCGCACCAAATGAAGCGGAACTGGGACGTAATTTATCCTAACGTCCTCAATTCAGCTGAGTTCGATTAATTTCAATTACTTTGGACCTAAGGTGAATGAGACACAAGACAAAGAACCAACACTAAAGAGTCATTTATTCTTTTTCGCAGTTTAGATGAATCTCACAACAAAGCCCCACACAAAAACCCCACGAGAAATATCCCAAGCCGCTTCATTATTCGCCGCCTCTCGCTATCCGTCCCGGATAGTCCAAAGTCTAGATGCACAAATGGTGTTAAACTGTACATGTGAATGGCTTGGAAGTTTTTGTGTGTGACTCCGAGAAACATCTCTACACTAGAGAAACCTTCATATCAGGATTAAAACTCTAGCGGCATCGTTGGAGGAAAAACCTCTCAATGAGGAAAACCGCTCCAACGGTCGTTCAATGTTCTGTTGTTAATGTTCGAAGTTTCGCCCGTAGCTAAAGACAAAATGTTTGCACAAATATTCAAAGATAAAGTGTTCTTCTTCTCGATGGTCTCTTGCAGTGTAGGTCGTTTGCTGTCTTCACAGTTGTCTTCGACCCATACTCCTTCTGAGTATTTCTTGCGTTGAAGTTCCACATCTTCGTCTTCGTCGTCACTTCTGCAGAATATGTCGTTGAAAGCTTGCATGTGGTTGAAATTTCTTCGCCTTTCCTTGGGCATGCCTGTTTTCGTCGCCATGTCTTCGTCTTTCTCTCGTTGTGTTCTCCACACACGTCGTAGCGATGCAGATAGCATGGTCTTTCTTCTTGGTGCCATGTGTAACCATGCGCACACTTCTCGTAGATCTTCTGGAGGCGCTCCCGCCAACTGAGCTCGTGCTTTCGTAAGCCTTGTTCTCGTGCTCGGTTGCGGTTGCATTTGCGCCTTGCGTTCTTCTCGTTCTTTCGCTCTTTCCGCTCGATCTTTCTTGTTCGTGACATGTTGCGGTCTGAGCTCACTTGCGTCGTAAGATTGCTGTACGACTTGTTTGGCCTTCGCCTTCGGCTTCGGTGCCCACAGTCTTCGCTGTCGTACTTCGGGGTTGTCTTGCTCGACTTCCATACGGAATTCGCCTTCTGCTTCGTCTTCGAGCAAGTTCGGGTTACCAATCGCTTGTGCTTGGTCTTGCGCTTGCTTGCGCTTCTTGTCGGCTTCGGTCTTCTGCATGTTCTGGATGTCTTCTGCGATGCGCACGTCTGCATGCTTTTCTTCATCTTTTACTTCATTATTTGCCTCCGCCTCACGCAACTCCTGTTGCTTCTCTTTGGCTTGTTGCTGAGTGAGGTCATTCAGCCTGTCAGTGCGCTCGCCGTCGAATTGCTTGAGGCCTTGCACTGGTAAGTCAGTGACCTGATCTGGTAGAACCATTTCTTCTACCGGGATCATACGCCCGACAGAAGCTAACTCTTCTGTCTTTTTTCTGTCGTGTTTGAGATTGTAGACAAGTCCTTGAAACATGTCACCCAAGACCGTAAATGGTCCGTCGTTGACGCGTGACAGTTTGGTAGAACCATGCAGAGGCCGAAATCGTCCTCTTGGGTAACTCAAATACACCTTGTCACCCGGCTTGAACAGCCTCGGCGGTGTTTGTGACGAGTTCTTCTTGTTGCGCTCAAACCTTTCTTTGCGTGCAAGGTTTAGAGCTTCGTACATGTTGAGTTGAGTTTCATGTAACATGTCCAAGTATTCTTCAAGTGTTTGTACAGGTGTGGTGTAATTCTCTCGAAACAAAATGTTGTCGATAGGTAAGTTTGGACCACGCCCGTAGATGATCTCGAACGGCGAAACGTCCAACCCATCAATCGGTAGTACTCTGTACGTGAGCAGTACAGTGTCCAGATGCTCGTCCCATTGGTTTTGATCAGTGCCTTTGCCGTCCATGTCGTCGATGCAATGGCTGATCGCAGAAGTCAGAAAGCGGTGAAATCTTTCCACGCTTCCATTCGAAGATGGCTTGTACGGTGTCGTTTCGTACTTTCTTGCTCCAAGGTTTTCCAGAAACGACTTTACTTCATCAGACATGAGGTTAGCTCCTCTGTCGCTGATCACCCGCGATGGTACAGAGTGATTGGCAATGTGCTTACGCAAACATTGCACGATGGTTGCAGAGTCAGTCTGCGAAATCGGATACGCTGACGGCCAATGTGAGAATGGGTCATAAATGGTGAATATGTGCGTATTACCATTACGCGTCTTCACCAAAGGCCCAACAATGTCAATGCAGATACGTTTCATAGGCGCTTCCGCCTCTGGCTGAATGTTGTACTTCGTCTGCAGTGGTACTTGACGCTTACGGAGTAAACACTTATGACAGGCAGACACCCATTGTCGAACGGCTTGTGTCATACCCTTCCACACGAAACGATTTCGCATTGCTCCATACGTTTTATGTTTCCCTGCGTGACGTAGAATGGATTTGTCGCCGTGAAACAAACTAAGGATGGTTGGAATCATAGATTGAGGCACCACAGCTGGCCACGCCACTGTGGGCTGTTTGCTCTTGGCAGATTTGAAGATACACTGTTTGACCAACAGCTTATCTTCGCCAACCAACTTGTAGCGGTCGATCTTCAGTCTCGCCAATCTGTCAACAACCTTGGCATCGCGCTTCGCCTGCGCTTGCCTGAGAAGTTGTTGCTCTTTGAAGACATCTTCGTCTTCCGTTTCTTCGTCGTCTGGAATTCGTTCTTTAGCTTGATCTTCAGCTTGCACACGTGCTAGCTTGTCAGCACGATCAGCTTCGTCTGAAAGTCGTTGTTTGCGTTCTTCCACTGTTTCGTCGGTGATGACCATTACCACGTGACTTGGTGTAGTGTCGTTCTTGCGTTGTCTTCTTCGTCGCTTCACCTTTTT
>NZ_CAMPHN010000321.1 GCF_946885885.1 uncultured Pseudomonas sp.
GCCAGGGAGTGGCCGACGAAGGCCTTGGCCGCGGTCACCGGCCATTGCTCGATGGCGAAGCTGGCGGCGATGCGATCGAGCAATTCGGATTCGGTGACCCGGTTGGCCGGGGTGCTGGAGCCGTGGGCATGGACGAAGCTGCGCTGGCGCACGGCCTCGACGCCGAGCAATTGCACGGCGCTAGCCACGGCCTTGGCCACGGTCAGGTAATTGCCCGGGCCGGGCGCGGAAATGGACTTCTTGAAGCCGTCGGCGCTGATGAACACATCCGGCACCGCGCCGTGGATGTCGGCGCCGAGCTGCAGGGCCAGCTCGTCGTCCATCAACACCACGAACTGGCAGGCCTCGGCCAGGGTGAAGCCGCAGTTCTCGCCGAACGGCCGGCTGGCGCGGCGGAAGTCCACCGCTTCATCGGCCATCTCGGTCTTGCCTTCGATCTGCCGCAGGCCGTCCTCGGTGGCCAGGGCGCCCATGGCGCCGTAGCCCTCGATGCACTCCTGGTTGATCGGCGCTTCGCTGCTGCCGACGATCACCACCCGGGCCTTGCCGGTGGCGATCTGCTCGATGCCTTTCTGCAGGTTGTAGAGGAATGTGGCGCAGGCGCCGGTGATGCTGCCGGTGGTGCCGACGCTGCCCAGCACATAGGCGTTGATGAAGTCCGCCGGCATGCTGTTGAGACCCAGTGCCAGCTGCTTGGCGGTGACCCGGCCGCCCTTGAGGCGTGACTGCATCATGCCGCCGAAGCCGTTTTCGTCGAGCTGGCTCATGATGCAACTGGCGAAGACCGCGATTTCGTCCGGCGCGACCTGATCGACGATGGTCTGCCAGGGCAGGCCGATCGAGCGCAGGGCGTCGGTCACGCCGACGATGGCCATGCTCAGGCCACGCGGGTGGAAGCGCGAATTATAGTGTTCGCTCGGCTCGAAGCCGGTCGGCAACTGGCCGGCGGACTTCACCGGCAGGGCGCGGTAGCTGTCCACCTTGAAGTCGCAGCTGTCGTGCAAGGTGACCCGCACCTCGCTGGCGTTGATTGGTTCGACCGACCAGTTGGCCGGCAGCGGCTCGGGCAATTGTTTGCGCAGACTGATAAAACTCAGCGGGGTGCCGTCCGCGCCACTGACGCTGAGGTTCTTGTGCCAATGGGCGGCGTCGACATCCAGGTGCTGCGCTTCGATGCGCCGCACCAGGGTCGAGGCCAGCACCTGCTCGGCGAATTGCTGGTCGATCTGCGCGAGGGTCAGGGCGGTGCCGTCGGCGCTTTGGTAAACGCCATCGACCGCGCGCAGCAATTTCATCATCACCGCCAGACCGGCGATGGTTTCCTGGCGCGCGCGGGTATCCATCGACTCGATTACGGTGCGGCGGAAACCATGGTGAAAAGAGCTACGGCCGGCTGCGTTATAACCACCAAAACCAACGATCACGGGTAAGCGAGATTTCACGCGGAAACTCCTTGAAAAAGGGGGCAAGGCAGGCTCGTACAACGCGGCGCATACCTATCGCCGATGCTGCGGGCATAGGCAAAACTGGCCACACAGGTACCGGCTTGAATGTTCGAATGCTTATGCTGACGTGGCTAATGACTCGTGAGTCACTGCTTCGACCAAGGTCGCGCTTCGTCAAGACCCTACACCTGCTAGGGTTTATCCAGCCCAAGATGCAGCTGGAGAGCACCGATGCACAGCATTAACCCCTATGAATACGGTATGCCGCGCGATGCGGCGAATTTTCAGGCGCTGAGTCCGTTGAGCTTTCTCGAGCGCGCGGCCAGCGTTTATCCGCAGCGTCTGGCGTTGGTCAACGGTAGCCTGCGGCAGACTTGGGGCGAGACCTACGGCCGCTGCATCCGTTTGGCTTCGGCGCTGGCCAAACACGGCATTGGCGTCGGCGATACGGTCGCGGTGATCGCCCCGAACGGCCCGGCGATGTTCGAGGCGCATTTCGGCGTGCCCATGTGCGGCGCGGTGCTGAACGCCATAAATACCCGCCTGGATGCCGAGGCGATCGCCTTTATCCTGCAGCACGGCGAAGCCAAGGTGCTGTTGGTCGATAAGGAGTTCGGCGAAATGGTCCAGCGCGCTATCGGCCACCTGCCCAATCCGCCATTAGTGATCGGCATCGACGATCCCGAATATACCGACGGCCAACTGATCGGCCAGTACGACTACGAAACCCTGCTGGCCCAGGGCGACGCCGACTATGCCTGGCAGATGCCCGCCGACGAGTGGCAGGCGATAGCCCTGAATTACACCTCGGGCACTACCGGCAACCCCAAGGGCGTGGTCTACCACCACCGCGGCGCGCACCTCAATGCGTTGTCCAATGCGATGTGCTGGGACATGAGCCGTTTCCCGGTGTACCTGTGGACGCTGCCGATGTTCCATTGCAACGGCTGGTGTTTCCCCTGGGCGCTGGCGGCTTACGTCGGGGTCAATGTGTGCCTGCGCCATGTGCGCGCCGAGGCGATCTACCCGGCCATCGCCGAGCATGGCGTCGACCATTTCTGCGGCGCACCGATTGTGTTGAATATGCTGGCCAACGCCGCTGACGAGTTGAAGGCGCTGAAAACCCAGCCGGTGAAGGTGCTGACCGCAGGCGCCGCGCCACCCGCCGCGGTGATTGAAGCGATGGAAGCCCTGGAATTCCGCGTCACCCATGTCTATGGCCTGACCGAAACCTACGGCCCCAGCGTCGCTTGCGAATGGAAAGCCGAGTGGGACAGCGAAACCCCGGAGCAGCGCGCCCGCCTGAAGTCCCGCCAGGGCGTGCGGGCACCGTTGCTCGACGGCCTGATGGTGGCCGACCCGGATACCTTGCAGCCGGTGCCCAAGGACGGCGAGACCATCGGCGAAATCATGATGCGCGGCAACGTGGTGATGAAGGGCTACCTGAAGAACCCGACTGCCACCGCCGAAGCCTTCGCCGGCGGCTGGTTCCATTCCGGCGATCTGGCGGTGTGGCATGCCGACGGCTATGTGGAGATCAAGGACCGCTCCAAGGACATCATCATTTCCGGCGGCGAGAACATCTCCTCGATCGAGGTGGAGGACGTGCTGTATCGCCATCCGCTTATTCTGGAAGCGGCGGTGGTGGCCATGGCCCACGACAAATGGGGCGAAACGCCGTGCGCTTTCGTCACCCTCAAGCCGGATGTCGAGTTGACCGCCGCGGAGGTGATCGCCTTTTGCCAACAGCGTATGGCGCGCTTCAAGGTGCCGGGCTGCGTGGTCTTCACCAGCCTGCCGAAAACCTCCACCGGCAAAGTGCAGAAGTTCGTCCTGCGCGAGCAGGCCAAAGCCATGGCGGCGGGCGGCAAGGTGGCGTAACGGCTGTGATGGGGGTGGTGCGTTGTTCCGTTATCCACTTCGCTTTTGTAGCCCGGATGACATCCGGGAGCGGTTCGGCCGTTAGCTATTTCCCCGGATTTCATCCGGGCTAAAACACAGGTAATCCGTAGCCCGGGTCGAGCGAAGCGACACCCGGGAAAGGGTGCCCCGGGTATCGCTGTGCTCAACCCAGGCTACAGGCTGCATATGTAGCCGGATACAACCGGGGGCAGGTTGTGCGGTCGGCATCGCTCTCCGGATTTCATCCAGGCTCCGGGCTACAAAAAAAGCCCGGCGCTAAGGCCGGGCTGAAAGTGCAGGAAAGTGCACACGGAATAGATGGAACTCAGCTCATGCCCAGCCAGTTCGGCAGGGCCATGGATACGGCCGGGATATAGGTGATCACCATCAAGAAGCCGAGCAGCAGCATCAGCCATGGCCAGGCCGCGCGGACCACGGCGGTCAGCGGCATGCCGGTCACCGCCGAGGTGACGAACAGGTTCAGCCCCACCGGCGGGGTGATCAGGCCTATCTCCATGTTCACCACCATGATGATGCCCAGGTGGATCGGGTCGATGCCCAGTTGCACGGCGATCGGGAAGAGGATGGGCGCGAGGATCAGGATGATCGCCGAAGGCTCCATAAAGGCGCCGGCCACCAGCAGCACGATGTTCACCACCAGCAGGAACTGCCACGGCTGTAGGCCCATCTCGATCACCAGGGCGGTGATGGTCTGGGGAATCTGCTCGGTGGTCAGCACGTGGGCGAAGAGCATGGCGTTGGCGATGATGAACATCAGCATGATG
>NZ_CAMPHN010000322.1 GCF_946885885.1 uncultured Pseudomonas sp.
CCGGGCAGGGTGATTTCCTCGCCGTTTTCCAAGGCATCGCTGACGATCTCGCTGAGTTGTTCGAGCACAGCGCGAATGGTGCTTTTCGGCGTGTCGGTGGCTTCGGCGATATCGCTGATCAGTTGGTCTTTGGTCATGGCCATGGGGTTGCTCCTTAAGGGTGATGGGGCATGAAAAAATGCCCCGCGCAGGTTACTGCGATTTCGTTCGCTCGGCATTACATCCTTGCGCCATGAAGGCATCTCCTGGTGTATCCGGTCGCCGCGTGGCAGCGCTGTCGCGATGGGCGCGGCAAACACTGCCAAACAGCGCTAAGTGGTTGTAAGTTCAAAACAAGCCGGTACAATGGCGCGGCTCGCAGCGACAAGGCGAGCTGCGTTATGGTGGCCCTGCCGGTCCCCCCGCAACGATCAGCCGTGAACCCGGTCAGGCCTGGAAGGGAGCAGCCGCAGCGGTGACATTGTGTGCCGGGGTGTGGCTGGTGGGGTCGCCTCCATCTCTAAGCCCGTTCGGGCTGTTGCTGTAAACATCCTTTGAAGAATTCGCGTGAAGCCACGGTGCATGCTCGCTTCGCCGTATTGCCGTGTCCGTTGAGTGGCGGGCGGCAAAAAGCCCCGCGCCAGTTCGACTCGCGCGAGGCTTTTGGTTTAGGCGTTCAGCTCAGGTCCATTCAGCTTAGGTCGTAGCTGAGTACGCTGTCCTGTTCCTTCAGCGCCTTGCGCATGTCGGCTGGAATATTGCCGGCGCGTAAGGCGAGCTCGAGGCGGATATCTTCCAGGCTTTGGGCGAAGGCCTGGGTGTCCTGTTGAGCGGCGCTGATCACCCGGCTATAGGCGGTGGCGTCACTGGCGTCGAGCAGTGCCAGGATAATGCCGCCATCGGGGCGAGGGGGGCTGAAGGTGACACGCAGAGGGGCGAACAAGGTTTCGGCGAGCTGCCGGTTTCTGCTTTCCATACCGTACTCCATCCTGAAGGTGATCAGGTTGGACGCCCATCCGCTCGGTAAGTTCGGCCTGGCGTGTCGCCGATGCCCTCAGGCCTTCAGCGACTGCTTCGCTCGCTCGATGACCCGGGGCAGGCACTCGCTGCTGTATTGCTCGGGATACAGGCGTTGGCTGTGCTTGGCGACACCGGTCTGATCGACGACGGTAAAGCTGAAGTTGCCTTTGCGGGCCGCCATGATATGGCAGGCAAAAGGGGCGAAGGCGTTGGAAAGGATGCGCATGGCGTCCTGGATTCGATGTTGTGTGTGCATTGTGGTGTTCCTGAACAACGGGCGCGTCATTGCGCTGAATAGAGCTCCAAGCACTCGAGTAGGCTCGAGGGGATTAGCTAGTGGGAGTGGGACTGCAGGCAAAAGTTCCGAACTTTTCGGACGTCGAGCCTGGTCGGTACTTCGGAGGCTGGCTGAGTCAACGCTTATGCGGGACGGCCAGATCAGTCAGCAGGGTGGGGTCGTGTAAAGCATTGTGGCATCGGCGTTGGATGCAGGCTTTAACGGAAACCATCGAGGAGGCGCGAGGCCGATAGACTTACAGCGTGGTACGAACGGCGCGGATAGTAACTGTTCGATCGGATTTTAGCCAGCGATATCGATGGTTGGTCGTCTCTTACCATGCCGATTGGCACATCGGATGCAATTTAGGCGGTGCTCCGCTAGGATTAGCCCACTTTTGCTTCTCTCTCGTGACGGTTTTCAATGAGTTATCAGGTTCTTGCACGTAAATGGCGTCCGCGCTCGTTTCGCGAAATGGTTGGCCAGACCCATGTGCTCAAGGCGCTGATCAACGCCCTGGATAGCCAGCGCCTGCATCATGCCTATCTGTTTACCGGCACCCGCGGCGTGGGCAAGACCACCATCGCGCGGATCATCGCCAAGTGCCTGAACTGCGAGACGGGCATCAGCTCCACGCCTTGCGGGGTGTGCTCGATCTGCAAGGAGATCGACGAGGGCCGTTTCGTCGACCTGATCGAAGTCGACGCCGCCAGCCGGACCAAGGTCGAAGACACCCGCGAGCTGCTCGACAACGTGCAGTACTCGCCGAGCCGCGGCCGCTTCAAGGTCTACCTGATCGATGAAGTGCACATGCTCTCCACCAGTTCCTTCAACGCCCTGTTGAAGACCCTGGAGGAGCCGCCGCCCCATGTGAAGTTCCTGCTCGCCACCACCGACCCGCAGAAGCTGCCGGTCACCGTGTTGTCGCGCTGCCTGCAGTTCTCCCTGAAGAACATGCCGCCCGAGCGGGTGGTCGAGCATCTTTCCCACGTATTGACCGCCGAGAACGTGCCCTTCGAGGACGATGCGCTCTGGTTGCTCGGCCGCGCAGCCGACGGCTCGATGCGCGATGCCATGAGCCTGACCGACCAGGCCATCGCGTTCGGCGAGGGCAAGGTGCTGGCGGCCGATGTGCGGGCAATGCTCGGTACCCTCGATCACGGCCAGGTCTACGGCGTATTGCAGGCGTTGCTCGAGGGCGATGCGCGTGCGCTGATCGAGGCGGTACGCCACTTGGCCGAACAGGGGCCGGACTGGAACGGCGTGCTGGCGGAAATACTCAATGTGCTGCACCGAGTGGCCATCGCCCAGGCCATGCCCGACGCCATCGACAATGGCCAGGGCGATCGCGAGCGGGTGCTGGCGTTGGCCGAAGTCTTGCCCGCGGAGGATGTGCAGTTCTATTACCAGATGGGCCTGATCGGTCGTCGCGATCTACCGCTGGCGCCGGATCCCCGTAGCGGCTTCGAGATGGTGCTGTTGCGGATGTTGGCGTTTCGTCCCGCGGGCACGGATGCCGTGCCGAGGGTGGCGCTAAAGCCGCTAGGGATTAGCCAGGCCACTGCTGATCCCCGCTCCAATCCAGTGGCCGGCGCCGCTGTGGTCGCGCCGGTTGTCGCCACGCCCGAGCCCGTACCTGAAGCGACTACGCTCGCGTCCGTGAGCGTTCCCGCAGTGCAGGCGGCTGTCGAGCCGGTTCGAGTCGTCGAATCGACTGCGCCGGCACCCGAGACGGGCGCGCCGGTCGCGGTGGAACCGCCAGCGGCGCCGGTGTTGTCCAATGCGCTGCCGGCCGATCTGCCGGAACCGCTGGCGCCGCCCGCCGTCCAGGCTGCATTTGTGCAAGCCGCGCCGGTTGCGCCGGTCGAGGACCTGCCATGGGAAGAGCCACGGGTTGCGGCCGAGCCGGTGGCGGCCCCGATCGAATCGATGCCGTCGCTGGGCGAGAGCCTCGTAGAACCAGGCGAAATGGCCGCCGACAATACCGTCGACAGTGCCGCTGACAATGACGATGAACCGCCGCCAGGCGATTACGATTATGTGGAGATGGATGCCGAGTCGTTCGATTACGACTTCGATGCGGTGGCCAGCGAGCCCGCGCCCGAGCCGGAAGTCGTTCCCGCCGCACGACCGGCGACCGGGCTGGCTGCGGATTGGTTGGAGCTGTTCCCCAAACTGGGTCTCTCCGGGATGACCGGCAGCATCGGCGCCAACTGCACCCTGATGGCGGTGGAGGGCGATAACTGGTTGTTGCACCTCGACCCCGGCCATAGCGCACTGTTCAATGCGACCCAGCAGCGTCGTTTGAACGATGCGCTGAACCAATACCATGGCCGCGAGCTGGTTCTGCAGATCGAGCTGCGCAAGCCCGAACAGGAAACCCCTGCACAGGCGGCTGCGCGTAAGCGCGCCAATCGCCAACGCGAAGCCGAGGCCTCGATCCATAACGATCCGGTGGTGCAACAGATGATTCAGCAGTTCGCCGCGGTTATCCGCGCGGACAGCATCGAACCCATAGATATCTCAACCAATGCTCCAGTAACTCCCTGATTACCGAGGACTAGCACCATGATGAAAGGTGGCATGGCCGGCCTGATGAAGCAGGCCCAGCAGATGCAGGAAAAGATGCAGAAGATGCAGGAAGAGTTGGCGAATGCCGAAGTGACCGGACAATCCGGCGCCGGCTTGGTCAGCGTGGTGATGACCGGTCGACACGATGTCAAGCGCGTTAGCCTGGACGACAGCCTGATGCAAGAAGACAAGGAAATTCTCGAGGACCTGATCGCCGCCGCAGTCAACGATGCGGTGCGCAAGATCGAGCAGAGCAGCCAGGAAAA
>NZ_CAMPHN010000323.1 GCF_946885885.1 uncultured Pseudomonas sp.
CTCAGCATCCAATGATCAGCGGGCTATGGGCAGGTGGGGTTTATGGAGCGCTTACCAAGCTGCGCCGATCACCTTCGCGAACACCACGCTGGCCGCCCGTAATGGCGGCCGTCGTACCTTTATGTTCTGCGACCTGCGCCCAGTGAGCGACGGTGCGGGGATGAACATCAACCGCCTCACCAATGGCCTTATAGGTGTAACCCTGCTCACGCATGCGCAGGGCTGTGGCGCGCTTTTCGCGCTGTTCTTGAGGGCTGACTTTGCGGGCATCTGTTTTCATGGCGACAGATTATCCTATATGCCCTATTTAATTGCCAGATTAATAAAGCCGAGGATCAATGACACTGACCCATTGATTCCTCTTCTGTCCGCTCCAATATGGGCTTGATACGTTTTATCGTGATATAGCAAGCTGGGTCATGTGTGATGCTATGTTTGATAGAACATCACTTTCACGCATGCCGCTTAGCTCTATGCAGAGCTGGTCAATAGTCCGTTCCCAGTGGTACCCGTTTCTTGGGTTAAATAAGCCTACTTTGGTGAATTCAATAGTTTCATTTTGGAAGGCTAGACTTGAATAGGTCAGCAATTGTTTAATATCGCTCACCCGAAATCCTCTGTCTCCAGCCTTAATTTCGTAAAGGCAGTCTTGATATATTAGGTCGCCCTCGCACGCGGAAACTATCCCGCATCCTGAAAACTTTGGCCTAAAGGTAATTTCTTTAGTGTTAGGAAAGCATAGCATTAGGTTTTGTGTCAGGCCGAAAACTTCGCTCTGACAATCCTCATCTAGTGCTAATGTAATTGAGTCTTCTTCGTTGGTTATTCTGAATATGTAATCCGCAACACTTTTGATTGATTCTTTTGCTAGCGGAATTATGTGCTCCCTTCTTGGAAGATGGCCAGTTTCCTTTGCCTTTTTAAAGGTTTCAAATGCGAGCTCATTTAGAAAGCCTCGGAGTTTTACTGAGGCTTTATTGTTAATGGGGGAAAGCTCTCGTTTTACCTTTAGGTTCTCTCTTCGCCAGTAGGTGTCTGCTAGTGGTGTTATTTTGTGCCATACCGACGTGAAGCTAGAAGAAAAGTGTTGCTCGGATATCATACGGGGACTCTCCAGTTTTGAGGGTTCTTCTGCTTGGAGTTGGAGGCCCATTTAAGGATTAGTTTTTCGAATATATTCAGCTCGGACTTTATAGAGTCTCGCCAGTGTTTTCCCTCGTCCTCAAGTATGTAAGAACTGATTAGCATTGCTCTTCGCTCCCAAACAGTTAAGGTGGAGTAGCTTTTTCGGCAGTTAGATATCCAGTGGTCTGCCCCTCTGTGAGCCATCATTAATATGATGTCTCTTTTTATCATCATGTTAAGAGGTTGTTTGTAGAGAGCGGCCATTAGTATTTCAGTTTCTTCTGCAGGATCCGCGTTAAGAACTCTCAGTGCATATGCAAGATTGGTTGGGACTTGCGTTATGTAGGAATTTGATGAAATTAAACTTCTAAGTTTCTCAAAGAGGTCCTTCTGTACGTCGTTTTCTAAGCTTTCTAGAAGGCCACGACAAAGCAGCATTACAGAGGGGAAAATAGGATAAAGTAAGTCTAGGTTGTTTGTAATTGACCTGATGGCATCGTTTTGTGCTGCTGGTTGTAGGTGCTTTAGCGCGGAAATCAGTCGTCTAGACAATCCTTCATCAATTCTACTTTTTGTCAGTTCTCTGCCTAGCATGCCGACGATATCAAACCGTGCTAGCTCTCGTTTAAGACTTTCGTAATCACTCTCTGCTGTTAATGAGTACGGGTCGTAGTACACGCGGAGTCGTCTGAATGCACGCTCTTCTGTGTCGCGTGCGCTTTCATGCTCTTCGGGGGCTGAGAATTCTGAGGTTGAAAGAAATTCTTTGGATGTCATTATTCGTGTTTTGGTTTTTTGTAGAGCTAGTCCTTCATTTGTTAAGAGTAGATCTGTGAGTGAGATCAGTGATGAGTAAGCGTCTTCTTTGCTTTTTGCGAAAATTACGAAGTCATCTACGAATCTACAAAAAGTAATTGATTCAGACTTTAATAGGCGGTCTACTCTGTTTAGAAATAATTCGCTGAGAATTCTTGCTGCAGGGCCTCCTACGGGGAGTCCATATGAAACGTTGTCGGATATGGACTGCAGTATTGTCATGATTCTTTTTATTATGTCGCCATTTTTTGTGGCTTTCTTTAGGGCGTTCTCCAGTCTATGGTGATATATCCTTGGATAGAAGTCGGAGATGTCACACCTTAATGCATAGGGCTTTTCCTGTGCATGGTTCACTGCCGTATTTTGGAATTGCTGCCAACCGACTGTTTTGTCAAAAAGTGACCCTGTAGTTTGGTCTGGTTTAAATCTATATGAAAATACTATGTCTGAGCCTAGCCTTTTGGGCTCAATGTCCTCTGCGATTGTAATTACTAGGGCAAGAAGATAGGCATTCCAGATAGGGTCGATTTGTGTTCCCCACCTGAATCCGCTATAGCCAACTACGGATAGGTTCTTGGCTGTTAGTATTGGTATGGTTTTTATTGCGTCGTCAAAATTGTTGTCAATTTCTTGCAGTATGGTTACCGCATCATTGTTCATGTCATTGAATATGTGGTTTTCTATTGGGTATGGAAATATGTCGGTGTCGCCAAACTTTGCAATGTTTTTAATTGCTAGTTCAAGATTTTCCTTTTTTACTGTTGGCATTCTCGTATTCCATTGATTGTGATTGCCGTGTTTTATTTTCGGCTAGTTTGGGATGGGCTTAATTGTTTTGGTGGCCTCATCCCTCATCGAAGTAGTCGCTATCCAGCTTGGGTAGCTTGAGTAGCCTCGACGTAACCCCTACCTCGTGATCCATCATCAGGTTGACCAGCCGACTGCCATCAACCAGCACCATGCCCTCCACTGAACGGGAGAAGTCTATTGCCTGAGCTGTAAAGCCTGAGGTGGTGATAAATACACCTCGCTTGGCCTTCTGCCCTGCAAGAGCGCCATAGAAGGCTTGAAGCTCTGGCCGCGCAACCGTGCCTTGCCAGCGTTTGGCTTGGACGTAAACCTTTTCCAGGCCAAGCTTGTCGAGTGAGATCACACCGTCGATACCGCCATCGCCGCTGCCGCCAACGCGCTGCAGATCGTTGCGGCTAGCACCATAGCCAAGACTGTGCAGTACATCCAACACGATGACTTCAAAGCGGTTGGGGCTGACTTGCAGAAGGTTATCCAGCAGGTCTGCAGCCGTTGCTTCGCGTAGTTCGCGTAAGGCCTGCTCCAAACGATCATCAGGGCTAACAGTGGCTGAGCTGAGCGCCGGTGCAGGCTGTTCTTGCCCATCCAGGGGGATGGCGTCGCTCGGGCTCTTGAGTTTTACTTCCATAAAACCGATGACGAGCTGTTCGACCTTATCCGCAGTCAGGGGGGCAGGGTGCTGGGCAGCATAGGTAATGCCAGCTTCAGTCAGTTTCCAGTACCCACGCTTGGCGCTGCTGGACAGACCGGCACGCTTGAGGCGGTCATGCGCCCAGCCTGCACGGTTTTTGTAGGTGGCCTGGCCGCTGGCAATCAGCTCTTGGCGCTGTGCTTCCGACAGGTTCAACGCATCGGCAGCGGCTTCATGGGCGTCACGTGCTGTAGCGCCTTCGGGCGTGGCGGCCAGGTAGCGCAGGATTGGCTCAATAAACTGGTCGTAGGTAGGGACGGGCATTGCGACTCCAGGCACAGGAATGATGTTAGGGCCGGGTGCTAAAAGCTCTGCATGGTTTTGCATTTAGGGAAGGTTGAGCAGCCCCAGAATTGTTGGCCGACATTGGCCCCTGTTTTACGGGTGCGAATAACCAGGGCGCTGCCGCATTTAGGGCATTGCCGCTCGGCTGTCGGATCACTACGGCGCTTAAGGTTTTGCACATGTTCGCGGTGAGTAGCGAGTGTAGGTGCGCGGCGGCCGGTTTGCAGGGTGTGCAGCATGGCGTCAACTTCAGCCTCGCTGAATACCGGCTGCTGGAATGACTTGATATAGCGGATAAAGCCGATGCCCTGGGTCATGTTGGCCGGCACTTCGGTTTTGAAGGTGCTGCCGCCGACAAAGGTGATCACCGAGT
>NZ_CAMPHN010000324.1 GCF_946885885.1 uncultured Pseudomonas sp.
GGCCAGTGCAATCACGGGCGTCCGACCTGGACGCAGATGGGCATGGACGACCTCGATAAGCTGTTCCTGCGTGGTCGTTGAGCGCGCGAGCGCGGGGCGTTGAATATGTCTGAACAGTTGCCCCCAGCGATTTTCCTGATGGGCCCGACCGCCGCCGGCAAGACCGACCTGGCCCTGGAATTGGCGCGGACGCTGCCGTGCGAGCTGATCAGCGTCGATTCGGCGTTGGTCTATCGCGGCATGGATATCGGTACCGCCAAGCCGGATCGCGCCACCCTGGCCGAATTCCCCCATCGTTTGATCGATATCCGCGACCCTGCCGAGAGCTATTCGGTCGCCGAGTTTCGTGCCGATGCCCTGGCGGCCATGGCCGAGATCACCGCGCGCGGGCGGATCCCGCTGCTGGTGGGCGGCACCATGCTGTACTTCAAAGCGCTGCTGGAAGGTTTGGCGGATATGCCCAGTGCCGATCCGCTGGTGCGCACCGAGTTGCAGGCGCGCGCCGAGAGCCAAGGCTGGCAAGCGCTGCATCGCGAGCTGGTGGCGGTCGATCCGGAGTCGGCGGCGCGCATTCACCCCAACGACCCCCAGCGCCTGATCCGCGCATTGGAGGTCTACCGGGTGAGCGGTTTGACGATGACCGCACACCGTGAGCGCCAAGCGGCGCAAAATCCCCGCGGCAGTGCGCCCGGTGGCGGGCAATTCCCCTATACTGTGGCGCAATTGGCGATAGCTCCGGCACAGCGCCAGGTGTTGCATGAGCGGATTGCGCAACGATTCGACGCTATGTTGGAACAGGGCTTTGTTGCCGAGGTCGAACGCCTGCGCCAAAGAAGTGACTTGCACCCGGGCTTGCCGTCTATACGGGCTGTGGGCTATCGCCAGGTATGGGATTATCTGGAGGGGAGCGTCAACGAGGCGCAGATGCGTGAACGGGGCATTATCGCTACGCGCCAGCTGGCAAAACGACAATTCACCTGGTTGCGCGGTTGGGCTGATATCGAATGGTTGGACAGTCTGGCCTGCGACAATCTGACACGCGCCTTGAAATACCTGGCGGCGGTCTCCATATTGGCCTGAGACCTTGCAATCAACCGTCTATCCTTGGGGGTGGTCGGCTAAAAATTATTTGCGATTCACTAAAAATTATCGACCTTTGAAGGAGTGCGGCACATGTCAAAAGGGCATTCGCTACAAGACCCTTACCTCAATACCCTGCGTAAGGAACGCGTACCTGTTTCCATCTATCTGGTAAACGGTATCAAGCTGCAAGGCCAAATCGAGTCTTTCGACCAGTTCGTGATTTTGCTGAAGAACACTGTCAGCCAGATGGTCTACAAGCACGCTATCTCGACCGTTGTGCCTAGTCGTCCGGTACGTCTGCCGAGCGCAGCCGAAACCGAACAGGCTGATGCCGAACCCGGCAACGCCTGATTTAGGAGGCTGTATTGTTCTTCGAGCGCCATCAAGGGGGTGAGCGGGCCATCCTGGTTCATCTGGACGGTCAAGACTCCGAGGCGCGCGAAGATCCCCAGGAGTTTCAGGAGCTGGCCCTTTCGGCTGGCGCCGATACCGTGGCTTTTTTCCGCGTGCCGAGCAATCGGCTGACCGCCAAGTACCTGATCGGCAGTGGCAAGGTCGAAGAGTTGCGCGATCAGGTCAAGGCCGTCGAGGCCGATCTGGTTATCTTCAATCATGTTTTGACGCCCAGTCAGGAGCGCAATCTCGAGCGAGTATTCGAATGCCGGGTGCTCGATCGTACCGGGCTGATCCTGGATATCTTCGCCCAGCGCGCGCGTACCCATGAAGGCAAGTTGCAGGTCGAGCTGGCTCAGCTGGATCATCTGAGCACGCGCCTGGTGCGTGGCTGGACCCACTTGGAGCGGCAGAAGGGCGGTATCGGCCTGCGCGGCCCGGGCGAAACCCAGCTGGAAACCGACCGCCGTCTGCTGCGGGTGCGGATTCGTCAGATCAAGCAGAAACTCGATAAGGTGCGCAGCCAGCGCGAGCAGGCTCGACGTGGGCGGCAGCGCGCCGACATTCCCTCGGTATCCTTGGTCGGCTATACCAACGCCGGCAAATCGACATTGTTCAATGCCCTGACCGAATCCGAGGTCTATGCCGCCGACCAATTGTTCGCCACGCTCGACCCGACCTTGCGGCGGCTGGAGCTGGACGACCTGGGGCCGGTGGTGTTGGCCGATACCGTGGGTTTTATCCGGCACCTGCCGCACAAGCTGGTCGAGGCTTTTCGGGCGACGCTCGAGGAGTCGAGCAATTCCGATCTGCTGCTGCACGTGATCGACTCCCATGAGCCCGAGCGCGACCAGCAGATCGAGCAGGTCATGGCGGTGCTGGGCGAAATCGGCGCGCACGAATTGCCGATGCTCGAGGTGTACAACAAGCTCGACTTGCTCGAGGGCGTCGAGCCGCAAATTCAGCGTAATGCAGACGGCAAGCCCCAGCGGGTCTGGCTCTCGGCTCGCGATGGGCGCGGTTTGCCATTGCTCAAACAGGCCATAGCCGAATTGCTGGGCGACGATTTATTTGTCGGTACCCTGCATTTGCCGCAAGATCTGGCGCGGTTGCGTGCGCAATTCTTCGCGCTTGGGGCGGTGCAGAGCGAAAACCATGCCGACGATGGCAGTAGCCTGTTGGCGGTTCGCCTGCCGCGTATCGAGTTGAATCGGTTGGTAAGCCGGGCGGGGTTATTGCCCGTGGAGTTTCTCGAGCAACACACTTTGCAATAAAGCCTGCCGCAGTGGCTTTGCCGCTGATGGCCGGCATTCGGTAGCATTGGCCGGCGCGCCGTGGGCGTGCCTTTGCTTTATCAGATGGAGAGCGCTATGGCTTGGAATGAGCCGGGTGGCAACTCGAATAATCAGGATCCGTGGGGTGGCCGCAAAGGCGGTGATCGTAAAGGGCCGCCGGATCTCGACGAAGCCTTCCGCAAGCTGCAGGACAGCCTCAACGGCTTGTTCGGTGGCGGTAAGAAAGGCGGTGGCGACGACGGCGCTGCCGGTAAGGGCGGCGGTTTCGGCTTGCTGTTCATTGGTCTGGCGTTGCTGGCGGTCGTCTGGCTGTACAGCGCGATCTATGTGGTCGACGAGCAAGAGCAGGCGGTGGTGCTGCGTTTCGGTAAGTATTACGAAACCGTGGGCCCGGGTCTGAATATCTATTTCCCGCCGATCGACCGTAAGTTCCAGGAAAACGTCACCCGCGAGCGTGCTTACAGCAAGCAGGGGCAGATGTTGACCGAAGACGAGAACATCATCGAAGTGCCGCTGACCGTGCAGTACAAAATCAGCAATCTGCAGGATTTCGTGCTCAACGTCGATCAGCCGGAAGTCAGTTTGCAGCACGCCACCGACAGCGCCGTGCGCCACGTGGTCGGGTCTACCGAGATGGATCAGGTGCTGACCGAAGGCCGCGAACTGATGGCCAGCGAAGTCAAGGATCGCTTGCAGCGCTTCCTCGATAACTACCGCACCGGCATCAATGTCACCCAGGTCAACCTGCAGAGCGCGGCCGCGCCGCGTGAGGTGCAGGAAGCCTTCGACGACGTGATCCGCGCCCGTGAAGACGAGCAGCGCGAGAAGAACCAGGCGGAAACCTATGCCAATGGCGTGGTGCCGGAAGCTCGTGGTCAGGCTCAGCGTTTGATCGAGGACGCCAGCGGTTATCGCGATGAAGTGGTTTCGCGGGCCCAGGGTGAGGCGGATCGCTTCACCGCTTTGGTCGCCGAATACCGCAAGGCCCCGGAAGTTACCCGCGAGCGTTTGTATCTGGACACCATGCAGGAGCTGATGAGCAGCACCAGCAAGGTGCTGGTGACGGGCGACAAGGGGCAGAACAATTTGCTGTATCTGCCGTTGGACAAGATGGTCGATGCCCGCGGTTCCTCGTCGACGCCCAGCTCGATTTCAGGTGGTGCGGGCGCCAGCGACACGAGCTCGCGCGTGAGCATCGATCCGCGCCAGGTTGAGCTGCGTACAAGGGAGAGCCGTTGATGAGCAATAAATCGCTGATCGCCCTGATTGTTGGCGTGGTGTTGGCGCTGGTGGCCTGGAATAGTTTCTATATCGTGGCGCAGACCGA
>NZ_CAMPHN010000325.1 GCF_946885885.1 uncultured Pseudomonas sp.
AGCTGGCTGGCGGTCAGCCTGGAATATATCGAGACCGCGGTCCAACTGGTCATCCAGGGCCATCGCCCGCGCGGATTGCTGTTGTTCGATTATCATCCGCAGGTCGATGACGAGCGCGAGCGGTTCGAAGCGGCCCAGGCAAAGCTTGCCGAGGCGGGGCTCGCGCATCTGCTGGTCACGCTGGACGATGCTCTGGCAAAGGGCAGGGCCCTGCCGCCCGCGCCTTTGTTCGAGAAGGCCGATGGAGAGCGGCTGAGCACCATCTATTATACGTCGGGCAGCACCGGCCTGCCCAAGGGCGCGATGCTGCCTGAGCGGATGATCAAGCAGTTGTGGCTGGTCGATTCGCCCATGCCGATGATCAACCTCATCTACATGCCGATGAACCATACATCGGGGCGCAGCATCGTCTTCTCGCTGCTGGGCCTTGGCGGGATCGGCTATTTCACGGGCAAGAAGGACCTGTCGGAACTGTTCGACGACCTGCGCATCTGCCGCCCAACCTACATGATGCTGGTGCCGCGCGTGTGCGAGATGATTTACCAGCATTATCAGGTCGCGCTGGAACGGCGCTCCGTGCCCGGCGCGGACATGGATGCGGTCAAGGCCGAACTGCTGCGCGAGACGCGCGACGTGGTCCTGGGCGGGCGGTTGCTGGTCGCGTCCTTCGCCTCGGCCCCGCTTGCCCCTGAAGTGTTGCAGTTCATGGAAGAATGCCTGGGCTACAAGCTTGGCAATAATTATGGCGCGACCGAAGTTGCCGCCGTCCTGGCCGACAACCGCATTCAGCGCCCGCCGGTCCTTGACTATAAGCTCGATGACGTGCCTGAGCTTGGCTACTTCAGGACCGACAAGCCCTATCCGCGCGGCGAACTGCGCATCAAGACGTCCAGCATCATGCTGGGCTATTACAAGCGCCCCGATGCCACCGCCGCGGTGTTCGACGAGGAAGGCTATTACAAGACCGGCGACATCATGCAGGAAATCGCGCCGGACCATCTGGTCTATGTCGATCGCCGCAACAATGTATTGAAGCTCGCTCAGGGCGAGTTCGTCGCGATCGCCCGGCTGGAGGCGATCTTCACCAATGGCGATCCGCTGATCCGCCAAGTCTATCTCTACGGGACCAGCGAGCGCGCCTTCCTGGTCGGCGTGTTCGTGCCCAATGTGGCGACGCTCCAGCAGATGGGCATCGCTGATGATCCGGCCGCGATCAAGAATGCGTTGCGCGAAGCGATCCAGACCATAGCGCGCGCCGAGCAGCTGCAACCTTACGAAGTGCCGCGCGACTTTATCGTCGAGCAGGAGCCCTTCAGTGCCGAAAACGGTCTGTTGGCAGGCATCGGCAAATATCAGCGGCCCAAGTTCAAGGAGCGCTACACTGCGGCGCTTGAAGCGATCTACGACCGGATCGCGGCTAGCCAGCAGGATGAACTTGAGACGCTTCGCCGGGAAGGCAAGGACCTGCCGGTGCTGGAAACGGTCGCCCGCGCGGTCAAGGCGACGCTGGGCCTTGAGGATGTCGACCTGTCGAAGCGGATGAGCTTTGCAGACCTTGGTGGCGACTCTCTTTCGGCGGTGTCCTGCTCCTTGCTGCTCGAAGATGTGTATGACGTGGAGGTGCCGGTCTCGGTCATCAATAGTCCTGCCGGAAGCATGCAGGATGTCGCCCAGTTCATCGAACGGGGGCGAAGCGGCGGAGCCAAGGGGCCGACCTTCGCTTCGGTGCATGGGGCAGGGGCCAAGCAGATCCGCGCAAGCGACCTGACCTTGGATCGCTTCATCGACGGCGCCGTGCTGGATGCGGCGCGGGACGCCCTGCCGCCTGCGAGTGAGGTCCGGACCGTGTTCCTTACCGGCGCGAACGGCTATCTGGGGCGGTTCCTCTGCCTGGAATGGCTTGAGCGCATGGCAGCGGTGGGTGGCAAGCTGCTGTGCATTGCCCGTGGCCAGGATGGGGAGGCTGCACGCCAGCGCATTGCCGCGGTGTTCAACAGCGATCCGCAACTCAAAAGCCGCTTTGACCAGCTTGCCAAGGATCATCTGGAAGTTCTGGCAGGCGACCTGGGTGAACCGCAGCTTGGCCTTGCCGACGCCGATTGGGAAGGGCTGGCGCAAAGCGTCGACCTGATCGTCCATCCGGCCGCGCTGGTGAACCATGTCCTGCCTTATCAGCAGCTGTTCGGCCCCAATGTGGTCGGCACCGCCGAGGTCATCCGCCTTGCGATCACGCACCGGCTAAAGCCCATCAACAATGTCTCGACCGTCGCAGCGGCGCATACGCCGGAGGGCGCGATGATCGACGAGGATGCCGATGTCCGCACGACATCCCCGGTCCGCCCGCTGTCGAGCGAGGGCTATGCCGACGGCTATGCCAACAGCAAATGGGCGGCGGAGGTCCTGTTGCGCGATGCGCATGACCGCTTCGGCCTGCCGGTCGCGACCTTCCGCTCCGACATGATCCTGGCGCACAGCCGCTACGAGGGGCAGCTCAATGTCCCCGACATGTTCACCCGCCTCATCATGAGCATCGTGGCGACGGGGCTGGCGCCGCGATCCTTCTACAGCGGTACGGCAAAGCCCCATTATCCAGGACTTCCGGTGGACTTCACGGCTGAGGCCATCGCTGGCCTGGGCGCGAAGGCGACGAGCGGATACCGCACCTATCATGTCATCAACTCCCATGATGACGGCATCTCGCTCGACAGCTTCGTCGACTGGATCGACGCGGCGGGATATCCGGTGCAGCGGATAGAGGACTATGCCGACTGGCTGGACCGCTTCGGCACGGCGCTGCGCGCGCTGCCCGACGGCATAAGGCAGCAAAGCTCCCTGCCGCTGCTGCACCAGCTGCAATATCAGATGCCCGGCGAGTTCGGGACGTCGGTTCCTTCGGCGCGATTCCGTGCCGACGTGATCGCGCATGAGGTGGGCACGGCAAAGGATGTGCCCCACCTGTCTCGCCCTCTTATCGTCAAATATCTGGCCGACCTTTCGCGGCTTGGCCTCATCCAGGGACTTTAGAAAAAGCCATGACCAACATGACCAAAGCCTATGCAGCGCAGAGCGCAGACACCGATCTGGAGCCCTTCTCCTTCACCCGCCGGGACCTGCGTGCCGACGACGTGGCGATCGACATCCTCTATTGCGGCGTGTGCCATTCCGATCTTCACCATGCCCGCAATCATGCCGGATACACCATCTATCCCACCGTTCCTGGCCATGAGATCGTCGGCCGGGTAACGGCGGTCGGCAGCGAGGTCAGCAAGTTCCAGCCCGGCGACATGGTCGGGGTCGGCTGCTATGTGGACTCCTGCCAGAAGTGCAAGCCATGCCATGCGGGCGAAGAGCCCTATTGCGTGGAATATGCAACGCCGACCTACGGTTTCATGGACCGGCATGACGGCATGCCGTCCTATGGCGGCTATTCTGAAAATATCATCGTATCGGACAAGTTCACGGTACGCATTCCCGAGGGCATGGACGCTAAATCCGCAGCGCCGCTGCTGTGCGCGGGCATTACCACCTACTCGCCGCTGCGCCACTGGAAGGTCGGCCCGGGGCACAAGGTGGCGGTGGTGGGCCTGGGCGGGCTCGGCCATATGGGGCTCAAGTTCGCCAAGGCGATGGGTGCTGAGGTAACCCTGTTCACCCGCAGCCCCGACAAGGAGCAGGAAGCGCGGCGCCTGGGCGCTGACCATGTCGTGCTCTCCACCGACGAGGCGCAGATGGCGGCAGCGGCCAACAGCTTCGACTATATCCTCGACACCGTCCCCAACGCGCACGACGTCAATCCCTATGTCGCCACTCTGGCGTGGAACGGTACGCTCATCCTGCTGGGATTGCTCGGCGCGATCGATCCGCCGCTCCACAATGTGCCGCTGATGATGGGCCGCAAATCGGTCGCCAGCTCCAATGTCGGCGGCATCGCCGAAACCCAGGAGATGCTCGACTTCTGCGCCACCAACGGCATCAGCTGCGATGTAGAGATGATCGACATCCAGGACATCAACGCCGCCTATGAACGTATGGAAAAGGGCGACGTCCACTACCGCTTCGTCATCGATAACGCATCGCTGCG
>NZ_CAMPHN010000326.1 GCF_946885885.1 uncultured Pseudomonas sp.
TTCGAACAGACGCTAAGTGAGCTGGTCGAGCTCGAGGGGCTGACTCTCAGCTATTACCGGGGCTGGGATAAAGAGCGCGCTTTGCAAGATGTGTTGGCCACTTCCCTGTCGCGCGATCAGCAGTTGGGGCATACCCAAGCGGGGCCTCAGCGAGCGGATCTCCGGCTACGTTTTGCAGCCCATAACGCCGCAGAGATTTTGTCCAGGGGCCAACAGAAGTTAGTGGTATGCGCCCTGCGCATAGCCCAAGGCCATTTGGTAGACCAAGCCAAACGCGGTCAGTGCATCTACCTGGTGGATGACTTGCCGTCGGAGTTGGATGAGCACCACCGCAAAGCCTTGTGCCGCTTGTTGGAAGATTTGAACTGTCAGGTATTTATCACCTGCGTAGACCATGAATTGTTGAGGGAAGGCTGGCGCACGGATACGCCCGTCACTGTGTTCCACGTGGAACATGGCAGTATCACCCAGACCGATGACCACCGGGAGTGAATGCATGAGCGACAACCAAACGTACGACTCCAATAACATTAAGGTCTTGAAAGGCCTGGATGCCGTACGCAAGCGGCCGGGCATGTATATCGGCGATACAGATGACGGCAGCGGTTTGCACCACATGGTCTTCGAAGTGGTCGACAACTCTATCGACGAGGCCCTGGCCGGGCACTGCACCGATATCACCATCACCATCCACCCGGATGAATCCGTCAGTGTGAGCGACAACGGTCGTGGCATTCCGGTGGATATCCACAAGGAGGAAGGTGTTTCCGCCGCAGAGGTCATCATGACCGTGCTGCATGCGGGCGGTAAGTTCGACGACAACTCCTACAAGGTTTCCGGCGGTCTGCACGGCGTCGGTGTTTCGGTGGTCAACGCCCTCTCCGAACATCTGCTGCTCACGGTGCGCCGTAGCGGCCATATCTGGGAGCAGACCTACGTCCATGGTGTGCCGCAAGAGCCCATGCGCATCGTCGGCGATTCCGAAACCACGGGCACGCAGATCCACTTCAAACCTTCCGCCGAGACTTTCGCCAACATCCATTTCAGCTGGGACATCCTGGCCAAGCGTCTGCGCGAACTGTCGTTCCTCAACTCCGGCGTGGGCATCATGCTCAAAGACGAGCGCAGCGGTAAGGAAGAACTGTTCAAGTACGAAGGCGGTTTGCGCGCCTTCGTCGAATACCTGAACGTTAACAAGACCGCAGTCAATCAGGTGTTCCACTTCAACGTCCAGCGCGAAGACGGCATCGGTGTCGAAGTGGCGCTGCAATGGAACGACAGCTTCAACGAGAACCTGCTGTGTTTCACCAACAATATTCCCCAACGTGACGGTGGTACCCACTTGGCTGGCTTCCGCTCGGCACTGACGCGCAACCTGAATGCCTATATCGAGCAGGAAGGCCTGGCCAAGAAGCACAAGATTTCCACCACCGGCGACGACGCCCGTGAAGGCCTGACCGCGATTATTTCGGTGAAGGTGCCGGATCCCAAGTTCAGTTCGCAGACCAAGGACAAGCTGGTTTCTTCCGAGGTGAAGACGGCGGTCGAGCAGGAAATGGGCAAGTACTTCTCCGACTTCCTGCTGGAAAATCCGGGCGAAGCCAAGGCCGTGGTCGGCAAGATGATCGACGCCGCTCGCGCCCGTGAAGCCGCTCGTAAAGCCCGGGAAATGACCCGCCGCAAAGGCGCACTGGATATCGCCGGCCTGCCCGGCAAACTGGCCGACTGCCAGGAAAAAGACCCGGCGCTGTCCGAACTCTACATCGTGGAAGGGGACTCCGCGGGCGGTTCTGCGAAGCAGGGCCGTAACCGCAAGACCCAGGCGATCCTGCCGCTCAAGGGCAAGATCCTCAACGTCGAGAAAGCCCGCTTCGACAAGATGATTTCCTCCCAGGAGGTCGGCACCCTGATCACCGCCCTGGGCTGCGGTATCGGCCGCGATGAATACAACATCGACAAGCTGCGTTATCACAACATCATCATCATGACCGACGCCGACGTCGACGGTTCGCACATCCGTACCCTGCTGCTGACCTTCTTCTTCCGTCAACTGCCGGAGCTGGTCGAGCGCGGCTACATCTACATCGCCCAGCCGCCGCTGTACAAGGTCAAGAAGGGCAAGCAGGAGCAATACATCAAGGACGACGAGGCCATGGAGGAATACATGACCCAGTCGGCCCTCGAAGACGCCAGCCTGCACGTCAACGAAAGCGCCCCCGGCTTGTCCGGCGAATCCTTGGAACGCTTGGTCAACGACTACCGCCTGGTGATGAAAACCCTGAATCGCCTGTCGCGCCTCTACCCCATCGAGCTGACCGAACACTTTGTCTACATCCCGCGGGTTAGTGCCGAACAGCTCTCCGATAAAGAAGCGATGCAGACCTGGTTGGGCCTGCTGGATGCACGTTTGAAAGGCATGGAGAAATCCGGTCTGGTGTACAAGACCAGCCTGCGAGAAGACCAGGAACGCCACCTATGGTTACCGGAAGTCGAACTGATTTCCCACGGGGTTTCCAGCTACATCACCTTCAACCGCGATTTCTTCGCCAGCAACGACTACAAGACCGTCACCAGCTTGGGCGACCAGTTGAACAGCCTGTTGGAAGAAGGCGCCTACGTGCAGCGTGGCGAGCGCAAGAAAGCGGTGACCACCTTCAAGGACGCCCTGGCCTGGCTGATGACCGAAAGCACCAAACGCCACAGCATCCAGCGCTATAAAGGGCTGGGCGAAATGAACCCGGACCAACTGTGGGAAACCACCATGGACCCGGAAGTGCGGCGCATGCTCAAGGTGACGATCGAAGACGCCATCGGCGCGGACCAGATCTTCAACACCCTGATGGGCGACGCCGTCGAACCACGCCGTGACTTTATCGAGGCCAACGCGCTGGCGGTGTCCAACCTGGACTTCTGATAAGCGTCGACAGCGCATAAATTGTCGTGTTTCGTAATTAATGTCGCGAAATAATCCTCACTACCCCCGGCCCAGCGCCGGGGTTTTCTTTTTTAATCAGTGGGTTATAAAGGCAATAAAGCACAGTGGCTGGCCTTGTTTCGGTTTATGCGTGGTTACCCCCCAGCGCGTGCCGTGAATTCGAGGTACGGGCCCTGAAACCATGCCATACCTTGGCCGCTAGCCCATTCGCCGGCGACTGGAAAAATTGCCGAGATACTGCTCAATCCGCCTATCGACGCCAGCCGTCTGCAGGCCAACAGCCCGACTGCTTTCAAATCGGTACATAGATTAAGGACAACCCATGTACGACATAATTGGCGATATCCACGGCTATGCATCGGTGCTCAGGCGATTGCTGGTCAAGCTCGACTATGTCGAGGACGCTGGCGTTTGGCGGCACCCGCAGCGCAAGGTGATTTTCCTGGGGGACTTCATTGACCGAGGGCCTGAGCAGGTCGAGGTCGTCGAGATCGCGCGGCGGATGGTTGAGGCGGGCCATGCATTGGCGGTGATGGGCAATCACGAGTTCAATGCCGTTGCCTGGGCGACTGCAGACGACGCGAGGCCCGGAGAGTTTCTCCGCGCCCATAGCAGTAAGAATCGTCACCAGCACGCGGCTTTTCTCGAGCAGATTGGCGAAGGCTCGCCCGCACATCAGGAAGCCATAGCTTGGTTCAAGACCCTACCCCTCTTTCTGGATCTCGATGCTTTGCGGGTGGTGCATGCCTGTTGGCACCCTGCTCACCTAAAGGTACTCGCCTCCCATATCGATGAGGGGAACAGGGTCAAGGAGCCGTCCTGGCCGATGCTGTGCAGCGAAGGAAATGAGTCATTCGAGACCTTGGAGATCATCCTAAAAGGGATGGAAATACCGCTTCCGACCGGTGTGGAGTACCGGGACAAGGATGGCCATGTACGCAGAAACACCCGGACGTACTGGTGGCGTGCGAAGGAGGGGCTCAGCTACCGGGAGCTGGCGATGGTGCCGCCGGAATTGATTGCACAGATTCCCCATGAGCCGGTTCCTCAAGAGCTTCAACCGGGCTATGACGGCGTCAAACCCTTGTTCATCGGGCATTACTGGATGAGCGGCGTGCC
>NZ_CAMPHN010000327.1 GCF_946885885.1 uncultured Pseudomonas sp.
GCCGCGGTCGGCTCGTTGATGATGCGCTTGACGTCCAGACCGGCGATACGGCCGGCGTCCTTGGTGGCCTGACGCTGGCTGTCGTTGAAATACGCAGGAACGGTGATCACCGCTTCGGTGACCGGCTCGCCGAGGTAGTCTTCGGCGGTCTTCTTCATCTTCTTCAGCACTTCGGCGCTGATCTGCGGCGGTGCCATCTTCTGGCCGTTGACCTCGACCCAGGCATCGCCGTTGTCGGCTTTGACGATTTTGTAGGGCACCATCTGGATGTCTTTCTGCACGACATCCTCTTCGAAGCGGCGACCGATCAGACGCTTCACCGCGTACAGGGTGTTATGCGGGTTGGTCACCGCCTGACGCTTGGCGGACTGGCCGACGAGGATCTCACCGTCGTTGGCGTAAGCGATGATCGACGGCGTGGTGCGTGCGCCTTCGGCGTTCTCGATGACTTTGACGTTGCCGTTTTCCAGAATGGAGACGCAGGAGTTGGTGGTCCCCAGGTCGATACCAATGATTTTGCCCATCTTCACTCTCCCGAAACTTGGATATTTCCGCAGCGGTGTAGCGGCAGCTGCGGCAGCACTAAAACGCTTGACTGGTTAATGGGGGCAGATCGCCCGATTTCAAGCCTGCTCGTCGATCGACGGTGGCGCCTCGGCCGGCACCTTGCTGACCACCACCATCGCGGGGCGCAGCAAGCGACCATTGAGCAGGTAGCCCTTCTGAAACACCTGGAGCACGGTATTGGGCTCGACATTGGTGCTTTCCTGCATGGCCATCGCCTGGTGGTGCTCCGGATTGAACGGTGCGCCGTGCGGGTCGATGACTTCCAACTGATAACGTTTGAGGGTGTCCTGGAATAGCTTGAGGGTCAGCTCCATGCCCTCGCGCACCGCCTTGATCGCCTCGTCATTCGGGCTCGACAGCTCGAGACCGCGCTCCAGGCTGTCCACCACCGGCAGCAGGTCGTTGGCGAAGCGCTCGAGGGCGAATTTGTGGGCTTTCTCCACATCCTGCTCGGCGCGGCGACGCACGTTCTGCAGATCGGCGGCGATGCGCAACGCCTGATCCTGAGCGGTCGCAAGTTCTTCTTCCAGGACCTGGATGCGCGCGTCCAATTCACCATTGCCCGAAGCCATTTCGGCATCTGCGGCAACATCTGGAAGCTGGGTATCTTGGTTCTGTTCGTCAGCCATGCGTTTCTCCTCGACAAAATTCGATACGGGCCGCAGCCCGCATGCCTGACCGCTATATGGGGATGGATTACCGGGTTTCAAGGGGTTGCAGCAGCGGCAAACCGCAAGCTTCGGGAAAAGCCCAAGCACGGATCCACGCACACCCATCGCCGTCGGACTTACAGCCTGACGCTTGAAGTGCCCAGACAAACCACTGTATAAATAACCAGACTTCAGATCGGGAGGCTTCATCATGCTGGTGCATCTGTCCGTACATAACTACGCCATCGTCGAACACCTCGACCTCGAGCTGAATGCCGGCATGAGCGTGATCAGCGGCGAAACTGGCGCCGGCAAATCGATCATGCTCGACGCCCTCGGCCTGTGCCTCGGCGACCGCGCGGACAGCGGCGTGGTGCGCCCGGGCGCGGACAAGGCGGACATCCTCGCGAGCTTCGACCTGCGCGACATTCCCGAAGCCCGCGCCTGGTTGGCCGAGCGCGATCTGGGTCATGACCAGGATCAGGACGGCCCCTGCATCCTGCGCCGAGTCATCACCGCCGAAGGCCGTTCGCGCGGCTATATAAATGGTGCACCCTGCCCCCAGGGCGACCTCAAGGCCCTCGGCGAACTGCTGATCGATATTCACAGCCAGCACGAACACCAGTCGCTGCTCAAAGCCGACACCCATCGCCGCCTGCTCGACGAATATGCCGGTAGCCAGGACCTCGCGCGCCAGGTGCAACTGGCCGCCCAGCGCTGGAAACAGACCAAGAACGAGCTGCAACGCATTTCCAGCATCGGCGACGAGCAGCGCGCCCGCCATCAACTGCTCAGCTATCAACTCGAAGAACTCGACAACCTGGCCCTCGGCGAAGACGAGCTGGAGCAACTGGAGCAGGAACACAAGAACCTGACCAACTCGGAAAGCCTGCTCAGCGCCTGCCGCCTGGTCATCGAGCAATGCAGCGAGAGCGACGCCGGCAACGTGCTGTCGGCCTTGACCAATAGTCTCAACCGCCTCGGCGCCTTCCAGGGCCAGCCCGGCGCGCTGAGCGAAGCGACCAACCTGCTGGCCAGTGCGCAGATCCAGGTGGAGGAAGCGGTCGGCGAACTGAACCGCTTCATCGACCACTTCGATGCCGACCCCGAGCGCTTGCAGCAAATGGAGGAGCGCCTGGATGCGATCTACACCCTGGCACGCAAACACCGAATCCAGCCTGGCGAACTGATTGCCATGCAACAGCAACTGTTCGAGGAACTGGAAAGCCTCAACGCCGATGACCAGGCCGCCGAACGTCTGAGCGAAGAACTGGCCGCTTTCGAACGGCACTACCAGGAAAAAGCCGGCGAACTGAGCGCCCTGCGCCATGCCGCCGCCGACCGGCTTGCCGCCGCGGTGGAACGGGAAATGCAGACCCTCGGCATGCCGGGCGGACGTTTCAGCATCAAGCTAAGCGCCAATATCGCAGATGAACCACACCCCAACGGCCAGGAGCAGCTCGAATTCCTGGTCAGCGCCAACCCCGGACAACCGCTGAAACCCCTGGCCAAGGTCGCCTCGGGCGGCGAGCTGTCGCGCATCAGCCTGGCGATCCAGGTGATCACCGCACAGACTTCGCGGGTGCCGACCCTGGTCTTCGACGAAGTGGACGTCGGCATCGGCGGGCCGACCGCCGAGGTGGTCGGCCAGTTGCTGCGGCGCCTCGGCGAACGCGGCCAGGTGCTGACCGTGACCCACTTGCCACAGGTCGCCGCCCAGGGCCATCAACATCTATTCGTACATAAAGTGCGCGACAACGACGCCACCCGCACCGCGGTCAGCGAGCTGGACAGTGCGCGCCGGGTCGAGGAAATCGCGCGCATGCTCGGCGGCGTCGACCTCACCGAAGAATCCCTGGCCCATGCGCGGCAGATGGTCAGCAGCGCCCAGGCTTAACAGACGGTATTGCCAGAAAGCACAAAAGGCGACCCTGAGGTCGCCTTTGTCGTGATGCGCTTGCGCTTACTTCTTGCTGCGCACGTACAACACTAGATTGTGATCGACCAATTCGAAACCGTGCTCTTTGACGATTTCTTTCTGGCGCTTCTCGATCTCGGCATCGAAGAATTCGATTACCTGGCCGGTATCGACGCACACCATATGATCGTGGTGCCCACTATCGGCCAATTCGAATACGGCATGACCGCCATCGAAGTTATGCCGCACCACCAATCCCGCTGCTTCGAACTGCGTGAGTACGCGGTATACGGTGGCCAGGCCGACATCTTCGCCCGCCTCCATCAGTGCCTTGTAAACATCTTCCGCGCTCATATGCCGATGCTCGGCAGAATCGAGCATCTGCAGAATTTTGACCCGAGGCAAGGTCACCTTCAGGCCAGCTTTGCGTAGTTCGCTATTTTCAACCATGGTCTGTTTTCTCGCGGAAGCGGCTTCGCAGCTTCCTTTATTGCGGGTATGATCCGGGATTAAATTTGCCCAGCCAAGATAGTGGAAGTCACCCTCCGATGCAAAAAACCAAGCTCATGCTGACAAGCCTCACCCTTTCGGGGCTCCTCGCACTCGCCGGTTGTTCTTTCCCCGGGGTTTATAAAATCGACATCCAACAGGGCAACGTCGTAACGCAGGACATGATAGACCAATTGCGCCCCGGAATGAGCCGTAGCCAGGTGCGTTTTATCATGGGCAACCCGCTGATCACCGACACCTTCCACGCCGATCGCTGGGATTACCTCTACAGCATTCAACCCGGCGGCGGCCAGCGCCTGCAGGAACGCATCAGCGTGAAGTTCAACGAGGGCGATCAGCTCGTCGGCCTGTCGGGCGACTTCATGCCAGGCGTCAGCCG
>NZ_CAMPHN010000328.1 GCF_946885885.1 uncultured Pseudomonas sp.
CCGCTTTCCTCATGACCTTCGGTCAGGTAACCCCAGCGGGTCTGGAAGTCGTTGCGCGCATCGCGCAACAAGCCGAAGGCCTCGGCCTTACCGGCCGCCGCTTCGGTGGCGTTCTTGGCGATCCGCTGGGACAGAACACGCAGTTCACCGGAGTGACTGATGTATTCGGTGTCGTAGGTCGACTGGGTGTTGAGGTAGGCGAAGTTGGCGAACAACAGCACGATGGATACGATCAGGGCGATAAACAGCCCCGCGATCAACGAGCTACTGCGCGTACCTGCCAATAGATTGCTTGCATTTAGTTTTTTCATTATCTGGCCCCCGCCTGGACCGATCGCACTACGGTTTCCATGTAACGACAAAAGGCCGGCAGTGCCGACCCAACCGAAAATTTATTAAACCGCCACATCGAGAAACCCCTGGTGTTTGGCCAACGCATGCGGGCTGAACACCAACCAGGGTTGCTCACGCTGAAATACGCCATGGATAAACGGTTGAATCGAGGCTTCGAGTGGCGGCAGCTGCTCGGAGAAGGTATCCACCGGGAAATGCTGCATACCGAACACTTCGTCGACCGTCAGGCCGGCGAATACCTCCTGGTGATCGACCACCAGAACACGGCGTTTCTTGCGCAGCGGCGACAATTCGTTGCCGAAGAAACCACACAAATCCATCACCGGCAGCAGACGACCACGCACGTTCGCCACTCCTTTCACCCAGCTTTTCACGCCGGGCAGCAGCGTGTGCCGGGGCTCGTGCAGGACTTCGCCGACCTCACCCATAGGCGCAACGAAAAACCGATCCCCCATACGAAAACCGATACCGCTCCAGGTTTGCACCACCGCCTTCTGCGAAGGCAGGCCAGCCGCAAGCGACCGACAACGCTGGTCGATTTCAAGGAGCGTTTGAAAGGGTGTTTGGGCTTCCGACATGCCAACCGCGGCCTTTTATTATAGTTAGTTGCGCACTGCCACCGCGTTAGCCGGCCAATACGGCATTCAGGGTTTTCAGCAGTGTGGCTTCGTCAACCGGCTTGGTCAGGTAATCTTTCGCGCCTTGGCGCTTACCCCAAACCTTGTCGGTTTCTTGGTCTTTGGTGGTGACGATGATCACCGGGATATGGCTGGTTTCCGCATCTTTGGTCAGTTGACGGGTCGCCTGGAAGCCGTTGAGACCCGGCATGACGATATCCATCAATACCGCGTCGGGTTTTTCCTGGCGCGCCAGGGCGACGCCGTCGGCACCGTTTTCCGCTTTGAGTACTTGATGCCCGTGCTTTTCCAGCATGGCGGTCAGTTTGTACATTTCGGTTGGGGAATCATCAACAATCAGAATTCGAGCCATGGTGTTTTCCAATACATAGAGAGAGCTTCAGAAGCGCCACGAAAGCGGTGCCTTGGGCTATCCAGCAAGACGTCAGGATGCTTGGTCCACCGGGGTGAAGTTAGGCACATGGGCTTTTATAGCACCGAGCAGCTCTTCTTTGCTGAAGGGCTTGGTCAGGTACTGGTCGGAGCCCACGATGCGGCCTTTGGCTTTATCGAACAAGCCGTCCTTGGAGGACAGCATAATCACCGGAGTGGATTTGAAAGCACTGTTGTTCTTGATCAGGGCACAGGTCTGATAACCATCCAGCCTCGGCATCATGATGTCGACAAAAATGATATTGGGGTGGGTATCGGCGATCTTTGCCAAAGCATCGAAGCCGTCCACTGCGGTTATTACCTCGCAACCCACCTTCTTCAGCAGGGTTTCTGCGGTGCGCCGAATCGTTTTCGAATCGTCGATCACCATTACCCTCAAACCCTCGGAATGTTGTTCCATGTTTGCCCTACCATCGCCTCGGTGAGTCGTTATTTTTCTGCGTCTGTATCAGTGCGCCTGAGGCCCTGCCATCGACGGGCTGCAACCCGACCGTTCGGCCTTTTTAGCATACTCTCCAGATGCAATCTATAAGCCCCGGAACACGGGGTTTTTCCTTGACCGCCCATTTCGCCAGCACCGCCCCGACGACAGGGGTTAGAATCCACTCTTCAGCCGCCACCCTTACGGAGAAGCGCCAATGAGCGTCCGCCTCGGCATCGTCATGGATCCCATCGCCCGGATCTCTTTCAAAAAAGACAGCTCGCTCGCCATGCTGCTCGCAGCTCAAGCGCGGGGCTGGTCGCTCTTTTATATGGAGCAGAAAGATCTTTACCAGGCCAAGGGTCAAGCCCGTGCCCGCCTCAATCCGCTCCAGGTTTTCAATGACCCGCTGCACTGGTACGAGCTTGGCGACGAACAGGATGTGGCGCTGAGCGAACTGGATGTGATCCTGATGCGCAAGGATCCACCCTTCGATAATGAATTCATTTACTCGACCTACCTGCTGGAACAAGCCGAGCAAGAAGGCGTGCTGGTGGTCAATCGCCCGCAAAGCCTACGCGACTGCAATGAAAAACTCTTCGCCACCCAGTTCCCCCAATACACCCCTACGACCCTGGTCAGCCGCAGGCCGGACATTCTGCGCGAGTTTGCCAAAGAACAGCGTGACATCATTCTCAAACCCCTTGATGGCATGGGCGGTTCTTCGATATTTCGTCACCGCGAGGGCGACCACAACCTCTCGGTGATCCTCGAGACCCTTACCGCCCACGGCACTCAACAGATTATGGCGCAAGCTTATCTACCCGCCATCGTCGACGGCGATAAACGTATTCTGATGATCGACGGCGAGCCCGTACCCTATTGCCTGGCCCGCATACCCGCCGCCGGGGAAACCCGTGGCAACCTGGCCGCCGGCGGTCGCGGCGAAGCACGCCCACTGACCGATCGCGACCGCGAAATCGCCGCAGCGGTGGGCCCGGCACTGCGCGAGCGCGGGCTATTGTTCGTCGGCCTCGATGTCATCGGCGAACACATGACCGAAATCAACGTCACCAGCCCGACCTGTATCCGCGAAATCGATGCCGCCTACGACACGCGAATCGGCGAACGCCTGATGGACTGCATCGCCGGCAAGCTGCAGAACATGAAGCCATAAAGACAGAAAGCTTGACGCAAGTGGCAGCTTGAAGCTCGCCGCTTGCAGCCTGCCACTCCAAGCCGTCAGACTGCGCGGCAACCTGAGCCGACCCGAAACGCGATGAACGCAGCCACGACACCGCCAGCCGCCACCCCATCCACCGAGATACGCCCGGCGGATCGGCTCGGCTTTACCCTGTTCCTCGCCGCCGCCCTGCACGCCGCCGTGATCCTCGGCATCGGCTTCAGCCTGGCCGAGCCGAACCAGATCAGCAAAACCCTGGAAATCACCCTATCGACGTTCAAGAGCGAGGAAAAGCCCAAAGAGGCCGACTTCCTCGCCCAGGACAATCAACAAGGCAGCGGCGCCCTCGAACACAAGGCCGCCCCCACCACCACCGAACAAGCACCCTTCCAGGACACCCAGGTCAAACGCGTGACCCCGCCGGCGACCCCGCAACAACCCGAGGCCCACCAGGAAGCGCCGAAAGCCGCGATCGCCACCCGCACCCCGCAGCAACAGAAAACCCCGGTCAAACGCGAAGAAACCAAGCCCGCCCCACAAACGCCGCCCGCGCCGGTGTTCGACAGCGCGCAACTGTCTTCGGAAATCGCCAGCCTGGAAGCCGAACTGGCCCAGGACATCCAGCAGTATGCCAAGCGCCCGAAGATCCATCGCCTCAACGCGGCCTCGACCATGCGCGACAAGGGCGCCTGGTATAAAGACGAATGGCGCAAGAAGATCGAGCGCATCGGCAACCTCAATTACCCTGACGAAGCGCGCCGCCAACAGATTTACGGCAGCCTGCGCCTGCTGGTGTCGATCAACCGCGACGGCACTCTTTACGAAGTGCAGGTTCTCGAGTCGTCGGGTCAGCGCCTGCTCGACCAGGCCGCCATGCGCATCGTCCGCCTCGCCGCGCCGTTCGCGCCTTTTACCGGCGACCTGGCCGATATCGACCGCCTGGAGATCATCCGCACCTGGCGTTTCGAGCGCGGCGA
>NZ_CAMPHN010000329.1 GCF_946885885.1 uncultured Pseudomonas sp.
CAAAGGGGTTGTCGCGCGGCACCTGGCCATCCGCGTGCAGACGCACCACCTTGCCTTGCAGCTTGTCGAGGTGTTGCGCGGTCGGCCGCTCGTTGTTTTCGCCGAGGGTGACGAACAGATGGCCGTCACGGTCGAACACCAACCGCGCGCCGAAGTGCACTCCCGTGGAGAGTTTCGGCGCCTGCCGGAAAATCACCGTGAAATGCTCCAAGTGGCGATTGTCCGCGGACAACCTGCCATGGCCGACCGCGGTACCGGCGCGGCCCTCGTGACCGCCTTCGGCATAGGCCAGGTAAACTAGGCGGTCATTGGCGAAATCCGGCGACAGCGCGACATCGAGCAAACCGCCCTGCCCCTTGGCATAGACCTCGGGCACACCCTCGATGGGTTCGGATACCGCACCTTGGTAATCGACCAGGCGCAAACGTCCGGGCCGTTCGCTCACCAACATGCCGTGGGCATTTGGCAGAAAGGCCAACGCCCAGGGATTTTCCAGCCCCGTCGCCAGCGTCTCGACCTGCAATCGACCCTGCTCACTCGCTAGCTGCGGGCTTTCAGTCTGGGCCATGGATGCCGTCGATACCGCCACCACCCACAACCCGATACAAGCCACTAGCTGTCGATAGGCCACACGTTTCTCCTTCGCCGGCTTACCGCCAGCGCTCAATAGCTCTCGTACTTGCGCTCGATCGCCCCGTACTCGCCGCTCTCGCGCAATGCCGCCAAGCCTTTATCGAATCGATCGCGCAAAGCCCGGGAAACGAAGCCGACACGATAAGGGGTCGGTTCGAACAGCGGATACGACGTCAGCGGCTGGCTGACGTCCACCTGATCGCCGACCTCGCGATTGAAATAGCGGAAGATTCGCATATCACCGACCACCACATCGACACGGCCACTATAGAGCAAGCGATTGCGGGCGATCTGGTGCGCCTCTTCGCGATAGCGCGGATGGTTTTCCACCACCTGCGCATACTCGCTACCGAGCAAGAAACGCGCACGCTGAAAGGCGCTCAGCGAATAGTTCGCCAGATCGGCTATGCGCTCGATCCTGAAGCCCCGTTCGCGCAAAGCCAGCGCAACGTTCTGGTAATGGATATAGGGTTCGGAATAAAAACCCTGCACGCCGCTGCGCTCATTGGTGGTAGCAATCGCATCGATCTGCCCACGGAGCAGCAATAAATGCAGACGCTCCATCGGCGCATACAACACCTCGACGGCGAACCCGGCCTTGGTCGCGGCGGCGGTGACGATCTCGAACTCCAGGCCTCTGGCCTCGCCCTCGAACACATAGGGCGGTTTATGCGTGCCGAAACCGAAGCGCACCGGCGCCGCGATGGCCACCAGGCTGGAGCACAGCAACAGCAGTGCGGTTAACCACTTCATGCCAATACCTTGGACGGGGCAGCGTCGGTTGCCGGCAATTGAAAGTTGCCTATCAACCTAGCGAAAAACCGACTGACATCTATGCGAACTTGGACACTCATGCGCAGGCGCAACCCACGCCAAAGCTTCCGCGCGCCATAAACTGCGGGGTAGACGGAAAATAACCGAATCCGATGTTCTACGCAGCGGGCGTTATCGAGCCGGGCAAGTTCTTAGTATGGTGCACGCTTAAGGTAAGGCCATCTGCCTGTATGCCTCCTCTCCATGATGCCCCGGTAATCCGTTTCCCAGGGGGGGGGGTAGCGATGAGCCAATTTCGGCGACTGAGTTCCAGATGCCGAATGACTGCGTTTCACAGCGAGCCGTGCTGTGCGTCACGACTCGCCGACCGCCCATCACACCAGATTCGCCTCGCTGGCCACTTCGTCGAACACTTCCGGCACCAATGCCGCCGAGCCTTTTTGCTCCAAGACCTCGCGGGAGTGTTCGCCGCCGGGAATGCTGCTGTCGATCATGCTCAATAACTGCAAGCCGCGCTCGGTCAATACGAAATTCTCACCGTTGCCGCCTTCCGCTTCCGGCCGTGGCGCGATAAAGCCGCCATTGAGCAATTGCGCTTCATATTCGGAAGCCTGCGCTTTAAGCCTATCAAGATCGTCGGTGTGCTCGCCGGCGCGCTCCAATTCCTGTGCGAGCTGTTCGGCATAGGCGCGTGGCGCGAAACTCTTGCCCGCCGAGTTTTGCACTTCGTGCAGCAACCGCTCGATAAGATCCCAGTGATAAGACATGCCATTTTCTCCCTTGTCTAGACAACAGAAAAACACTGCGCTTGGCTATGCGGCAATTGAACGGCGCGCGGCAAACCCTTGCCACGCTTTCGCATATTCGCGACAGCGCCGAACGTGGAGCCTCTCGATGCCCCGGCTCCATCGAATTCGACCCCCGGCACGGGCTTAAGGTTCGAGCCTGTTGAACACTGAACTTTCCCGCACTGGCGGCAATCAACCGAACGGATAACCCTCTTCGAATTGCGAGGTGGTAACCATGCACATTCGCCCAGGCCTTTGCGCAGCTCTGTTGTTATCGACCCACACCCTGGCGTACGCCTCCTGCACCCTGGAAGAAGCGACGGCCAAGGCCGAACTTCTGGCCAACAAGATCGACGCCCTGACCCTCGACGATCCGCAACGCGCCGCACAGCTACGCCAGGAGCTCAAGGCTCTGTCACCGGAGACCTCGGCCCAGGAACTGCAAGACAGCTGCGAGGCCTATGACCAACGCTTGCGCGAACTCGAAAGGATCGGCGGCGAAATCGGCACGACGGACGAATAAGGCATAGCAGGCCGTTGAAAAACGTAGGCAAGACAAGGCAAAAACAGGCGAGGAAGCGGAGTGTACTTTTGTACATGAGCATTCCGAGCTTGTTTTTAACGCAGTATTGCCAACGCAGGTAGTTTCTCAACGGCCTGATAACCGATCACCGGGATCGATAACAGGAGATTCGTCGCAACGCTGCCAGGCAGGTCTAGACTCTATCTCCAGCCTAATCGCCCTCCTGGAGAATCTTCATGCTCAAAGCCGAATACCAAACACGCGGCCCGGTGCCTTACGAATCCATTGCCGCCGTCGAGTTGCAGCTACCCGAGCTCGCCGAAGGTCAAGTGCGGGTCAAGGTACTGGCGGCGCCGATCAACCCGTCCGACGTCCTCACCCTGACCGGCGAGTACGGCATGCTGCCACCACTGCCGGCGGTTGGCGGCAATGAAGGCGTTGGCCGTGTGGAGGAAGTGGGACCAGGCGTCGGCCAGTTGAAAGTCGGCCAGATGGTCCTGCTGCCGGTCGGTTGCGGCACCTGGGTCAGCCACCTCAACGCCGCGGCCAACAAATTGATCCCGTTGCCCGAAGCCGACCCGCAGCAATTGGCGATGATGACCGTCAACCCGCCTACCGCGTCCCTGATGCTCAGCGAATTCGTCGACCTCGAACCCGGCGATTGGGTGATCCAGAATGCCGCTAACTCGGGCGTGGGCAGCTACCTGATTCAGTTGGCCAAGCTGCGCGGTTTCAAGACGATCAACGTGGTGCGCCGCGAGTCGGCGGTCGCAGGCGTCGAAGCCGAAGGCGGCGATCTGGTACTGGTCGACGGTGCCGACCTGGCTAAACGCGTACGCGCGGCAACCGGCGGCGCGAGCATACGCTTGGGTATCGACGCGGTGGGCGGCGAGTCCACCGACCATCTGGCGGCGTGCCTCAGCGAAGGCGGCGTGCTGGTCAACTACGGCATGATGAGCCGCCAACCGTGCCAAGTATCGCCGGCCTCCTTCGTATTCCGCGATGTCAGCCTGCGCGGTTTCTGGCTGGCCAAGTGGTTCCAGAACGCCAGCCAGGCCGAGCAGATGAAGGTATTCGGCGAACTGACCCAACTGATCGCCAGCGGCAAGCTGCACACCCGCGTGGCGGCGACCTACGACGTCAGCCAGATCAAGGAAGCCGTAGCCGCGGCCGCCAGCGGCGAGCGAGACGGCAAGATCCTGATCGTGCCGAAGTAACGGGACGCGTCGGTCTGCCGGGCGCTTTTGTAGCCCGGATGCAATCCGGGGATGGTGCCTCTCCGCCGC
>NZ_CAMPHN010000330.1 GCF_946885885.1 uncultured Pseudomonas sp.
TGATCGTGGCTGTGCTGGCGATCGGCTTTATTTATTCTGCGCCGAATCTGTACCCCGATGACCCGGCGATCCAGGTCAGCGGCAACAGTGCAGCCATGCAGGTTCAGCAGACCGATCTGGAGCGCGCCAGCCGCGCCTTGCAAGAAGCCGGCATCGAGGTCAAGGCGACAAGCGTCACCAATCAAGGCCGTGCCGGATTATTGCGGCTGACCAAACAGGCCGATCAATTGCCGGCCAAGGATGTGGTGCGCAAAGCGTTGGGCGAGGATTTCGTGGTGGCGCTGAACCTCGCGCAAACCACGCCCGACTGGCTGCGCAGCATAGGTGCGGGGCCGATGAAGTTGGGTCTGGACTTGTCCGGTGGTGTGCACTTCCTGATGGAAGTGGACATGGACAAGGCGCTGGATGCCCGGCGCAAGGTTTATGAGGGCGAAGTCAAGAGCATGCTGCGCAAGGAGCGCGTGCGTTATCGCAGCCTGCCGGAAGTCAATGGCGCGATTCAGCTGGGCTTTGCCGACGAAGCCGCGCTGGAAAAAGCGCAAAACCTGATCCGCAAGGAGTTCAACGATTTCGAACTGGCGACCGTCGAGCGCGATAGCTTGCAGGTGCTGCGTCTGTCGTTGAGTCAGGCCAAGGTCGCGGAAATTCGCGAATACTCGATCAAGCAGAACCTGACCACGGTGCGCAACCGGGTCAACGAGTTGGGCGTGGCCGAACCGCTGGTACAGCGCCAGGGTGCAAACCGCATCGTCGTCGAGCTGCCCGGCGTGCAAGACACCGCCGAAGCCAAGCGCATTCTCGGCAAGACCGCCAACCTGGAGTTCCGTCTGGCGGCTGAGCCGGATGCATCCAAAGCCACCACTGAAACCTTCGAGTTCCGCGAAGAAGGCCGTCCGCCGGCGCAACTGGAGCGCGAGCTGATCATCACTGGCGATCAAGTGACCGATGCCCAGGCCAGCTTCGACGAAAACGGTCGTCCGCAGGTCAATATCCGCCTGGATGGTCACGGCGGCGAGTTGATGAACCGTGCCACGCGCAACAATGTCGGGCGCAGCATGGCGGTGATCTTTATCGAGCAGAAGCCGATCCTGCGCTATATGCGTCAGACGGTCGACGGCGTCGAGAAAGAAGTCGCGGTGCAAACCTTCACCGAAGAAAAGAAAATCATCAGCCTGGCGACCATTCAGTCGGCCTTGGGCAGTCAGTTCCGCATCACCGGCCTGGACGGTCCGGGCGAGTCGACCGAACTGGCGCTGCTGCTGCGTGCCGGTGGTTTGGCTGCGCCCATGTACTTCGCCGAAGAGCGCACCATCGGCCCGAGCCTGGGGGCGGACAACATTGCCAAGGGCATCGATGCCTCGCTGTGGGGCATGCTTTTCGTGTCGCTGTTTATGATCGCCATTTATCGCGTGTTCGGCGTGCTGGCGACCATTGCATTGGGTTTCAACATGGTGCTGCTGCTGGCACTGATGTCGTTGCTCAGCGCCACCCTGACCTTACCGGGGATTGCCGGTATCGTCCTGACCATGGGTATGGCGGTGGATGCCAACGTGCTGATCTTCTCGCGCATTCGCGAGGAAATCGCCAATGGCATGTCGGTGCAGCGCGCCATTCATGAAGGTTTCGATCGTGCTTATTCGGCAATCATCGATGGCAACCTGACCACTTTGCTGGTGGGCGGCATCCTGTTCGCCATGGGTACCGGTCCGGTCAAAGGCTTTGCGGTGACCCTGTCGCTGGGCATTCTCACCTCGATGTTCACCGCCATTCTGGTGACTCGTGCCATGGTCAACTTGAGCTTCGGCGGGCGCGACCTGAAGAAGTTGTGGATTTAAGGGGTTGAAGATGAACCGTGTAATCAACTTTATGGGCGTGCGCAATATTGCGCTCGCCATCACCGTGCTGATAACGCTTATCGCGTTGGGCAGTCTGGCGACCAAGGGGCTGAGTTTCGGTCTGGATTTTACCGGCGGTACACAGATCGAACTGGCTTACGAGCAACCTGCCGATCTCGGCAAAATTCGCGAGCAATTGGCTGGTGCCGGTTATGCCGATGCCGTGGTGCAGAGCTTTGGTGCCACGACCGAGGTGGTGGTGCGCATGCAGGGCGACGATCCGAATCTGGGGGTCAAGGTCGCGACTGTATTGCAGCAATCGGGCGATAAGCTGCAGGTGGAAAAGGTCGAGTTCGTCGGCCCGCAGGTCGGCGAGGAACTGCGCGATCAGGGCGGTCTCGGCATGCTGCTGGCGCTGGGCGGAGTCATGCTGTACCTGGCTTTTCGTTTCCAGTGGAAGTTCTCCATGGGTGCCTTCGTCTCGCTGGTGCATGACGTAATAGTCACCTTGGGATTTTTGTCGTTCTTCCAGATCACTTTCGACCTGACGGTGCTGGCGGCGTTGCTGGCGATCATCGGTTACTCGCTGAACGACACCATCGTGGTCTTCGACCGGGTGCGCGAGAACTTCAGGGTGCTGCGCAAGGCCAGTTTGATCGAGAACATCAACATCTCCACTACCCAGACGTTGCTGCGTACTTTGGCGACTTCGATTTCCACCTTGCTGGCCATCGCTGCTCTGCTGTTTTTTGCCGGCGACAATCTGTTCGGTTTCTCCATTGCTCTGTTTGTGGGTGTTCTGGTCGGTACCTATTCGTCGATCTATATCTCCAACGCCGCGCTGATTTGGCTCAACCTGACCGTTGACGATCTGATTCCGCCGGTGGTTGCCGAGGAAGTCGACGAGCGCCCTTGAGGGCGTAAGGGTTCATAGAAAGGTGCTCGCACAAGGCCATTAATATGAACCAAATTCACCTGATCGTTGTCTCAGGCGTAGGTCAGGCGTAATTCGCCTGGTGGCATCGATCAGGAGTTTAGCTATGAACAAGTCAATGGTTGTCGGTGCGGTACTGGGTGCGGTGGCGGTAACGGCCGGTGGTGCTGTCGCGACCTACAACTTGGTCAGCGGCCCGGAATACGCTGAGGTATTGGCGGTAAAACCGGTTAAAGAAACCATCAAAACACCCCGTCAGGTTTGCCAGGACGTGACCGTCACGCGTCAGAAGCCCGTGCAGGATCAACACAGAATTGCCGGTACGGCCATCGGTGCGGTAGTCGGTGGGTTGTTGGGTAATCAGGTGGGCGGCGGTAACGGTAAGAAGATCGCCACCGTTGCCGGTGCGGTTGGCGGCGGCTACGCCGGCAACAAGGTGCAGGGCAGTATGCAGGCCAACGACACCTATACCACCACTGAGACCCGTTGCAGCACGGTCACTGACACCTCCGAGAAGGTGATCGGCTATGACGTCAAATATCAGCTGGATGGCAAGGAAGGTCGGGTGCGCATGGACAGCGATCCCGGTAGCCGTATCCCGGTCGAGGATGGCCAGTTGGTGCTGACGCAGCTTGCCAACTGAATCTGACGCAATAAAAAAGCGCTCCGCGGGGCGCTTTTTTATTGTCCGTATCCCGTGCGATCAGCGTTTCAGCGAGGCCGACAGGTGTGGTTGAATCGCTGTCAGTACCGCTTTGAAGCACTTGGTGTTGCCGGCCACGATCTGGCCCTTTTCGAGAAACTCATGGCCACCGCTGAAGTCGCTGATCAGACCGCCGGCTTCCTGGATCAGCAGTGCGCCGGCTGCCATGTCCCATTCGGAAAGGCCGAACTCCCAGAATGCATCGAAGCGCCCGGCGGCCACATAAGCCAGGTCCAGGCTGGCGGCGCCGGCGCGACGGATGCCGGCGGTCTGGCCGACCAGGCTGCGGAACATGCCCAGGTAGTTTTCCAGGTTGTCCATCTGGCTGTCGCGGAACGGGAAGCCGGTGCCGAGCAGGGCGCCTTCCAGGCTTTTGCGTGGGCTGACCCTTAGGCGGCGGCCGTTAAGGGCGGCGCCGCGGCCGCGGCTGGCGGTGAATTCTTCCTGGCGTACCGGGTCGATGACCACGGCGTGCTCCAGGCGGCCACGGTATTTGCAGGCGA
>NZ_CAMPHN010000331.1 GCF_946885885.1 uncultured Pseudomonas sp.
TCGCCAGCGACAACCGTTCGCTTTGGAAATTGGCCATGATGCAGGCGAAGCCCATGTTTTCCGCGCCGATCAGGTTGGTTACCGGCACGCGGCAATCGTCGAAGAACAGTTCGGCGGTGTCCGAGGCCCACCAGCCCATCTTCTTCAACTTGCGGCCAACGCTGAAGCCCGGCGTGTCTTTCTCGATCAGCAGCAAACTGATGCCAGCGAAACCTTCGCCCCCCGTACGCACCGCTACCGTGTAATAGTCGGCGCGCACGCCGCTGGTGATAAAGGTTTTGCTGCCGCTGACCCGGTAGAAATCACCATCCCGCACGGCACGGGTTTTCAGGTTGGCCACATCGGAACCGCCCGACGGCTCGGTCACCGCCAGCGCCATGATTTTTTCGCCGGCCAGCACTTGCGGTACGACGCGCTCCCGCACTTCGGTCTGCGCCCACTTCACCACCGGCGGCAAGCCGATATCGAGAGACCCCAGGCCTGCCACCAGACCACCCGAGCCGGAACGCATCAGCTCTTCGCTGGCTGCGACCTTGGCGAAAACGTCGCCCTCGTGGCTACCCCCGTAACGCTCCGGATAGCCGATACCGAGAATGCCGGCTGCACCAGCCTTCAGATAGAGCTCCCGGGGGAACTCCTCGACCTCTTCCCACGCGTCGATGGCAGGGGCTATTTCCCGCTCGACAAAACGTCTGACCGAATCCCGCACCAACTGGTGGGAGTCATCGAAATATTCTTGATAAGCAGACATGAGCAGTTTCCGCTGAGGCTTTCAGGGAAAATACCGAGCGCTTGCTTGGTTTACAAGGTGAGGATTACGCCATACCGCAGGGCATTCTCGACTACGGCAGCCCCAATAGCGCAGTCCGGAACTGAGGGCATCCGCTGTAAAGCGCTTTGGCGGTGTGCGTTACAACTGGATCGGTCGACGTCCGGCAATCGAATGCGCCAGGGTGCCGCCGTCGACCAACTCCAACTCGCCCCCCAGCGGCATACCGTGGGCAATGCGCGAAGCGATCAAGCCCTTATTGGCAAGTAGTTGCGCAATGTAGTGGGCTGTCGCCTCGCCTTCGACTGTAGGGTTGGTCGCCAATATCACTTCACTGAAACGACCGTTCTCGACCCGCGCCAGCAATTCGGGAATACCGATGGCTTCGGGCCCAAGGCCATCGAGCGGGGAAAGATGGCCTTTGAGCACGAAATAACGGCCGCGGAAACCGGTCTGCTCCACTGCATAAACATCCATCGGCCCTTCGACCACGCAGAGCAGGCTGTCGTCGCGACGCGAATCGAGACACAGCTGACAGACCTCATCTTCGCTGAGGCTGCGACACTGCTTGCAATGCCCTACCCCTTCCATGGCCTGGGTCAATGCCTGAGCCAAACGCAAAGCGCCCCCACGATCGCGCTCGAGCATCTGCAAGGCCATACGCTGGGCAGTTTTCTGTCCCACACCCGGTAGGATGCGCAGAGAATCGATCAATTGGCGAATAAGCGGACTGAAGCTCATGGGGAAATAACCGTAAATGCACAGAGGCGCGGTTATACCCATCACGCGCCCCAGCGTCAATGCGATGCCCCTGGGACGGATAACACGGCATCAATGCACTTCGCCATAACCTTTCATTACCTCAGCCATGTCGCCGTACCGGGTATCAGGCATTTGCTCGATCGTCTGCTGAACATCCTGATCCGCATTATTTTTCCGAGCGCATTCCAGGAGCTGTTCTCTACTCGCCGGGAAATCGATACCTTTCAAATGGTGTGCAATATTCGAAGGAGAGCTACCGCCCATTCCTCTGGTCATAATTGCCTCCAGTATTCGATTGATTCGAGAAATAACAGTAGTAACGGTATGAATGAATAACAGAATGCGGGGACAAAGCCCCGCATTCAGCACTACTCCTCTTTGTCGCCTTCTTGTCTTTTGCCTTCCTCGACAAGTTCATGCACTCGTTGCCCACCTTTGCGGCCAAGCTCCGAGTAGCCTTCGGCGCCTAACTATTGTTTATGAGTATTTACGAGCCTCGCCGCCTTTTTGGCCAAGTTAGGAATATTCCTCCGGGCCCAGATGCTCCTTGCGCATTTCGCCGTCCTTTTGGCCGGCTTCGCGAACACTCATATTGTCTTTAGTCATTCATACCACTTCAGGAATCAGGCAGGCAATCAACTTTTATCCTGCTCTTGCTTCTTACCCTCTTCACTAATTCGTGAACACGTTGCCCGCCTTTTTTACCGGCGTCGTGAACGCTCATATCGCCTTTATCGGAATAATTACCGCTACTACCGCCGTCATTCTCATGACGTTGCCTCATAGAAATATCCTCTGATAAAAAGCATGCAGGCAGATCAATCAACGCTTACCTTGCTCTTGCTTCTTACCCTCTTCAACCAGTTCCCGAACTCGCTGACCGCCTTTGTGCCCCAACTCCGAATACCCTTCGGGACCCAACTGTTCTTTCCGGGCTTCGCCACCTTTCTGGCCAAGCTCAGAGTAACCTTCCGGGCCAAGTTGCTCCTTACGTGTTTCACCGCCTTTATGGCCCATCTCCGAATACCCTTCAGAACCTAACTGTTCTTTACGAGTTTCACCGCCTTTCTTACCCAGCTCGGAATAACCCTCTGGCCCGAGTTGTTCTTTACGGATTTCACCGCCTTTTTGACCGGCCTCGCGGACGCTCATATTGCCTTTCTCGGTGTTAGCCATTTGTACTTCCTCCTAATCGATAGGGTGCGTGAAACGACAACGTCATTTACGATCGCTGTCGCTTTCACCTTCAGCACGCTTGCCTTCCTCGATAAGCTCGCGCACACGCTGACCGCCTTTCTTGCCGCCGGCCTCACCTCCCTGATGACCGATATTCTGGTAGAACTCGCGGTCGTGAGTCGCAGAAGTCGCTTGACCGCCTTTGCGGCCCGCTTCACTCACACTCATATCGCCTTTATCGCTAGCCATTTGAGAACCTCCTCTGGCTGTAGGAATAACTTGTCAGGATCCGCCTTTTTCACCTTCGCTTGTTTCACCTTCTTCGCCCTCGCCTTCAGAGCGCTTACCTTCCTCAACCAATTCGCGGACCCGCTGACCACCTTTTTTGCCAAGTTCAGAGTAACCTTCTGGGCCAAGTTGCTCTTTTCGAGTTTCACCGCCTTTACGTCCGGCTTCGCTCACACTCATACTTCCCTTTTCGGCTTCCTGCTCTTCGGTCGTCTCGTCGTCTTTATCTTCATTGGCCATTCTCTAATTCCTCGCTATAAACTTATGAACAGCAACAGTTACTCTTTACTGCTGTTATTTTCCGCGCTCTTTCCTTCCTCGATCAGTTCGCGCACACGCGGGCCTCCCTTAGTGCCACCTTTGTGGCCAATTTCCTCATAAAACTCATGGTCATGAGTGGCAGAAGTGGTTTTACCACCTTTGCGACCTGCATCGCGCACGCTCATATTGCCTTTATCTGCCATTTGTCTTCTCCTGTTTCGCTCGTTAGTCGATAGATGGAAGACAGTTCACATGATTGCGGCCCTACAAAAAATGAACCTGTCACGATTTTTTGAATAAGCTTAAGGCAGAGAGTTCAACATACGTTCGTCCCACCAATTTCAGGGCAGACGAATGGCTGCTAGCTATTTGATTTCATTTAAATATTCAGGCGCAAAACTAATAAGACAAGCGGCCGGCAATAACCAATATAATTATCGACAACAAGCGCCTGCCTGCTGGAACGGCAAGAACACACAAGCGCCTGTTTAACCTGATACCGGCACCATGCCTAACAGCAAACTGAATAGCAAATTAATGGCGAGCGGAACAACGAAGCGAACAACACTTCGATTACATGAAGCCTGTAGGAATTAAAGGGAAGAGATAAGATATTAACCCGGCAATCAAATATACCAAATCAAGCCGCATAAGCGATGCGTGGGTGCCTGAAATAAGCACTGATCCTT
>NZ_CAMPHN010000332.1 GCF_946885885.1 uncultured Pseudomonas sp.
TCAGGTCGAAAGTGATCTGGAAGAACGACAAAAATCCCAAGGTGACTATTACGTCGTGCACCAGCGAGACGAAGGCGCCCACGGAGAACTTCCATTGAAAGCGGAAGGCCAGGTACAGCATAACCCCGCCCAGCGCCAGCAGCATGCCGAGGCCGCCCTGATCGCGCAGCTCTTCACCGACCTGTGGGCCGACGAACTCGACCTTTTCCACCTGCAGTTTATCGCCCGATTGCTGCAATACAGTCGCGACCTTGACGCCTAAATCCGGGTCGTCACCCTGCATACGCACGACCACCTCGGTAGTGGCGCCGAAACTCTGTACCACGGCGTCGGAATAACCGGCACCGGCAAGTTGCTCGCGGATTTTGCCGAGATCGGCAGGCTGCTCATAGGCCAGTTCGATCTGCGTACCGCCGGTAAAATCCAGACCGAAATTCAGGCCCTTGGTCGCCAGACTGCCCAATGCGATAAGCGTTATCAGTATGGTGATGGCGAGCGCCAGATTGCGCACACCCATAAAGTTGATTACACGATTCATCTTCAACCCCTTAAATCCACAACTTCTTCAGGTCGCGCCCGCCGAAGCTCAAGTTGACCATGGCACGAGTCACCAGAATGGCGGTGAACATCGAGGTGAGAATGCCCAGCGACAGGGTCACCGCAAAGCCTTTGACCGGACCGGTACCCATGGCGAACAGGATGCCGCCCACCAGCAAAGTGGTCAGGTTGCCATCGATGATTGCCGAATAAGCACGATCGAAACCTTCATGAATGGCGCGCTGCACCGACATGCCATTGGCGATTTCCTCGCGAATGCGCGAGAAGATCAGCACGTTGGCATCCACCGCCATACCCATGGTCAGGACGATACCGGCAATCCCCGGTAAGGTCAGGGTGGCGCTGAGCAACGACATCAGTGCCAGCAGCAGCACCATGTTGAAACCCAATGCAATGGTCGCCAGCACGCCGAACACGCGATAAATGGCGATCATAAACAGCGACACGAAAAGCATGCCCCACAGCGAGGCATCGATGCCCTTGGCAATGTTGTCCGCCCCCAGGCTCGGGCCGATGGTGCGCTCTTCGGCGAAGTACATGGGCGCAGCCAAACCACCGGCACGCAGCAGCAGCGCCAGTTCGGTCGACTCGCCCGGACCGTCCAGGCCGGTGATGCGGAACTGACTGCCCAAGGCCGACTGAATGGTCGCCAGGCTGATGATTTTCTTTTCTTCGGTGAAGGTTTGCACCGCGACTTCTTTCTCGACGCCGTCGACCGTCTGACGCATATAGCGCAGGATCGGCTTCTGCTCGATAAAGATCACCGCCATGCTGCGCCCGACATTGTTGCGCGTGGCACGGTTCATCAACTCGCCGCCGTGACCATCCAGGCGGATATTGACCTGCGGACGACCGTTTTCGTCGAAGCTGGCCTGGGCATCGGTCACTTGATCGCCAGTGATGATCAGCTCGCGCTCCAGTTGCGCCGGCGGACGGCCTTCTTCGCGGAACTCGAAGGTTTCAGTGGTGGCTTTGGATGCATCCGGCTCAGCCGCCAGACGGAACTCCAGGTTGGCGGTCTTGCCGAGAATGCGCTTGGCTTCGGCGGTGTCTTGCACGCCGGGCAGCTCGACGACGATGCGGTTTGCACCCTGGCGCTGTACCAGCGGTTCGGCCACGCCCAACTCGTTGACCCGGTTGCGCACCGTGGTCAGGTTCTGCTTGATCGAGTATTCGCGAATTTCCGCGACCTTGGCCTGACTCAACGACAGACGCAGCACCTGCAAGCTATCGCGCTCGACGGTCGCCAGCTCGAAATCGTTGAACTCCTTGCGGATCAGGTTTTGCGCTTTTTCCAGAGTGGCTTCGTCGGCAAAGCCTAGCTGAATCGCACCATTGACTTCCGGCAGACTGCGATAACGCACACGCTCCTTACGCAGCATGCTCTTGACTTCACCCTCATAGACCTTGCGCCGGGCATCCAGCGCTTTGTCCATATCCACTTCCATCAGGAAGTGCACACCACCGGACAAATCCAGACCCAACTTCATCGGTCCTGCACCAATGCTGCGCAGCCAGTCGGGGGTGGTTTGCGCGAGGTTCAGCGCCACCACGAAATCCTCGCCCAACGCCTTGCGCACCACATCCTTGGCCGGCAACTGATCGGCCTGTTTGGTCAGACGCAATAAACCGGCACGGCCCTGATTGGTGACGTTTGTCGCCTTGACCTCGATACCGGCTTCCTGCAAGGCGCGGCTCGCGCGCTCCAGGTCGGCCTGCTGAACCTGCATGGCTGCACTGTTGCCGCTGACCTGGATCGCTGGGTCATCAGGGTACAGATTCGGCGCAGAATAAATAAAGCCGATCGCCAGCACAGCCACGATCAGCAGGTACTTCCAGAGGGGGAATTTGTTGAGCATGACGCCGCCCGTTATGACGCGGGGCGCATTAAGCGCCCCGTCGAGTGGTAAAGGTGTTGAACTTAAATCGCTTTAAGCGTGCCCTTGGGCAGGGTGGCCGCGATGGCGACCTTCTGGATCTTCAGCTCGACGGTGTCGGACACTTCGATCACCACGAAATCGTCGCTGACCTTGGTGACCTTGCCGGCGATACCGCCAGTGGTGACCACTTCATCGCCCTTCTGCAGGCCGCCGATCAGGTTCTTGTGCTCTTTGGCGCGCTTGGCCTGGGGACGCCAGATCATCAGATAGAAGATGACCAGAAAACCGACCAGAAACACCCACTCAAAACCGGTACCGGCAGGGCCTGCGGCCGGAGCGGCGGCATCGGCGTATGCGGCGGGAATCAAAAAGCTCATGTAACACTCCTATTCAGAAATCTTAAAACGTTGATTATCACTCGAGCGGCGGAACCGGAAGGCCGCGCTTGGCGTAGAAGGTATCGACAAAGGCGGCCAATGTACCCTGTTGAATAGCCTCGCGCAAACCAGCCATCAAGCGCTGATAGTGACGTAAGTTGTGGATTGTATTGAGCATGCTGCCAAGCATCTCGCCGCATTTATCCAAGTGGTGCAGATAGGCGCGGGAGAAGTGTTTACAGGTGTAACAGTCGCAAGTCGGATCCAGCGGCGAATCGTCCTGTTTATGGAAGGCATTGCGGATTTTCAACACGCCGGTATCGACGAACAGATGGCCATTGCGCGCATTGCGGGTCGGCATCACGCAATCGAACATATCCACCCCACGGCGCACACCCTCGACCAAGTCTTCCGGCTTGCCCACGCCCATCAGGTAACGCGGTTTATCGCTCGGCAGCTGGGCCGGCAAATAATCGAGCACGCGGATCATCTCTTCTTTCGGCTCGCCGACCGACAGGCCGCCAATCGCCAAGCCGTCGAAATCCAGCTCGTTCAAACCTTCCAGCGAGCGCATGCGCAGCTCTTCGTGCATGCCGCCCTGGACGATCCCGAACAGTGCCCCACTGCTGTCGCCGTGAGCCTCCTTGGAACGTTTGGCCCAGCGCAACGACAGTTCCATGGAGCGCTTGGCCACATCGAACTCGGCCGGGTAAGGCGTGCACTCGTCGAAAATCATCACGATGTCCGAACCCAGATCGCGCTGCACCTGCATCGACTCTTCCGGCCCCATGAATACCTTGGCGCCATCCACCGGCGAGGCGAAGCACACGCCCTCCTCCTTAATCTTGCGCATCGCGCCCAGGCTGAACACCTGGAAACCACCGGAGTCGGTAAGGATCGGCCCCTGCCACTGCATGAAATCGTGGAGATCGCCATGACGCTTGATCACCTCGGTGCCGGGGCGCAGCCACAGATGAAAGGTATTGCCGAGAATGATCTGCGCGCCAGTCGCCTCGATATCGCGCGGCAGCATGCCCTTGACCGTGCCATAGGTGCCCACCGGCATAAAAGCCGGGGTTTCCACCACGCCGCGCGGGAAGGTCAAGCGACCCCGTCGCGCCTTGC
>NZ_CAMPHN010000333.1 GCF_946885885.1 uncultured Pseudomonas sp.
AGGCAGGAAGGCCAGCGGGCCGTCATCGGTGAAACGCTGCCAGGCCGTGGCCTGGTGGGGCCTGGCGCAACGCACGCTGGTCACGATGGCGTGGTGCAAGTAGTCCCACTCGCGGGTCGCGCAGCCGGCCAAGCGGCGCACCGCGGAGTTGGCGCCGTCCGCCGCGACCAACAGCGGCGCACGCAACTGCCGACCATCGAGCAGGGTCAGCAGCCAGCCATCGCCGGAGCGGCGCATCTGCTCCAGACGGGCGTTGGCCAACAAACCGATATCGCTGTCGTGCAGACGCTCGAGCAAGGCATCCTGCACCACCCGGTTCTCGACGATATGGCCAAGCACCTCGGCATGTACGCTGGCCGCGCTGAAATGAATCTGCCCGGTGCCGGAACCATCCCATACCTGCATGTCGCGGTACGGGCTGCTACGCCGCGCGACTACGCCTTCCCATACGCCCAAGCGTTCGAGTACCCGCTGACTGGCTACCGACAGAGCACTGACCCGCGGTTCGAAGGCGGCGTTCTTGTCGAAGGGCGTGACGCTGAGCGGCCCGCCGTCGATCAGCAGAATTTCCAAACCCTGCTCCCGCAAAGCCAAGGCCAAAGCGCTGCCGACCATACCGGCGCCGACAATGATCAGATCCGCTTGCATCGTGCTTCCTTCAGTAAGTGGACGAGCCGCGTCATAGGGGGCGGGTGCCGAGCCCCATGGCCTGGCGGGCGAACCAGCGCTTGGCCGGCGGCAACAGATCGAGGCCGAGCAAACCGAGGTTGCGCCCGGCGGCGAGCAACGGCTCGCCGCTGCCGAACAGGCGTGTGACCCGGTCAGAGAAACCCACGGTGAGCTGCTGGTCGCTTTGCTGGTTCTGCACGTAGCGCTGCAAGGTGGCGAAGTCGCCCAACGGCGCGGCGCTGCCGAGAAGGATTTGCGCCAGCGCCTGGGTATCGCGCAGCGACAGGTTATAGCCCTGCCCGGCGATCGGATGCAGACTGTGCGCCGCATTGCCCAGCACCACCAGGTGCGGCCGGACCTGCTCCTGCGCTTCGATCAGCGCCAGCGGATAGAGGTGGCGCTTACCGACCTGGCGCAAGGCACCGAGCCGATAACCGAAGGCCTGCTGCAGTTCGTCGAGAAACGCCCCGTCGTCCAGTGCCAGCAGGCGCTCGGCATCGCTTGACGCGCGGGTCCAGACCAGCGCGCAACGGTTGTCCACCAACGGCAACAGGGCCATCGGCCCCTGCTCGGTAAAACGCTCGAACGCTTGGCCGTTGTGGCCGTACTCGGGGCTGACGTTGGCGATCAACGCACTCTGCCCGTAGGGGGTGTGGGTGACGCCGATGCCCAGCTGCTCGCGCAACCCGGAACGTCCGCCGTCGGCGAGAATCGCCAGTTCGCATTGCAGGCTCGCCTGATCGTTGAGGGTCAAGCGATAGCCCGTGCCGGTGGCCTGCATATGGATCACTTCGGCGGGGCTGCGCCAACTGACCACCTGCGGATCCAGGGCGCGCCACAGGCACTCGCCGAGCCAGGCGTTCTCCACCACGTAACCAAGCGCCGGCACGCCTTCGTCTTCGGCGTTCAGACGCGCGGCGGCAAAGCGCCCGCGGTCGGACACATGGATCTGCATGATCGGTTCGGCGCGCTGAGCGATCCGTTGCCACAGGCCGAGCTGCTCATAGATCTGTCGGGTGCCGTAGGACAGCGCCGTCGAACGCGCATCGTAGCTCGGTTGATAGCCGGCGCCGGGGGTGAAGGGCTCGATCAGCGCGATCCGCCAGCCCCGCGCCCGCGCGCCATCCTGCAACGCGAGGGCCAGGCTGGCGCCGACCAGGCCGCCGCCGACGATCGCCAGTTCGACCTGTTGCATGCGCTTACGCGGCCTCGGTGCGGGCGGCGGCCATCAGTGCTTCGATCTCGACGATGGTTTTCGGCACACCGCTTGTAAGAATCTCGCAGCCGCCCTTGGTCACCACCACGTCGTCCTCGATGCGCACGCCGATACCGCGCCATTTCTTCGCCACGTTGAGGTTATCCACGGCGACATAGATACCCGGCTCGACGGTCATCGCCATGCCGACCTCGAGTACGCGCCATTCGCCGCCGACCTTGTAATCGCCGACATCGTGCACATCCATGCCCAGCCAATGGCCGACCCGGTGCATATAGAACGGTTTGTAGGCCTCGCTGGCGATCAGCTCGTCGACCTCGCCCTGCAGCAGCCCCAACTCGACCAGCCCGGCGGTGATCACCCGCACCGCGGCCTCGTGTGCTTCGTTCCAGTGCTTGCCCGGGGCGATTTGCGCGAACGCCGCTTCCTGGGAGGCCAGCACCAGCTCGTAGATGGCCTTCTGTTCGGCGGAAAACTTGCCGCTGACCGGAAAGGTGCGGGTGATGTCGCTGGCATAGCAGTCGATCTCGCAGGCCGCGTCGATCAACACCAGATCGCCGTCCTTGAGCGGCGCATCGTTCTCTCGGTAATGCAGAATGCAGGCGTTCTTGCCGGCGGCGACGATCGAGCCGTAGGCCGGCATCTTCGCCCCGCCCTTGCGGAATTCGTAATCCAGCTCGGCTTCCAGGTGATACTCGTACAACCCGGCGCGACTGGCCTGCATCGCCCGCACATGGGCGCGCGCGGAGATCTCCGCGGCCTCGCGCATGACCTTGACCTCCGCCGCGCTCTTGTACAGCCGCATATCGTGCAACAGGTGGTCGAGAGCCACGAATTCGTTGGGCGGCGAGGCGCCCTGGCGCGCCTTGGAGCGGATCGTGTTGATCCACTCCATCAGGTGGCGATCGAACTCCTGATTGGTGCCCATGGCGTAATAGACGCGCTCGCGCCCCTCGATCAAGCCGGGGAGAATGTCATCGATATCGCCGATGGGGAACGCATCGTCGGCGCCGAATTGGCTGATCGCGCCATCCTGACCGGCACGCAGGCCATCCCACAACTCGCGCTCGGGATCGCGTTCGCGGCAGAACAGCACGTATTCGCCATGCTCACGCCCCGGAATCAGCGCGATCACCGCCTCCGGCTCGGGAAAACCGGACAGGTACTGAAAGTCGCTGTCCTGACGATAGATATGCTCGACGTCGCGGTTGCGGATATACACCGGCGCCGCCGGCAGGATGGCGATGCTGTTGGGTTCCATCTGCGCCATCAGCGCCTTGCGCCGACGGGCGTATTCCGACTTGGGGATGCTGATCATGAGCGACTCGGTCAGGTCAAACGGCTAGGGGTCAATGCAACGAAGGCTTGGCGATCGGCGCGACGGGCTTGGCGCACTCGCTGAACAACAGCAGCGGCGCGACGCGCAGGTATTCCATCACTTCCATGTAATCGTTCTCGCCGTCTTCCGATTCGTCCAGGGCATTCTGCACCTGGGCGATGGCCGAAAGGTCCTGCAGCACTTCCATCGCCTCACTGCTCAGCGCCGTGTCGCGGGCCGTCAGTCCGAAGCCGCCGAGGAAGCCCTGGCACCACTGGCCCAAGGCGCTGGCGCGTTCTTGCAGCGGCGCATCGTCGCCGGGCAGCAACAGGACGATAGTGACGTCGCTGCCGGACAGCTCGGCCTTGACCATTTCCTGCAGCCCGATCAGCGCCTGACGCACATTGTCCTGCGGCGTGGCGCCGAGCAACTCGGCGGCGTCGACCAGCCAAGGGTCGATCTCGAAGCCGGCACCGGCACAGCTGCGACCCAGCAACAGGCCATGCAACTCAGCGGGGGAAACGGGATGGCCGCTGCTGGCGAGCAACGCGGCGAAAGCGGCATAGGGGGAACTTGAAGTCGGCATAAGATAACTAGGCGCTTCGCTGCGCAATCACTAGAATGGAGGCCTCGTATCCTAGCACCGGCAGGCGCGCCAAGACCATCGGCGCCCGCCATCAGGTTTGACCTGATCCGGGGACAAGCCTATATAGTCCGGTCAATCCTTGCCGG
>NZ_CAMPHN010000334.1 GCF_946885885.1 uncultured Pseudomonas sp.
ATCCCTATTAGGTTAAACATATCGAAAAATAATTCTCAACCCGCAATGCCGATATGCAAGATGAAGATTCGGTTAAGAATGTTCTCGATGCAGGTTAATTCAAAGACGAATAACCAGCGGATTATCGGTGGCGAGGCGGCGCTTAATTAGGCGCGATGATCGGCGTTCACGCGCGTGGTTTCGGCGAATTATCCAGCGCCTGGCGCGGTAGTTGCTTGATGCCCTCGGCAGGCGCCCGCAATAAGGCTCGCCGCGAACAGCTGCAAGCCTCTGAAAGTACGGCCTAGAGCGGTATCTTGGGCTTCCGCGTGCGCCGGTTTATCGGTGCCGAATATCGGCCGATATCTGGCGCATATGCGCGGATATATGCCGGTGAATATCGTGACTCCGAACTTTTCTGATATACGGGCGAATGCATGAACGCTCAGGGCCTATATGCATGAATCAGCGGTGTCAGATGATGTGCGATGACGGCGGCTGGACAATTTCTAATATCTGCTGGATATATAAGTGGCCTGCATGTAGTTATCCGCGGCTATATCGCGCTATCACGCGAAGTGCGCCAGCCCCTCTATGCCGCATATATCGCCGGATTATCGGGACACCGGGGCGAGGGCATTGTCCGGCCTGCGCCGGGCAGTGTGTGCTTTGGTAGGAGAAAAATGCTGCTTTTGTACAAGAGCCGTCGCTAACCCTTACAAAACATACTGTCTTTACCGAGACATTTTGAGGGGAAATGCGATGAAAACCATCTTGCTAGCGTCTTTGGCTTTAAGCAGTGCACTGGCGGTCGTGCCGCTCGTTCAGGCCGACGAGAAGGCCATGGAGGCCGCCGGGCGCCAGTTGTTCGCGCACCACTGCACGGCCTGCCACTCGCTGGATAGCAGCGAGAACGCCTTCGGCCCCAGCCTGTTCGGCGTGGTCGATCGCCCGGCGGCTTCCGTGCCCCGGTTCGCTTATTCGAAAGCCATGCAGGCGTCGGGGATCACCTGGACCGAGGACAACCTGCGCAAATGGATTACCGACAACGAGGCGCTGGTACCGGGCACGCGCATGCGTCACGTGGCCATTGCCGATCCTGCCGAGCGGGATTATCTGATCAGCTTCCTGCATACATTGCGGTGAGCCACAGCCCTCAGGGTCGCTATCGATAGCCCTGCGGGCGGTTCACTCCATCCATTGGCGCCCCGCCCGCTCCAGCAGCAGATTGGCCTGCTCCGGGCCGTCGCTGCCGGCCGGGTAGTTGCGCGGACTCTCATAGTATTCGCGCCAGCCCTGCAGAATCGGGTCGACCCACTGCCAGGCGGCTTCGACCTCGTCGCGCCGCATGAACAGCGTCGAATCGCCGTCGATCACATCCAGTAGCAGGCGTTCGTAGGCGTCCCAGCGGCGCTTCTTGCGAAATGCGTGCGCCAGGTTGAGGTCCAGTTCCACCGGCTCCAGGTGCATACCCTTGCCGGGGTTCTTGGCCATCAACTGCAGGCTGATGCATTCCTCTGGTTGCAGGCGGATCAGCAGGCGGTTGGCCTCGCCGGGGCCGAACAACTGGTGCGGCACCGGTTTGAACTGGATCAGGATCTCCGAGGTTTTCTTGCTCAGGCGTTTGCCGGTGCGCAGGTAGAAGGGCACGCCGGCCCAGCGCCAGTTCTCGATCTCCGCCTGCACGGCGACGAAGGTTTCGGTATCGCTGTCGTTGTCGGCGTTTTTCTCGAAGTAATACGCCGGCACCTCCTGGCCGCCGATCTTGCCGGCGGCGTATTGGCCGCGCACGGTCTTGTCGCGCACGTCGAGGCCGGTGATGGGTTTGAGCGCTTCGAGAATCTTCAGCTTTTCGTTACGCACCGATTCCGCGTCGAAGCGCACCGGCGCCTCCATCGCCACCAGGCACAACAGCTGCAACAGGTGGTTCTGCACCATGTCGCGCATGGCGCCGGCGTTATCGTAGTAAGCGCCGCGATTTTCCACGCCGATGGTTTCGCACACGCTGATCTGCACGTGGTCGATATGCCCGGCGCGCCAGATCGGCTCGAACAGGGCATTGGCGAAGCGCAGCGCCATCAGGTTCTGCACGGTTTCCTTGCCCAGGTAGTGGTCGATGCGGAACACCCGCGCCTCGTCGAACACAGCCCCTATCGCGGTATTGATCGACTGGGCCGATTGCAGCGAATGGCCGATCGGTTTTTCCAGCACGATGCGCGCATGGGGTCCGGCCAGGCCGGCGATCTTCAGGTGCGAGGCGATGTCCTCGAACAAGTCGGGCGCGGTGGCCAGGTAGTAGACCCGCACCCGCTCGTCGCCCGTACCCAGGCGTTTGCCCAGGCGGCCGAAGTCGGCGCTCTGGCTGGCGTCCATGGCGAAGTAGTCGAGGCGGGCGGCGAAAGCCTGCCAAGTGTCGTTGTCGAAGTCGGTTCGCGCCACCTGGGCGCGGCAGTGGCGCTCGGCCAGAGCCTGATAGGCTTCGCGGCCGAGCGCGCGGCGGGCCAGGGCGAGGATACGCATACCGGCATGCAGGCGGCCGTCGCGGTGCAGGTAATAGAGCGCCGGCAGCAGCTTATGCAGGGCCAGGTCGCCTGTGCCGCCAAATACCAACATGTCGCATGGAATGCTCAAAATGATGACTCCAAGTCGGATAACGAGCTGTTAGCCGTGCGAGGGGACGGTCCATGTAGTATAACTACAAGGCCACTACACCCGGCCGCCCCCGATCATAACCGAGACCCACTCGGAAGCGGCGCGCCGACTGATTCGTTACTTGTCAAAGCCGAGCCTTGCCCTTGAACCTGTTGCAGCACATCGCCCAGTCACGTCATCTGTTACGTAAATCGGAACTCAAGGTGGCCGAATACGTACTACTCGACCCCGCCTCGGTGATGCATAGCTCCATGGCCGAACTGGCCCATAGCGTCGGTATCAGCGAGCCGACCATCGTGCGTTTCTGCCGGGCGATCGGTTGCACCGGGTTCCAGGACTTGAAGCTCAAGCTCGCGCAAAGCCTGGCCGCCGGCGCGAGTTTCGGTCAGTTCGCGATCCACGAGAACGACTCGGTCGCCGATTTCAGCCTGAAAATCTTCGACACCACGCTGCACACTTTGATCGAAGTGCGTGAGCACCTCGATCCCTTGGCCTTGCAGCAGGCGATTGCCGCCTGCTCCCAGGCGCAGCGCGTGGAGTTCTACGGCTTCGGTGCCTCCGGGGCGGTGGCGGCGGACGCCCAGCACAAGTTCTTCCGCCTGTTGCTGACCGCCGCGGCCTACTCCGACCCGCATATGCAGGCGATGTCGGCGGTTACCCTGAAACCCACCGACGTGGCCATCTGCATCTCCCAGTCCGGGCGTTCCAAGGATCTGCTGATCACCGCCAACCTGGTGCGCGAAGCCGGCGCGACCTTGATCACCCTGTGCCCGAGCCAGACCCCGCTGGCCGATCTGGCCACGGTCAACCTGGCCATCGACGTGCAGGAAGACACCGAAATCTACACCCCGCTGACCTCGCGCATCGCCCACCTGGTGGTGATCGACGTGCTCGCCATGGGCGTGGCCATGGCCCGCGGACCGAGCCTGGTCAACCACTTGAAGAGCGTCAAGCGCAGCTTGCGCAGCCTGCGCCTGTCGCCCAAGTCGGTGCGTGCGGCGGAGGATTGACGCGCAATATCTGGGCGCCCGCGGTGGACAAGGCTTCGCCATGTCCACCCTACAAAGCGGGTTTTTCAACCCGTAGGGCGGGTGCAACCCGCCAAGCTTTTGAAGCCCGGATGAAATCCGGGAAAAGAGTTGTGCAGCTGACATCGCTTCCCGGATTGCATCCGGGCTACGTGACCACTCAACTTAGGTTCACGCGTTGTCAGCATCTATTCATCCCATCGCCACCAAAGCGTCACACCCAGAGACGATGCTGTGACTCCCGTTATTCAGCTTGGGAGTTCCCGATGTCTG
>NZ_CAMPHN010000335.1 GCF_946885885.1 uncultured Pseudomonas sp.
GGCGCTGCTGGATATCAGCGGCGGGCGGTGAATTTACCGGCTTGCATTCGGACTCAGGGCTTCAACCTGCATTTTTCATCCACCATTGCGGTTTGGTGGATGGATGAAGCGCCATCCACCCTACGACCTCATAAAATCTTGCAAATAAACCTAGGCTCTAACGTCGTAGCCCGTATATGAAATCCGGGGAAAAATTGTGCGACTGCCATCGCCTCCCGGATTGCATCCGGGCTACAGGCTCAGCCTGCGTCCCGTTGCTCCGGCGTCGGGATTTCGATGCCGAGCATGGCATCGATCCGCAGGCAATCGTTCTCCCTGCGCAGCAGATTGAACAGCTCCATGGCCTCGGGGTAGCTGCGGGTGAGCATTGCCAGCCACTGCTTCAAGCGACCAGGGGCGTAGCGCGGCGACATCTTGCGCCGTGCCTGCAGCCAGAATTCGGCGAGCAGCGGTTGCAGCGCCTGCCAATCCATCGCCGCCACCTCGCCTCCGGCTCGTGCGGCGGCGATCTGCAGAGCCAGATCCGGGCGCGCGACCAGGCCGCGGCCGAGCATGACATCGTCGACGCCGCTGACTTCGCGGCAGCGGCGCCAGTCGTCCAGGCTCCACACCTCGCCATTGGCGCAGACCGGCACTTTGACCGCCTCTTGCACCCGCGCCACCCACTCCCAATGGGCCGGCGGCTTGTAGCCTTCGACCTTGGTCCGCGCATGCACCACGAGCTGCGCGGCGCCGCCTTCGGTCAAAGCCTGGGCACATTCGAGCGCAGCGTCCTTGTGCGCGAACCCCAGGCGCATCTTGGCGGTCACCGGGATCTGCGCGGGCACGGCCCGGCGCACTTCGCGAACGATGGCATGGAGCAATTCCGGCTCGTTGAGCAACACCGCTCCGCCGCGGGATTTATTCACGGTCTTGGCCGGGCAGCCGAAATTCAGGTCGATCACCGGCGCGCCCAGGGTGCAGGCGAAGGCCGCGTTATCCGCCAGGCAAGCCGGGTCGGAACCGAGAAACTGCACGCGCAGCGGCGTACCGGCGGCGGTCTGCGCGCCGCTGAAGAGCTCGGGGGCGAGTTTTTGGTAGGTGCTGGCCGGCAATACCCGCTCGGTCACGCGGATGAATTCGGTCACACACCAGTCGATACCGCCCACACGGGTCAGCACATCACGGAGGATTTCGTCGACCAAGCCCTCCATGGGCGCCAGGGCGATTTGCATAGATAGAGTCTCGAAAAAACGGCCCAGCTACGCGGCCAATCGCGCCTGGAAGGTTGCGAATTGGAACACTGCACGCCTCGCAGAGTCCACATCGTGACGATCGAATGCTTTGGAGACGACGATGCGCACCCTGTTACTGCTTGGCTGTCTGTACCTCGGTCTTGGCCTGAGCCATGCAGCGCCCGCTACGCAAGCCCCCTCGGAGAAGATGGCCCAATTGATAATCGGCCGCGACGCCAAAGTGCCGGAAGGCTGCGAAGTGGAACTGCTGCTCGAGGAGAAGTCGGTGGCGCACCTGCCGGTCGGCGAATCGGTCAGTTTGGATGTGCCCGCCGGCACTCACTACCTGAGGGCCAAGCTCTCGGCGGTTGGCAACTGCAATGCCGATGATCTGGCCAGCGGCCAATCGATCCTGCTCGAACCCGGGGAAACCAGGGAATACCAGGTGATGCTCGACAACGATGCGCTGTTTCTCGCCCCGAAGCTGGAGTGACGGCGTCGCGTTAAAGCTCCATCGGAAACGCCGGCTGCAACGCCCGCCCATAGCCCTCGACGAACTCGGCCGGCATGCGCTTGGGCTTGCCGCTGGACAGTTCGATACAGACAAACGTGGTTTTCGCGCGCAACAGGGTAAGACCGTCTTCCGGGCGGACGAGCTGAAAGCGCCGGTCCATTTTCAAGCGCTGGTCAGACTCGACGATCCAGGTCGCCATTTGCAGCTCCTGGTCTTCATAGGCACTGGCCAGATAGTCGATTTCATGACGCAGCACCGCCATGGCGCGGTCGAGACGGCGGTATTCGCTCAAATCCAGACCGAGGTACTGCGAATGGCGCCAGGCACAGCGCTCCAGCCAGCTGACATAGACCGCGTTGTTGGCATGCCCCAGACCGTCGATATCATCGGCACTGACCTGAAGATCGATAACGAATGGATTGGCGAGATCCCAGCTCATAGGTGTGGCTCCAGGCGGCCGGCCAGCGAGTGGCTACAGCAACCAGCAGGGGTGACTTGATCCTTGGCCGGCGCCAAGTTGCGTGCTGCAACCTTACCGTTGCCGCGCCGAGCTTGGAAGCCGCGCCGCCCAATCAGCCGCCTTTCAGCCAATTGCCCCCGATAGTCCGCTACCAGGCTGCAGCGCTGGGCACCGTTTGCCGAGCCGTCGCAAGCAGCTGCAACACCGCTTCGTGCAGACGAGGATCAGCCAACACACGCTGATGCCCGCCCGCCTCCAGACGCAGCAAGCGGCTGTCGAACCAGGCCTCGTGGATGATGTCGGCCTCGCTGACCGGCACTATGGGATCGTCCTCGGCATGCACGATCAGCCCTGGGAAATCCAATTGATAGCGAGCCACGTCGAGGTGACTGGCCGGCATACCGGCTTTTTCCTCGACCAGGCGGATGAAATGCGCCCGTGCCTGACTCGGCAGCCCCACGAAGTGCGAAAAGCGCCGCAACATGGTGAGAATCCGGCTCGGCGCGGAAATGCTCACCAAGGCCTCGGTGCGCAAGCCCAACTGAGTCGCCAACAAGGCACTGGCGCCGCCCATGGAGTGACCGATGACCGCTTTCAACGGCGGCAACTCCCCGGCCGCTTCGAGTAACGCACGGGCGAACACCACCACATTGGCCTCATGGCCCGGCGAGCGCCCATGGGCCGGCGCATCCAGCGCCACCACGCCATAGCCGGCATTGACCAACACCTTGATCAGGCCGGCGAACTGCGTCGGCCGCCCTTCCCAACCGTGCATCAACAACACCGCGGGGCCGCTCCCCCAACGCAAGGCCGATAAACCGAAACGCAGGGTGATGCGCTCGGCCTGCGCCAGCAGCGGCAACTCCCAATCGCGCGGCGGCAGCTCACGCGGAGTCATAAACTCACGGCGCATCTTGCTCGCCACCGCATGAGGCGCCAGCAAACCGACCGACGCGTTGAAACCACGAATCCAGCTCAAGCTGCTCATTGCCATTCTCCTCACAGGACCGCCGACTTGGCGGCACGCAAAACGCGGTCGGACAACTCACAGGGACCCAGCGCCCGCGCCAACGCCAGCCCCCCGACCATCAACGCCATATCGGCGAGCACTTTTTCCGATTCCTCCGGACGCGCCGCCAACTGCGCCATCATCAGTTCCAGATGTTCCGCCAGCGCATCGCGAAAGCCTTCGGGCAGACGCGTCAACTCGCCTACGGAGCTGGGCAGCGGGCAACCTTGCTCAGTGCTGTCGCGGTGCTTGCGCGACAGATAGAAGGCCGCCAACAAGGCCCGACGCTCATCGGCGGGCAGCTCGCTTTTAATTTCGGCGATCAGCTCGCGGCGATGACCGAGCAACTGCTTGAAGGCCTCCAGCATCAAGGCGTCCTTGCTCTCGAAATGCGCATAGAAGCCACCGACCGTCAGCCCGGCAGCCCCCATCACCTCGCCGACACTCGGCTCGGCCGGGCCACGCTTGACCAGCGCGTCACTGGCCGCGAAAAGAATGCGTTCACGGGTTTGGGCTTTCTTGTCGTTCATGGCGACCTCGTCACTTATTACGTCTGTAATATTATGCTTGTAATAAAAATCAGCAAGATCCGATCGCGACCGTTGGTCGGACTGTCGCAGATAAGGAAGGATGGGAAGAAATTGGAGCCGTAAAAACAAAAGGGCCACTCCGTTAAGAATGACCCTTAAAAATCCCGCAGAGCGGGTAAAAAATGGCGTCCCC
>NZ_CAMPHN010000336.1 GCF_946885885.1 uncultured Pseudomonas sp.
TGGGCACCTGGGATTGGCACATCCCCAGCGACACCCTGTTCGCCTCGGCCCGCGCCGCACTGCTGCACGGTTTGCCCCGCGAGCCCTTCAGCGACGCTTTCCGCGAATTCTTCCGCCATGTACCGCGCGAAGATCGCCGCACCATGCGCCGCATCTACAACGAGCTGGTCGAAGGCGCGCACGACCATTTCCAGGTCACCTACCGCGCCCTGTATGCCGACAAGCAGGTGCATTTCCTGGAGAGCACCGCCAAGCTTTACCGCGACAGCCAGGGCAAACCGCTGCGCATGGCCGGCACCCTGATCGATATCAGCGAGCGGGTGGTACGCGAACGGCGGTTGAAGGCCTCGGAGGAAAAATTCTCCACCCTGTTCCAGGCCAGCCCCGATCCGATCAGCGTGTCGCGTATCCGCGATGGCGTATTCGTCGAGATCAACGACAGCTTCAGCCAGGTATTCGGCTGGAAGCCCGAGGAATTGGTCGGGCGTAGCGGCCCGGAGACCAATTTCTGGGTCGACACCGAAGAGCGCAAACGGCTGTACGACAAGCTCACCGCGCAACAGGGCTTGAATAACGAGCAAGCCACGTATCGCACCAAGGATGGGCGCGAGTTGACCTGCATGGTGTCCAGCCGTTTTATCCGGGTCGAACGGCGCCTGTGCATCCTCTCCACCTTCAGCGACGTCAGCGAGCGTTTACGCGCCGAGGCGGCGCTCAAGGCCAGCGAGGAAAAGTTCGCCAAGGCATTCCACTCCAGCCCCGACGCCATCACCATCACCGAACGCGATACGGGCCGTTATATCGAGGTCAACGAAGGCTTTTATCGCCTGACCGGTTATCGCCCGGAAGAAGTCATCGGCCACACCGCCCTGGAAATGAACGTCTGGGCCGACCCCAGACAACGCCAGGAAATGCTCGAGTCCCTGCAGCGCGACGGCCATGTGCTGCACCGCGAAATGCTCGGCAAACACCGTGACGGCACGGTCAAGACAGTCGAGGTCTCGGTCGAGCCGATCCAACTGAAAGGCGCCGATTGCCTGCTGCTGACCGCCCGCGATGTCAGCCAGCTAAAGGAGGCCCAGGCGCAGATCCAACACCTGGCCTATCACGATTCGCTGACCAACCTGCCCAACCGTGCGCTCTTGATCGATCGCCTGAACCAGCAGATCGCCTTGCTCAAGCGCCATCAGTTACGCGGCGCCTTGCTGTTTCTCGATCTGGACCATTTCAAGCACATCAACGATTCCCTCGGCCACCCGGTCGGCGATGCGGTGCTGAAAATGGTCACCGCCCGCCTGGAAGCCAGCGTGCGCCAGGAAGATACCGTGGCCCGCCTCGGTGGCGACGAGTTCGTCGTGCTGCTGTCCGGGCTGGAGGGCAAGCGCTCGGACGTGGTCCAGCAAGCCCGCGGCATCGCCGAAAAACTGCGCGAACTGCTCGCCGAGCCGATGCACTTGAGCGGCCATACCCTGCAAATCACCCCGAGCATCGGCATCGCTTTGATTCCCGATCACGGCAATACCCCGGCGGATCTGCTCAAACGCGCCGATATCGCGCTCTACCGCGCCAAGGATTCGGGTCGCAATGCCATTCAACTGTTCCGGCGCAGCATGCAGGAGGCGGCCAGCGAGCGACTGCGCCTGGAGAACGACCTGCGCCTGGCCATGGCGCGCGGCGAGTTCGAACTGTATTTCCAACCCCAAGTGGATGCGCGCAACGGGCACATCATCGGCGCGGAGACCCTGCTGCGCTGGTTCCACCCGACGCTCGGGCCGCAGTCGCCGGCCGTGTTCATCCAGGTATTGGAAGAAACCGGGTTGATCCTCGAGGTCGGCGGCTGGGTGCTCGCCGAGGCCTGCCACGCCTGCGCGCAACTGCTGGGCGACGGCCTGATCGAGTCCAAGGATTTCAGCCTGTGCGTGAATATCAGCCCGTGGCAGTTCCGTCAGCAGGATTTCGTCGAACGCGTGGAAAGCAGTTTGCGCAACAGCAAACTGCCGAAACCCGTCCTCAAGCTGGAAATCACCGAAGGCATCGTGATCCAGAATATCGAGGACACCATCGCCAAAATGAACCGCCTCAAACGCCTCGGTATCAGCTTCGCCATGGATGATTTCGGCACCGGTTATTCATCGCTCACCTACCTCAAGCGCCTGCCGGTGGATGTGCTGAAGATCGATCAATCGTTCGTGCGCGACGCCACCCATGATCCCAACGATGCGGAAATCATCCGCGCGATCGTCGCCATGGCGCGCAGCCTGCGCTTGGAAATGATCGCCGAAGGGGTCGAGGAGCAGGAGCAACTGGATTTTCTCCAGCAACAGGGCTGCCACCGATACCAGGGCTATTTGTTCAGCAAACCCCTGCCTCTCGACGAATTCCGGATTTTATTGCTGCGCAATCAACATCTGATCGCCTGAACGACAAGGGCGCCGCGGGGCGCCCTTGTTAGCTGGTTGACCGATGACTGCCGGCTCAATTGTCCAATGCGGGATGCACGGCATTGATCGGAATGCGCTTGGCCTTGGCCTCTTCCGGCACCACCCGCAGCAGGTCGATATTCAACAGACCATTGGTCAATTCCGCAGCCTTGACCTCGATATGGTCGGCCAGGCGGAACGATAGTTTGAAGGCGCGCTGCGCGATACCTTGATACAGGTAGGTGACGTTCTCGGCATTGTCGCGCTTGCCGCCGCTGACCGTCAGCACCCCGCGCTCGACCTGCAGATCCAAGTCTTCCGACTGGAAGCCGGCCGCCGCCACGACGATGCGATAGCGGTCGTCGGCATATTTCTCGACGTTGTACGGGGGATAGCTGCTGCCCGACTCGTTGCGCATGGCCGACTCGAATAGATCGTTGAAGCGGTCGAAGCCAACGGACTGACGAAACAGCGGGGTCATGGAAAATGCGGTGCTCATAACTGATCTCCTGGGTTCAGCGAGTTTTTAACGGGCCACCGCGGAACGAATGAAGCACGCGCTGTGCACTCGGCTCTTCGGCGGTCCATGGCGCGGAACCCGACTTCGGCATCCCGCGTACACCACTAAAATGTGGATGGGCGATAAGATTTCAAGCGCTTGCAAAACTTTCTTACAGGCAGGCGCTACCTCCGACCAATCCAGGGAACCCGCAGATGAACAGAGTCATGCTGATAACCGGCGCCAGTCGCGGCATCGGCGCCGCCACCGCCAAGCTTGCGGCGGCCCGGGGATACGACCTGTGCCTCAGCTATCGCGAACAAAGCACGGCCGCCGATGCGCTTGTCGAGGAAATCCGAGCCAACGGCGGACGGGCCATCGCCGTGCAGGCCGATATGGCCGACGAAGCCCAGGTGTTGCAGCTGTTCGCCCGCCTCGACCAGGCGTTCGGCCGCCTCGATGCGCTGGTCAATAACGCCGGCATGCTGGAGCGGCAGATGCGCCTGGAGCAGATGGACCTGGCGCGCTGGCAACGGGTCTTCGCGGTCAATGTGTTCGGCAGCTTTCTCTGCTGCCGCGAAGCGGTGAAGCGCATGTCGACCCGCCATGGCGGACGCGGCGGCGCCATCGTCAACCTGTCGTCGGTGGCGGCCAGTCTCGGCGCGCCGGACGAATACATCGACTATGCGGCCGCCAAGGGCGCTATCGACAGCATGACCCGCGGCCTGGCCAAGGAAGTGGCCGCCGAGGGAATTCGCGCCAACGCCGTGCGTCCCGGCGTGATCGACACCGAGATCCATGCCAGCGGCGGCGAGCCGCAGCGCGTAGCGCGGGTCAGCCGCAGCGTGCCCATGGGCCGCGGCGGCCGCGCCGAGGAAGTAGCCGAAGCGATACTCTGGCTGGCCAGCGATCAGGCGTCCTATACCAGCGGGGCGCTGCTGGATATCAGCGGCGGGCGGTGAATTTACCGGCTTGCATTCGGACTC
>NZ_CAMPHN010000337.1 GCF_946885885.1 uncultured Pseudomonas sp.
GCCCAGCGCCGCTCAGATCGTACTGCTACCGGATGCCGCCCTGGCGGCCATATTGCTGGGGGTGGGCCTATTCGGTTGCATTTATCAGCAGCCGCACCTGGCCAGATATGCCCTCAGCCTGCTGCTCGGGGTCGGCGCGTATACACTGATCCACACCTTCCTGTTCCCGAGCGGGGAGCCCGGTTATTCCCTGCTCAGCGGGTTTCAGCGGATGCGTTCCCCTTTGGCCCTGGCCTTCTGCCTAATCGCCATCGGTTTGTTGAGCTATCGCCGGGGCCCTTGGGGCAAGCACCTCGGCAACGCCATTGGCGTGGCCGTGATCGCGCTCGCCGGTCTGTCGCTGTTATCGACCTGGCTGCCGAACCTCAGCGAATGGCGCCTCGGCTATAAGTACAGCATCAGCAGCACGGCCAATCTCTTCACCCTGTGCACCGGCATTGGCCTGCTGTGCCTGATCCGATTGCCGCCCAATCGTGGCCACCTGTTCGATCGCAATAGCCTGCTAACCGGCGCCCTGGGTGTCCTGCTGACCTGTGGTGGCTGGTATCTCCTCCATCTACAGGGCATCGAGTCCAGCGTCCAACAGAACGAATTGCTGCTGTCCAAACTGCAAGGCTCCATCGCCAGCGTTCTGAACAACCGCAGCACGCTGCTCCAGCGCACCGCCGAACACTGGCGGGAAGAGGGCCTCCCACCCGCCCCCCAATGGCAGCAGGAGAGTCGCGGCTATCTACGGGATTTTTCCGATATCGAAGTAGTCGCCCTGTTGGACGATCAACTGCGCACACGCGGGGTTACCGGTCGTGGCGATAACGCCGGCGAGCACCTGCAAAACCTGCTCGAACAGCCTGAATTGCGCGAATGGTTACAGCAGATCCCCGCCGATGAAAAATCGCATATCAGCAAGGCATACAACACCCCTGGCCCGCACAGCCTGTTGGCAATCCGCCTACTGCTGCCCGATTCCAACTGGATATTGGTTGCCAGTCTGGACCTCAGCCTTACCCTGCAAGAGGGTTTGGATACCGGGCTCGGCGGCTTCGGCGTAAAGGTTTATCAGAATCAGCAGTTGCTCTACGACACAGTGCCCCCCGATACCAAGGCCCCTTCGAGCCAAGTGGGCGAAGAGCTCATTCAGGCCGGCGACAACAGTTGGCGCGTGGTCAGCTTTCGCAGCAAGCCCACTTCGACGCAAGCGGGCGGCTTCCTGCCGAACCTGCTGATGTTGCTCGGCCTGGCATTCAGCTTCTTTCTGATGATCAGTCAGCGCCTGGCGCATGTGGCCATCGAACACGCTCAGCATTTGCGGCGTAGCAACCAGGAGCTGGAACAAAGCCTGCAACGCCAAGCCGATCTGCAAGAGCTCAATCAGCGGATCACCGATTACTCGATGGATCTGCTCTGTTCGATCAATGGGCAGGGCCATTTCACTCAAGTCAGCCCCTCCTCGGTGGCCATACTCGGTTTCACCCCCGAAGAGATGCTGGGCGAGCACTATTTGCAATTCGTCGTACCCGAAGACCGCCAGCGCACCGAGGCCATGACCAAAGCAGTCATGGCCGGAGATTTGCTCCAGGGTTTTCGTAACTGCTACCGACGCAAGGATGGCAGCAGTGCCAACCTGCTCTGGTACGCCGGCTGGTGGTCGAAAAGCGAGCACACGCTGCTGTGCGTGGCTCACGACATAACCCGCCTGTTGCAAAACGAGGCCTATGCGGAGGATCAGCGCGACATTCTCAATATGATTTCCACCGATCAAGCGCTGGAGGAAATACTCAAGACCATTTGCTTGCTGGGCGAATCGCAAGCCTCCAATACCGCGTGCTCGGTGATGCTGGTCGACAAGGATCAACGACACTTGACGGTCGGCGCCGCACCGAACCTGCCGCCGCCCTGTGTCCAGGCTCTACAAGACCTCGATATAGCCCCAGCCGCCGGCTCGTGCGGCGCGGCGGTCCATTGCCGGCAATTGGTGATAACCGACGATATCGCTAGCGATCCGTGCTGGCAGAGATTGCGCCCCCTGGCGTTGGAGCATGGTTTGCGCGCCTGCTGGTCGATTCCGCTGATCTCCCCCCATGGCGATGTACTCGGCACTTTCGCGATCTATAGCCACGAGCCCAGATCGCCCGACGACGACCACCTGCAACTGATCGGCACCCTCGGGCAACTGGCAGCCATCGCCATTGAGCGCCGGCGCGACCGTTTGCGCCTGCTGGAAAGCGAGCAACGCTTCCGCTCGCTCTTCACCTTCAACCCCGATCCGGTATTTTCCTTCGACCTCGCGGGCCGCTACACCGGCATGAACCAGGCCGGCTGCAAGCTCTCGGGTTACAGCGTGGAGGAAGTGCTCGGCCGTCCGATATCGCTGATGCTGATCGAGGATGACCTGGCGCAAGCCAAAGAGCGGATCAAGGCCGCGCTCAAGGGGCAACCGCAACACTACGAGCTGCATTGCCGCGCCCGCGACGGCAGGTTGCTGGAGCTCGACCTGACCAATCTGCCGATCATCGTCGACGAGCGCATCGTCGGCGTCTTCGGCATCGCCAAGGACATCAGCGAGCGCAACCAGATGACGCGCACCCTGCGCGAAACCTTGCAGCGCTCCGAGCACCAGGCCGAGTTGCTACGGGGCCTGAGCGAAACCGCGGTCAACATCAACAGCATCATGGACAGCCAGATGCTGCTCGAATACATGGCTGAACGCCTGCGCCTGCTGATCGGGACTCATCAGGCAAGCATGATTCTGTTCCAGGGCACAGACGCGGCAACCTCGATCGACGCGTTCTCGCTGTCGGAGAAATATGCAGATTGGCAGGGCTATCAGCCCCCGCACGATGGCAATGGTGTCTATACCCTTGCCTGCGAAATTCAGCAATCGATCGTGCTCACTCACGCGCAACTCGAGCAACATCCGCGCTGGAGCGTGCTTAACCGGCAAGAGCATCGTCACCCACCAATGCAAGGTTGGCTCGCCACCCCGCTGAAAGACTACGCCGGCCACAATATCGGCCTGCTGCAACTCACCGAGAAATGCCTGGGCGAATTCGACCAGAACGACCTGGCGATTACCCAGCAATTCGCCCAGATGGCGGTTTCGGTATTGGAAAACAACCGTCTGATGCAGGCCGTGCTCGCCGGCGAACGACGCCTGAAAAGCCAACTCGATTTCACCTCGGCAATCACCGACAGCATTGCCGAGGGCTTGCTGGCGATCGACCGCCAAGGCCGGCTGAGTTTTATCAACCCCGCCGCCGCCGACTTGCTCGGTCGCCCCCCACAAATATTGCTCGGCCAACCCCTGACTGACTTTCTACCGTTGTCGTTCGATGGTATCGAAAGCAATCAACATGGCGAGATAAACCTGCCGCTCAAGCACAAGGGCGAGCGGTATATCGCCTACGACAGCGCGCCATTGTTGGACGATAGCGGTCCGCTCGGCTGGGTCGTGGCCTTTCGCGATATCACCGCACGCAAGGAAGCGGATAAACAATTACGCCTACTCAAACGCAGTCTGGAAGCCAGCTACAACGGCGCGATCATTTGTAATGCGGAAGCCGACGACCTACCGATCATTTACATAAACCCGGCCTTCGAACGCATAACCGGCTACAGCGCCAGCGAAGCCCTCGGCCAGAATTGCCGGTTTCTCCAAGGCCAGGAGCGCGAGCAAGTGGGCATCGGTGAAATTCGCCAAGGCCTGGCGGAACAACGCGACAGCCATGTGGTTTTGCGTAACTTCCGCAAGGACGGCACCCCGTTCTGGAACGATCTGTATATAGCACCGGTGCCCAACGAAGACGGCAAGATCACTCACTTCATCGGCGTATTGAGCG
>NZ_CAMPHN010000338.1 GCF_946885885.1 uncultured Pseudomonas sp.
CGATTGGCGTTGCCTGCCTGCAACCCGATGAGTCCGGCACCTTGGCCCAACTCTACGAAGGTGCGGACCGCGCGCTCTATGAAGCCAAGGCCGCTGGCCGTAATCGGGTGATGGGTTAGCGCGGCTCGCGAGCGAAACATCGACAGCGCCTGGGCTGGCCGGTTTCGTCGCTGTAGCTGTCGCTTACGGTGACTGCGGGGCAGTGGTGCCGGTGCTAGCATCATGGCCATTCTTGCGCTAACGGATTTTCCATGGAACGCCTGATTCAAGCCAACGGCCAAGCGCATTACGGCATATTCGCGGACGCTCCCAAGCTGATCAATTACCGCGACTTCGACTTCCGCTCGGCCATGGGCCGGCGCCTCGGCGCTCTGGCGAAGTGGCGGCGCTTTCATCAATTCCAGTATTTCGGACTGGTCAGCGAGGCGCTGATCGGTGGCTGCGCGCTGGCCAACCTGAGCCTGCTCGGGGTCGGTTTCGTTTATCTGTTCCATCCGGGCAGTGGGCGCATTATCGCGCGGCAGTTCAAGTTGCCTCTGGGCATGGGCACGGGTTTTTCCCAGCGACCGCAGGATGGCGTCTGCGAGCTGCGCAGCGGGCGCAATCTGCTGCGCTTCGAGAACAGCGAGGCGCCGCGGCAAAAGCGCCTGCTGGTCGAGTTGGACGACGGCACGCGCATCGATGCCAGCTTCTCCGAGCAGCAGCCGGCGTTTCAGACGATGTGCCTGAATACGCCGTGTGCGGCGAACGGTTGGGTTTACGCGCAGAAAGTCGCGGGCGTGCGCTGCCGCGGCACGGTGCTCAGCAGCCTCGGCGAGTTCGACCTGACGGCGATCGACGCCTTTGCCCACCACGATTGGTCGGCCGGCTATATGCGCCCGGAAACCTATTGGAACTGGGCCTGCCTGTCCGGCCAAGCCGGCGCGCAGCGGGTCGGGCTGAACCTGTCGTGCGGGGTCAACGAAACCAGCTTCACCGAAAATTGTTTCTGGCTCGATGGCGAACTGATCAAGGTCGATACGGCGCGCTTCGCCTTCGACCGCGATCAGCCGTTGCAACCTTGGCGGATCGACTCCCACGACGGCCAGGTGCAATTGCGCTTCGAGGCCCGGGGGCTGCATCGCGAGCGCCTCAACCTGGGCTTTCTGGCCAGCAACTTCAAGCAGGTATTCGGTCGTTTCAGTGGCGTGCTGCGCCCGGTTGGCCGGCCGGAAGTGGCCATCGACAACCTCTGGGGCTTCGTCGAGGACCAGTACGTGAAGTGGTGAAAGTCACTGGGCCGCTACGCGCACCGATCCGCCTGCTGGCAGCACCCTTTATCGCGATCCGCCAAACGAGCCTTGATCTCGGTACCGTGATTATGGTTAGCTGGCTAATAATTAGTTTTTTGATACTTAGAGTCGTTAATCCATGTCGCAATTAGATCAACACCGTTTTGCCATGCAATTAGCCCAGTTATCCCGTGCCTGGCGCGCGGAGCTGGACCGCCGTCTTGTCGATCTGGGCCTGTCCCAGGCGCGCTGGCTGGTGCTGTTGCACCTCGGGCGCTTCAAGGAGGCGCCGACCCAGCGCGAATTGGCGCAGAGCGTCGGCGTCGAGGGGCCGACCCTGGCGCGTTTGCTCGATAGCCTGGAAGCCCAGGGGCTGGTCAGCCGCCACGCGGTGCCGGAAGATCGCCGGGCGAAGAAAATCGCCTTGTGCGAACCGGCGAAACCCTTGATCGAGAAGATCGAAGCGATTTCCACGCAATTACGCAAAGAACTGTTCGACGGTATCGACGAAGACGAACTGCGTCGCTGCCAACTGGTGCACGCACGGATTCTGGGTAACCTGGAAAAGCGTTGATGCAGGAGGGCCTGCCGGCGCTGCAAGCGCGCTTCGGCCAGCGCTATCCGCAGTGGCTGTTGGCCGTGCTGATGATCGGCAGCATGGCCATGGTGCTGGCCTCGACCAGCATCAATGTGGCTTTGCCGGCGATCATGCAGGACTTCGCCATCGGCCGGCCGCTGGCGCAATGGCTGTCCACCGGTTTTCTCGCCGCGATGACCGCGGGTTTGCTACTGGCGGCCTGGGCGCATGCGCGCCTGGGCGCGCGGCGTACCGCGCAGGCTGGTTTGCTGCTGTTCATCTTCGCTTCGCTATTGGCCCTGGTGGCGCAAAGCGCCTGGCAGTTGATCGTCCTGCGCTGTATTCAGGGTTTGTGCGCCGGCATCGTCCAGCCCTTGGCCATGGTGTTGATTTTTCGCGTGTTCGCCGCGGGCGGGCGGGGCATGGCGCTGGGGATATATGGCCTCGGTGTGATGATCGCACCGACCCTGGGGCCGACCATCGGCGGCTATCTGGTCGATCATTTCGGTTGGGCCGCGGTGTTCTGGATGCCGCTGCCGATGTGTGTGCTGGCCGCGCTCGGGGCGCAGTGGCTGATGCCCAGCGAGCGCGAGCGCAATACGCCGTTTCTCGATGTCTGGGCCTTTGTCTTGCTCTGCGTGGCCCTGTTCGCCTCGCTCGGCGCATTGGCCGAGGCGCAGCGCTTCGCCTGGTCGGCGCCGCGCGTCTGGTTGCCGGCGGCGTTCGGGTTGCTGGGGTTTATCGGCTTTTTCCTCCGCAGTCGGCGCAGCCTCAAGCCGCTGCTGCCGTTGAGCCTGTGGCGCCACGGCGGTTTTCGCAATGCCAGCTGGGTGGCTCTGACCCTGGGTATGGGGCTCTACGGTTCGACCTATCTGATCCCGCTCTACCTGCAAACGGTGGAGGGCTATAGCGCCGGCCGCGCCGGTTTACTGCTATTGCCCACCGGTATCCTGATGGGTGGCGCGTCCTTTCTCGGCGGCTGGCTCAGCGATCGCTGGTCGGCGGCTTCGCTGCTGATCGCGGGGTTGCTGGTGTTCGCTCTGTCGGGGGCGGGTTTGGGTTGGCTCGAACCCGGTGCCTCGTTCGTGGTGCTGTGTTTCTGGGCCTGCGTCGGTCGGGTCGGCTTGGGGTTGCTGTTGCCGGCGCTGAGTACCGGCTCGCTGGATATCCTCAGCCAGGAGGAGTTGGCCCAGGGCGCTGGCGCCATCACCTTCGTACGGCAGCTCGGCGGGGCGTTCGGCGTCAACCTGCTGACCTTCTTCCTCGAATGGCGCCACCACCGCGAGGGCGCCGACTCCGCGGCCGAAGCCCTGGCCTTTCAGCAGAGTTTCTGGTTGATGGGCGCGATTTTCGCGCTGACGGTACTGGCAGCCCAAGGCGTTAGAACGACAAAACAGTGACGGATAAACGGTCGCGCTATTTTTTGTCGTTTTGTTGACTTATTGCCTATCCTTTCCGGTGATGGCCCCTTGCTATTCCTTCGGTGCGTTGACGCCCGGATCGGCAGCCAGGGCGATCAGCGGCCGGGTTTCATATGGAATTGCTCCCCGACTGACAACAGCGGCGATACCGCCCCTTTTCTGGGCTCACGTCGATTGCCGCAACGTCGTGGTGTAACTACTCAGGAAGCGTTACTGGGGAGGTTCCTATGATTCGAGCACGGCAACTCTTGATCGGTCTCGCTTCTGGTTCGGCGCTCTATTCGGGGCTGGCGCCGGCCTTGGGCTTGGGTGAAATCACCCTGCATTCCGCATTGAACCAGCCTTTGGATGCGGAAATCGAATTGCTGGAGTTGGGCGACCTGTCCGATGTCGATTTCAAAGTGCGCCTCGCCCCCGCCGAGGTTTTCAGCCGTTCCGGCGTCGATCGCATCTACTTTCTCAACGATCTGCGCTTCACCCCCTTGCTGCAAGGCGGCAGCGGCGTGATCCGCGTGCTATCGAGCAAGCCGGTGCGCGAGCCTTACTTGAACTTCATCGTCGAAGT
>NZ_CAMPHN010000339.1 GCF_946885885.1 uncultured Pseudomonas sp.
GGACAGCGCGCAACAGCCCGCCGCACCCGTGCAGTCCGCGCCGGCCGCCGAAATACCGGTCACACCCGGCGTTCCGGCGCCGGACAGCCCGGCCGCCGACCCCGACTATGCCCTGCCCGCCTCCCCGGAGCCCGGTTACAGCGCCATCGCCAGCCATGTCGAAAGCAGCCTGCTCGGCCTGCTCAGCGAACTGCCGGTACCCGAGCGTCACCAGGGCCAGGCCGAGCAGTTGCGCGAGCGCATCGAAGGCGGTCTGAACCTGTACGAGCTGGTGCCGGTACTGGACGATCTGGCGGTGTTGCTGCTGGCGATCGCCGATGTCGGCCAGCGTGAGTTCGAGGGCTATCTCAAGCAGCTCAACGAGCGCCTGTCGAGCTTCCAGGACAACCTCAAAGATGCCCACGAAGGCTATGTCGACTCGGTCAATGCGGCTCGCGACCTGGACCACGATCTGCGCCAACAGGTCGATGGCCTGAGCAGCAGCGTGCAGCAGGCCACCGACCTGGACAGCCTGAAAAACCTGGTGGAAAACCGCCTGAACGGGCTGCTCAATACCATGACGCATTACCAGCGCCAGCGCGACGAGCGCGACCATCTGGCGGCCGATCGCTTGCAAATCCTGGTCGAGCGGGTGGCGAGCATGGAGCAGGAAGCCAAGGGTTTTCGCGACCACCTGGAAGAACAACGGCAGAAGTCGCTGCTCGACCCACTCACCGGGCTAGCCAACCGCGCCGGCTGGAACGAGCGCCTGGAGCTCGAACTGGCTCGCTGGCAGCGCTACGGCGGGGAGCTGTTGTTGGCGGTGGTGGACATCGACCATTTCAAACGGATCAACGACAACTATGGCCACCTGGCCGGCGACAAGGTGTTGAAAATCATCTCCCATGAACTGCGCAAGCGCTTGCGCAAGACCGACTTCATCGCCCGCTTCGGCGGCGAGGAGTTCGCCCTACTGATTCCCGCCACGCCCCTGGAAGGCGGCATGCAATTGCTGGAAACCCTGCGCGGCGGTGTCGAAGCCTGCCCGTTCCACTTCAAGGGCGAGCCGGTGACCATCACCTTGTCGGCGGGAATCAGCGCTTTCGCCAACGGCGAATTCGGCGATCAGGTGTTCGAACGGGCCGACAAGGCGCTGTATCGGGCCAAGCATGCCGGGCGTAACCGCATCGAATGCGGCTGACAGGCTGTCGATGCCTCAGGCCGCGTGCGGCAGGTAGGGCTTCCAGCTTTCCGGAATGCGTTCGAGTTGCGGATAGCCGATACCTTGCAACTGCGCCCCCAGAAGGAAAGGCGTGTGCCGTAAGTGCCTGGCGATACCTTGCAACTCCGGCAACCAAAGGCTGACGTAGGCCGCGTCGGGATCGCATTCATGGGCCTGGCGCAGGGTATTGAACGGCTGTCTGGAGCCATTGTTGATACCCGCCATCGAAACCCAGTTGCCCCAGTTGCTGGCCGGGTCGTAATCGAGCAGATGCTCCTCGAACCAGGCGGCGCCATGACGCCAGTCCTGCTGCAAATCGTGTATCATGTAACTGGCGACTATCTGCCGTCCCCGGTTGGACATAAAGCCTGTGGCGGCCAGTTCGCGCATATTGGCGTCCACCAACGGCATGCCGGTGCTGCCCTGGCACCAATCCCGGAAACGCCGATCGACCTGCGTCGGGCTGCCCCGGGTGGCTTTCAGGCCGTTGGCCTTGAACAGTGCGCTGCCGTGACGCAACAGCGTCCAGCGAAAGAAATCGCGGCGGAGCATTTCCGTCCACAGGCCCTGGGTCGAATCGTTGCGCCCGAACTGCGCTTCATGACGCCGTAATTCGGCCGCTATCCGCCGCACCGACAGGCAGCCATTGGCCAACCAGGGCGAAAACTTCGAGGAATATTCACTGCCGATCAAGCCGTTGCGGGTCTCCTGGTAGCTGCGCACGGCCTGGCTGGTCCAGAGGTAATCGCGCAACCTCGATAACGCCGACATCTCGCCGCCGGCGAAAGGAAAGGCGCTGGCCGGCACACTGCTCGGCTCGCCGAGGCCCAATTGGGACAGGTTCGGCAACTCCTGCAGCAAGGCTTCGGCGCCATCCGGCAAGGGTGGTATCTGGCTGGGCAGGGGATGCGGTTGAAATACCGTCAGACGCGCCTCGACCTGCTCTCTGAACTGGCCGAACACCTGCGGCAGCTGCTCGAGCGGGCAAGGCAATTCGTCGCCGCGCAGCAAGCCGTTGCCCGCGTACTGCAGCAGCGGCACGCCCTTGAGCTGGCGCTGTACGCGTGCGATCTGGGCGCGTTCGTCCGGGGCGATTTCTTCCAGGGTCAGCACCTGGTCCAACTCGAACTTGTCGACCAACTGCACGATCACCTGCTCCGGGGCACCCGGCAGCACCAGCAGATGGGAACCGCGTTTACGCAGCCCGCTGTCGAGGGCCGCCAGGCTTTCCAGAAGAAAACGCGCGCGATGCACTCCCAGTCGTCGGCAGCCGAATTCATTGACCCGCAATAACGCCGGATCGAGGACGAATACCGGCAACAGACATCCACTGGTGAGCCCCGCCTGCAATGCGGGATGGTCGTGCAAACGCAGATCCTGTTTGAACCAGAGCAGCGAACGCATACAGCAACTCCAAATTTCAACAGCTCATGTACAGCCTGATACAACCTGTACAAGGCTAGCTTAGCAATGGCACCTAGTTAGCGCTTGGACAACGGACCAACGCTATCGATCTATCGACTCAAAGGCAGCAACCACAGCTAGTCTGCTAATTGAGATTAGTCGAGGAACAGCGCATGGAAATTTTCGGCATCGCCATTCTGATCTTTCTGGTCACCGATCCGTTCGGCAATATCGCCATCTATATCGCCGCGTTGAAGAACGTCTCGGCCGAGCGCCGCCTCCGCGTAGCCGGCCGCGAGCTGCTGTTCGCCCTGGCGCTGCTCCTGCTGTTCCTTACGTTTGGCGACAAAGTCCTCAGCATTTTGGGCCTGTCGCGTGAGGCAACCGCGATCGCCGGCGGTATCATCCTGTTCGTCATCGCCATGCGCCTGATTTTCCCCGGCCCGCAAGGTGTGCTGGGCGACGTGCCGGATGGCGAGCCGATGCTGGTACCCTTGGCGACGCCCGCCGTAGCCGGGCCTTCGGCCCTGGCGGTGTTGATGACCTTGCGCAATACCCATGAAGGGCCGCTGTGGGAACTCTACGCGGCGCTACTCATGGCCTGGGCGGCCACCGCCTTCATCCTGTTGCAGGCCTCGTTCCTGCAGCGTTTCCTCGGCCCTCGCGGGCTGACCGCGGTAGAACGGCTGATGGGCATGCTATTGATCATGCTCAGCGTCGATATGCTGTTGGATAACCTACAAAGCGTGTTGCATATTCGCCCATGAAATTGGTTTGTCTCGTTTTATTCGGCGCCCTGCTCGCCGGCTGCGCCAGCGGCCCACGGATCGACACCCGCTATAACGCGGTCGGCCAGAACAGCCGGGTGCAATACATAGTCCTGCACTACACCTCCACGGATCTGGCGCACTCGCTACAGCTGTTGACCGAGGGCGAGGTGAGCAGCCATTACCTGATCGGCGAAGCGCCGGCGACCATCTATCGCCTGGTCGACGAAGACCGCCGCGCCTGGCATGCCGGCGACAGCCAATGGCAAGGCCGCACCTGGCTGAACGGCACCTCCATCGGCATCGAGCTGGTCAACCAAGGCTTCTACGAAAGTCCTAACGGCCGTTACTGGCAACCCTATTCGCCGGCGCAGATAGATGCGCTGATCGTGCTGCTCAAGGACATCGTGCAGCGCCACCAACTGCCCCTCGGCAGCAT
>NZ_CAMPHN010000340.1 GCF_946885885.1 uncultured Pseudomonas sp.
CAGTTGCAGGCCGATGTCGCCGCCGCCCTCGATGCGCTGGATGGCGAGCTGAGCGCACTGGGCGAAGGGCTGCGTCTGCCGTTGCTGGAACTGGCGATGCCCGCGCTGAAACAACTGAGCAAGGCGCACTGGGCGATATTGCAGCGCAACCTGATCGCGCTGGCCAAAGCGGACCGCAAGATCGAGCTGCTGGAGTGGACGCTGCTGCGCATCCTGCAGCGCAATATCGAAGGGCCCCGCCCGCTCAACGGCAGGTACCATCTGCTGGAGCTGGCCGACGAAAGCGCACTGCTGCTGTCCGCCCTGGCCCATGCCGGCCACCCCGCGCCGGACCAGGCGGCGCAAGCCTTCGCCAGTGCCCGCGCGGCATTACCGTTCGACCACCTGGCATTTGCCGACCAGGGCATGCCCAAAATGCAGGACCTGGACAAAGCCCTGGGCCGCCTCAATCAGATGTGGCCGTTGCAAAAACCGCGACTGCTCAAAGCGATGGCCTGCTGTATCGAACATGACGGCCGGGTGACCGACGCAGAGGCCGAACTGATGCGCGCGGTCGCCGATATGCTGGATTGCCCGATGCCGCCGTTTCTCACCACATAGCGCCGAGGCGAGGTATAGCCAAAAGGCCTGAAATGCACGGCTCTTCACCTCGGCACCGTCGCCGCAACCGACCGCTTGGCCGCACAGCTGGATGGGCCTCCATCATCATGTGTCGGCTCATGCGAGCTGGGTGGGAGGGGCTTTAGCCGCGATGCTTTCAGCGCTGTTAAGGTCAATCGCGGCTAAAGCGGAGTGCCGTCCAGCGGAGCGCCGCCCGGCCCCTCCCACGGATAACGGCAGAAGATTCGTGTCGCGACACTAGCGGGTCATCTTCTTCACAAATACCACCACAAACAAGGCCATGGTAAAGCTGCCGGTAAAGGCTTCGAACGCGGCAATCGGGCGGGCCAGGCCTTGGGGGGTGATATCGCCGTAGCCGAGGGTGGTGAAGGTCACCACGCTGAAGTAGAGACAATCTGTGAGGTCGTCCAGGTTGGCCAGCCAACCGCGTTCCAGCGCCAGCCCCAGCGTTTGTCCGGCAAATTGCACGCCGACCAGAAAGTACAGCAGGCCGCAGATAATGATCAGCACTATGGAGAACAGCACGACGTTGAGCGGCTTTTCCCCGTAGCCGCTGAACAGGTCGACCACCCAGGACAGCAAGCGTCTGCCGGAGTAACGCGGCAGTTGCAGGCGACGCGTGACCATCTCGCGGTGGAAGAATATGCCGGCCTGGTCGAACAGCCCGGCTTTCTCCAGATGCAGGCGCAGGTTGCGGTAGGTTTCCTCGGCCTCTTCGAAGCAGCGCCGGGCGGCGTTACTGTCGCCCAAACGTTGGTACGCATGGCCCTGACGTTCCTGGCGTAGACGCCGATCCCAGATCACGTTGTCCAGGCGTGCGCCATCCAGTTGAACGCCCAACAGGTTGCAGTCGCGCAGGTCGCAGCAATGCAGGTTGGCACCGCGCAGGTCGGCTTTCATCAGCGAGCTGCCGCGCAGGTCAAAGCCGCTGCGTTGGTTATGGTTGACCAAATCGATGCCGGCGAGCTGCGCGCGCTTGAGTTGGAAGCCGCGCATGGGCACGCCACTTTGTGCGCGCTTATGCAGCGCGGCGCCCAGGCCCTCCAGGTCACGCTTGTCCTGGTCGGCATCGCGCCAGAAGCTATCGTCGACATGCAGCTCGGTCATAGAGCAGCTCTCCAGAGTCTCTTAGCAAGACTAGTCGGACACTGGCGCTGAGCCTGTTAAAGATTGATAGATGGCAATGCCAGGGCGTGCCCTTGGTATTTATTCGAAGCGCGCGTCGGCATAAGCATCAAAAAACAGCCGGGCCAAGGCGGCCCGGCCGTTCACGTAACAAGTTAGCCGCCCAGTCGCGCGCGCAGGCCGGTGGCCTCTGGCAGGAACAGCGCCCGGTCCATCTCCTTCGGCGCGCGTACCAGCGGACGGAAATCCATGCGAGCGAGGATGTCGCGCTCCAGGTTGACGCCGGGGGCGATCTCGATCAGTTCCAGGCCCACGCCGGTCAGGCGGAACACGCAGCGCTCGGTGATATACAGCACCGACTGGCCGCGTTCGGCGGCGAGCCGGCCGGAGAAGGTGCGCTGCTCGACCTCTGCGACGAACTTGCGCAACTCGCCATCCTGAACGATGCGCAGCGCGCCGTTCTCGATGCGGATATCCTGCGGGCCCGCGCTGAACGTGCCGACGAATACCACGGCCTTGGCGCTCTGGCTGATATTGATAAAGCCGCCAGCGCCGGCCAGGCGCGCGCCGAACTTGGACACGTTGAGGTTGCCCGCCGCATCCGCCTGGGCCAGGCCGAGAAACGCCAGGTCCAGACCGCCGCCGTCGTAGAAATCGAATTGATAGGGTTGGTCGAGCAGCGCGCTATGGTTGCTCGCCGCGCCGAAGTCCAGACCCGAGGCGGGGATGCCGCCGATCACCCCGGGCTCGGCGGTAAGGGTCAACAAGTCGATCACGCCTTCCTCGGCGGCCACCGCCGCCACGCCTTCGGGCATGCCGATGCCCAGGTTGACCACTGCGCCGGGTTGCAATTCGCGGGCGGCGCGACGGGCGATCAGCTTGCGCACATCCAGCGGCATGGGCGTCAGGCTGTCGCTCGGTACGCGGATCTCGGCGGCGAACGCCGGGTTGTAAGCGGTGGCGAAGGTCTGCTGATGATTATGCGGCTCGGCCACCACCACGCAATCGACCAGCATGCCGGGAATCTTCACCTCGCGGGCATTCAGCGAGCCGCGCTCGACGATGCGCTCGACCTGGGCGATCACCAAACCGCCCGAATTATGCGCGGCCATGGCGATGGCCAGGCTCTCGATGGTCAAGGCCTCGCGCTCGAACGACAGATTGCCGTCGGCATCGGCGCTGGTGGCGCGGACGATGCCGACGTGAATCGGAAAGCTCGGGTAGAACAGGTAATCCTGGCCATCGATCGGCATGCGCCGCACCAGCTCGGCGGTGGTGCAGGCGTTGAGCTTGCCGCCGCCGAACTCGGGGTCGACGAAGGTGCCCAGACCGATTCGCGACAGCTGCCCCGGCTTGCCCGCGGCGATATCGCGGAACAGCTGCGAAATCACCCCTTGCGGCAGGTTATAGGCCTCGATGCGATTCTCCACCGCCAGCTTCTGCAGCCCCGGCACCAGGCCCCAATGGCCACCGATCACCCGCCGCACCAAACCTTCATGGGCCAGGTGATTGAGGCCGCGGCCCTTGCCGTCGCCCTGGCCGGCCGCATACACCAGAGTCAGGCCCTGGGGCGCCTGCTCGGCGAGGAAGCGCTGCTCCAGGGCGATGGCGATTTCCTCGGCGAAACCGATACCGACGAAGCCGCCGGTGGCGAGGTTGGCGTTATCGCCGATGCGCGCCACCGCCGCGGCGGCGCTCATGATTTTGCTCATAGCGGCTACTCGTTGGAAAAACGGAGGTCTGTAGGAGCGGACTTGTCCGCGAAAATCTGGCGTAAACCGCTCCCAGCAGACTCGATATCAGAAACTGCCGAACAGGGCCGTAGGATGGGTTAGGCGCCCGCAAATTGACCTGCTGCCAGCAGAACAAGCGCGCCGTAACCCATCAGTGGTCATCAGAAGCTACCGAACAGCGTGCCTAGAGTAATCACCACCACCAGCGCCACCATCGGGAAGGCCACGGTGTTGACGAAGATGAATTTGTACGACTCGCGGTGCGTCAGCTTGCAGATCGCCAACAGCGAGATCACCGCGCCGTTGTGCGGCA
>NZ_CAMPHN010000341.1 GCF_946885885.1 uncultured Pseudomonas sp.
AGTGGGCTTTGACTGCTCTAGGGCGGTTGTTTCAGGCTTTCATGCCACGCGCGAGGAGGCTGAGGAGACGCACATTGGTGTCCAGATATATGGACCTAGTCCAGAAATATGGATTTGCTGTTGAAATAAAAGTCCAGATAGCTGGACTCGTAGCCCGGATGAAATCCGGGGAATACGCGTCTGTACCGTGCTCCCCGGATTACACCCAGGCTACGAATTGGCAGCGCCGTAGGGGTGGAAATCGCTGTTCATTTCCAATGTTGCGTTCACTGGGACATCCCTAGGTGGATCGATGAAGCGCGATCCACCCTACGGCTCAAAAGCATCGCTGGCATAGATCGGTATCCCCCGCCGCTCCTAGCAGCCTGCTAGAGAGAGTGGCGTTCGTACATCCCGTAGCCCGGATGAAATCCGGGAAATGCGCGTTCGTGCACTACTTCGCGGATTACCTCCGGGCTACAAGTCTGACGTAGACCGTGGGAGGGGCTTTAGCCGCGAAAACAGCTGTCGAAAGCTCGCCGCTAAAGCGCATCCCACACCGTTGCGCCCCGGCAATCAGTCGTGCTTACCCAACCCATGCAGCGCCAGCTTGGCATACAGGCCGGCGCGGGAAATGCCCAGGCGTTCGGCGGCCTGTTGGCGGTTGCCGGCGCTGGCCTGCAGCGCAGCGACCAGTGCCTGGCGCTCGGCCTGCGCCAACTGCTCGGCCAGGGGCAGCGTGCGGGTAACGGGCTCTGCTGCGGGGCTGGGCGCAGGTGGCGTCACCGGGTCGACCAGCAGCGTGCGCAGGGCTTCGGCATCCAGTTGTCCGTCGCCGGCCAATTGCGCGCGCTCCAGCAGGTTGCGTAGTTCACGCACATTGCCGCGCCAGGGTTGGCCGCTCAGCAGCTCCAGGGCCTCCTCGCTCAACTCCAGCGGCGGTTGCCCGGAGCGGTTGGCGATATCGTCGAGCAAATGCTCCACCAGCGCCGGAATATCGGCCTGACGTTCGCGCAGCGGCGGCACCTGCAGCGCCAGCACATTCAGGCGGTAATACAGATCGTCGCGAAACTGCCCAGCGGCAACCTTGGCCTCCAAGTCGATATGGGTGGCGGCGATCACCCGCACATTCAGCGGCTTGACCTGATTCGAGCCCAGCGGCTCGACCTCCTGCTCCTGCAACACCCGCAGCAACTTGGCCTGCAACGCCAGCGGCAGGTCGCCGATCTCGTCGAGAAACAGCGTGCCGCCGTTAGCCACCTCGAACTTGCCGATCCGCCCTTTGCGATCGGCGCCGGTAAAGGCCCCCGGCGCGGTGCCGAATAGCTCAGCCTCGACCAGGGTTTCCGGAATCGCCGCCACATTTACCGCGACAAAGGGCCCGTTGGCCCGTGGCGACAGGTTATGGATGCCCTGCGCCAGCAGCTCTTTGCCGGTGCCGGTCTCGCCGCGCAGCAGCACGGTGGCGTCCAGCTGCGCGGCACGTCGGGCCAGGCGCTTCACCTCGGCGGCGGCCGCACTGCCGCCGATAAAACCGGCGATGGTGTAACGGGCGCGGCGCGCCTTGGCCAGTTCGTGCTGGGTGGCGAGCAGTTGGTTTTGCAGCCGGTCGTACTTCGCCATCAGCGGCTGCAAGTGGCGCGCGCGGTCGAACAGTACGAAGCCCAACGCGCCAACCAGGGTGCCGTCCTCGTCGCGCAACGGAATCCGCGTGACCACAAAATGCTCGCTACCGAAAGCCATCAGATCGAGCATGCTCGGCTGGCCGCTCTCCACCACCTCGCGCAACTTGCTCGCCGGCAACACCCGCTCGATCTCCTGGCCGAGAACGCTGCGCGGGTCGCTGATGCCGACCTTCTGCGCGTATTTGTCATTAATCCAGACGATCCGCGCCTGCCGATTGACCGCGATAGTGCCCTCGCACTGCGCGTTCAGGTGATCGAACAGCAAAGGCATGGCCACCGCGCGAAAGCGCTCGGGTGAGACCCCTACGATAAGTCCATGTTGATCGAGATCAGCGCGAGAAATCGCCATGGCAGCAAGGTTCCGGATAAAAAGTGCGACCGATTATGGCCAGCGCCGCACGAACGATACAAGGAACCGCTGGCAAGCCTGCACGGTCGATTTCTATGCATGCCTGATTTATCCCAAGAAAGGAGAACGCCCATGGACCTGGTCCGTATTCTGATCGCCATCCTCTTGCCGCCAGTTGGCGTGTTTCTACAAGTCGGCTTCGCCGGTGCCTTCTGGCTGAATATCCTGCTGACCCTGCTCGGCTACATCCCCGGCATCGTGCATGCGGTGTATATCATCGCCAAGCGTTGAACGCTGGCGAATCGCAGCCAACAGCAAGCCGCGTATTGCGTAAACGCTCCAGTTCCATGGCAGCAGCGCTTCGTAGTCTTCGACGCTGTTGACTTGAGGCAGGCGTTCGAGGATGTGGCGTAGGGTGGAAAACCGCAAAGCGTTTTCCACCGTGATAGCCGCAACTGCTATTACCCTCTCCCCGCCGCCATCGCGTGTTGTACGAGTGGCAGCAGTGCATCGGTTGCTGCTACCAGTTCGGCAAGCAGGGTTTCGTCCACATCCATATAGCCTTCGTACTCAGCCAGGTTGCGGCGGTCGTGGCAGAGGGCAAACAAGCGTACCTGGGCTTTGCTCAATTCAAGGGTGTGTACCAGGCACTGAAATACTAAGTAGCGGCGGTCTGAGCGATAGCCCCGCAGACGCATAGCCGTCAGCGCCAGGGCATGAGCGGCGTTGTAGGCCAGGTCGAAGTGGCTGGCGAAGGACAGGGCGGGGCTGTGAGCATCCTTCAGGCGATCCATGGCCGAACTCAGTAACCCCTCACATTCCTTGTGATCTGGCGGTTCAGCTTTGAGACTGCCGCTGCGCATCAGGTTTTCCAGGTTGTCATTACCGTCCATGGGATGCCTCTTCTGGGTTATGGCCAATCAAGTCGATTTTGTCCTGTTGCTCCACCCGTACTACAAAGCTGTTGCCGGCCGCCTTCTTGGCTTGCCAGTCTGCCAGGGTGTAGAGCGTTGGATTAATGGTGCGGCCAAGCTGCTCCTCTACGGGGAACAGGCGTTCCATCAAGTCGCTGTAGCTGAGGTTTTCGCCAATCAGCATAAGGTCGATGTCACTGCTTGCATGCTCGCTGCCTTTGGCAATAGAGCCATAGACGAACGCCCACGCCAACTGCTCAGCCAGAGGCGCTAGCGCCGTGCGCAGCTGTTCCGCGATGCCGAAGGTCTTGCGCACAATGCCCAGCAGCTCTGCATAGATTGGGCACTGCGGGTTGGCCTGGTAGTGCGTCTGGTTGCCCTGGCGGCTCATGGTCAGGATGCCAGCGTTGTGCAGACGCTCCAGCTCGCGCATCAGGCTGCCCTTACCGACCTGCGCCCAACGGGCAATTTCATTGGCATAAAAGCTCTGATCCGGCTTGCCATACAGCAAGCCCAGCACCTTCTGCTGGGTTGCTGAGAATAGAGCGTCGCTGAGCGGGATGGCTGACATGGTTGGCTCGACAAGTCCCAAAAAGGGAACGATAGGTCCCTTTTTGGGACTTATCAAGTCTGTGAGAATAAAATAGGTTTGAAAATACACGACTAATTCGCCGTAAACCGTGGTCTGCCCCCTATTGTTCCTCGATGGGGGCTGCGGCATTTGCTCTTGGCCACGTGATCAGTGGGGGCAGAGTCATTGAATTTTGACGCTATTAACCCGGCAATCAAATACACCAAATCAAGCCGCATAAGCGATGCGTGGGTG
>NZ_CAMPHN010000342.1 GCF_946885885.1 uncultured Pseudomonas sp.
CGGGCGTATCACGCCAATGCCGGGTCAGGACGAACCCCTGCTGTAACTCCACCGCTGCAACCTCAAGTATCTATTTCACCGCGCGATTCTACGTGCCATTGGCGGGGATTGCGCGCCGAACGGCCTAGGCAGAAGGCATATCGCTGATGGGCACTCGCGGAAGGCGGTGACCCAAGCCGCATGCGCCAAACGTAGGGTGGAAAACCGCAAAGCGTTTTCCACCAAGACCGAGCCGTGCCCCAAAGAACCATCACCCTTTCGCCAATCTTATCGGTGACGGTAGCGGGGAAAACCGATATAAGAGTTTAACCCTCCCGCATCGCCAGTATTGGTGCGGATGGAATAATAAATCTTATGCAGCGTACTAACACGACGTTCCCCAGCGTCATCTAATTACTTGTTAGGCCATCGAATGGATAAAACAGCATGAATACGAAGCCAACTGCCGTGGAGCGCATTGCTGGAAATCTGTTAACCGAAGCCACCGCAACCCTGATCGCCGGAGCCGGTGTCACTGTTACGCCGTTTGCTGCCCTATTGCCTATTCTGACAAACAGCCTTGCAGCACAACGCTTACAAAAGCGAACCGAAGAAGCACTGCAGCAAATATCCCTCATACTACAGAAACATGAAGAAAAGCTTCAGCATTTATCTGATGAGCAATACCATGTGCTTATCGAAGCAATCTCAGCAACGTTTCAAACGATCAACCCTGAGAAGCTCTCGCATCTAAAATCTGCAGTTCGAAACAGCCTCGCCATCGAAGACTTGGTTCCACAAGAGTCCGCAGTATTGGCGCGCATCATTCGTGAAATTTCAGCAGAGGAAGCTGATTTTATATTCACATCAGACCTATGGCGTGCACTATACCGACCCGTACACCACCGCCCCGGCCGACCATCGCGTGGACTTTTGCGTGATCTACGACCAGCCGGTCCTGGCCAATCCCCACGGCATCGTCAGCAAAACGATTCCGGCCAATCGTTGTGCGGTGGCGAGGCACCTTGGGTCGCGGACGCACAATTCTGCAGCCGTCTATTTATATCGGCAGTGGCTACCTGGCAGTGGCGAACGCCTCGCGGATTTCCCGATGTTCTTTCACTACGTCAATGTCGGGCCGAGCGTGCAGGAGCATGAAATGATCACGGACGTGTACTTGCCCCTGGCAATCACTTGCCCGTGATTCGGCGTCGTAGGCACATCACCGAAATAGGCATCTTCAGCGCAATAATTTAAGTGGCAATAAAAATGAGAGAACGTTTGAAACAGAAGATCGTCGAGGTCTGCACGCGGAAGATCGAGCAAAAAGGCGAAAACGTCGGCTTGTCGTTTTATGCATTTTTTGCCAACAAGAACGATGATCCGCAGCTGCTGATGGAGGCCGCGCAGTGGTGGATCATGACGCAGCGATTCGATCACTTCGAGAAGGCCGTAAAGATCAGAGCAATTGTTCAAGCGATGGGCTCGCCGTGACACTTGACTCGCGCACGCTGCCCCCACCCGAGTGGGCCAGGTAAAATCCACCAGCCATGACGCAGATAGTGCAGTCATTGTGCAGCGGCACTGCCCTGATCTCCTTGAACTCAGGCGTTAAGAACTTATGAAAAACCCATACCAATCTCCAGATTCTACTGTTGCAACCTCGGCCAAACCGGTCGGAGCCAGCAGAAATCTTGTTCTGTTTGTGATCGGTTTAATTTGCGCAGTTGTCGCGGCAATCATACCGATGCTGGTAACTCCGAAATTTCGCGATCTGTTTATCTCCTTCGGCGCGGAGCTGCCCGCTTTTACCAGCATCGCGATTAACTATTATCTGGCGCTCTGGGTGCTACCGTTTCTGGTTATCACAACAAAGATTCTACTACCGACAGCCAAGGGGCGAGCCTTGATGCCCTGTTTGATTGGTGTGCTCGGCCTTGTATTAATAGTTCCGCTGGTGATTTTTGCACTTTATTTACCAATTTTTATGTTAGGCAGCGCTGGATAGATACATCAGCGAAGCAGCTCGGCTGCTACAAATGGCGGGTAGCGATTGCTGTCCAGGTTTTCCGAGTGCGTCGAGAAAGCGATCATCTCGATATGGCACAATCGCCCGACCGAGGCTTACCGCACACGGGTTTCGCCCAATCGGTAACCATATCAATCGTGAAAAGGATTTCTGATGCAAGCACACTTTTTTCGCCACCAAGCCACGCTGATCAGCCTCCTGGCGCTGAGCGCCTTAACCCACCAGGCTGTAGCGCAACAGTGCGCATTGACACTCGATCAGTCGAACTCAGCCAGTGTGCAAACACTGCAACAGCAAGCCGATGATGGCGAGGCCTGCGCCCAGTTCAATATGGGTTACCTGCACTACACGCAGCAGAGCTATAGCGAAAGTGAGCACTGGTATGCCAAAGCCGCCGAACAAGGCGTAGCGCGCGCGGCATTCGAGATTGCCATCCTCTATCGCGACAAGCTGCTGCCGAGCAACGAAGCGACCCGCCAACGCTGGCTGACCCAGGCCGCCGAGCAAGGCCTCGATCTGGCGCAAATCGAGTTGGGCCTCGACTACCTGGAAAGCTCCGATCCCCAGGAGTCGCTGTTTAAAGCCATGTACTGGTTCGAGCGAGCCGCGCAACAAGGCAATGCTTCGGCCCAATACCAGCTGGGAAATTTGTATTGGAGCGATGATCGCGGCGTGCAATTCGCGGTCGACGGCGACGAGCAGGCCATCCACTTCGGCAGCAGCGACAGTAAAGCGCTGTATTGGATCTGCAAAGCAGCACAAAACAACCACGCGGACGCCCAGTTCAGCCTTAGCGAAGCCTACGTCAGTGGGCGGATCATGCCCAATAGAATCCAAAGCCATCTCTGGCTGGAACTGGCGGCCAGCAACGGCAGTGCCGACGCCAAACAGCGATTGGATAGCAACCTTACGGCCTGGTACACCCAGCTCGAAGAATGGGTGAAGCGCAAAGCCAGTAATGAAACAGCCCGGTGCCCTGATGAGGCGCGGGAAGTCGAAGAGTAAACACCCCTGCTTGCAACGAAAGGAATCGATATGCGCCCTTCCCTTATCGCCCCGCTGCTCTCGCTATGCCTGACGACACTTCAGGCAGCAGAAACCGATCGAATCGTCAGCGCGGATCGCCAAAACCCGGCGATATCCGCTGCGGTACGCGAGGCCCAGGCCGGCCTGGATGAGTTTCTCCAGTTGGCCGCCAAACCGCCCGCCAACACCAGTGGCTACAAGGTCCAGGTCATGGTGACCGACGACTACGGCATCGAGACGTTCTGGGTCGTTCCCTTCCGGGCTCTCGATGATGGCTTTATCGGCGAACTGGCCAACGAGCCGCAAATCGTCAAGAGCGTGACCTGGGGCCAGCAATTGCGCTTTGGCCGCGAGCAGATCACCGACTGGGGTTATCTGAAAAACGGACGTCAGGTAGGCAACTTCACCGTCTGCGCGCTGTTCAAGGAAATCCCTGCCGAACAGGTCGAGTTCTACCGCCGAGAGCACGGCTTCGACTGCTAGCAGCTCCCGGTCGCCGAAACGGTGCTATGCCCTGTCGGCATCCATTTCCGGCGAATGCCCGTTCCTTTGTCGGTCGGGCCGCCCACCGCGTACTACCAGCCGAAACCTGTGGGAGGCGCTTTAGCGGTGGGCTTTCAACTGTGGCAATCGCGGCTAAACCCCCTCCCACAGCCCAGCAGCTAAGGCCGGAGCACATTCCCACAGCCTACTCTTTGCCCTCTGGCAGCCTCTTA
>NZ_CAMPHN010000343.1 GCF_946885885.1 uncultured Pseudomonas sp.
GACTCGCTCGATCATTTCCTCGGGGTGCGCAAGCATCGTTATGGGCTCGCCGAGCAGCAGGATCAGATCGGTCAGGTGACCGGGCTGGCCTGGACCCAGGTGGGTGGCGAGCTCTTGACCATCGAGGCCGCTGTGGTGCCAGGTAAGGGCCAATTGATTAAAACCGGCTCCCTGGGCGACGTCATGGGCGAGTCCATCACGGCCGCGCTGACAGTCGTGCGCAGCCGGGCGAAGAGCCTGGGCGTCCCTGTGGACTTCTACGAGAAGCGCGATATCCATATCCATATGCCGGAGGGGGCGACGCCGAAAGATGGTCCCAGTGCGGGCGTAGGGATGTGCACGGCGCTGGTTTCCGCTCTGACCCAGATTCCTGCGCGCGCGGACGTGGCGATGACCGGTGAAATAACTCTGCGGGGGCAGGTGCTGGCAATTGGTGGTTTAAAAGAAAAACTACTCGCAGCCCATCGCGGTGGAATCAAAACCGTGATCATTCCGGAAGAAAATATGCGTGATCTGAAAGAGATTCCGGAGAATATTAAGCAGGATCTGCAGATTAAACCGGTTAAATGGATTGACGAAGTCCTGCAAATTGCGCTGCAATACGCCCCGGAGCCCTTGCCCGATGCGGCTCCCGAGCTGGTTGCAAAGGACGATAAGCGCGAGTCTGATTCCAAGGAGCGAATTAGCACGCATTAGCAGGATGGCTTCCTTGACACCATTTTCAGGCCCTTGCTATAAAGCGGCTCTTATTGTGTCGGCAAGCCATCCAGCACCCGCTTTGCTTACACTAAAATTCAAAGAAACAAACTCAACAGAAATTAAGGGGACTTAGAGTGAACAAGTCGGAACTGATCGATGCCATCGCTGCATCTGCTGATATCCCGAAGGCTGTTGCAGGCCGCGCGCTGGACGCAGTGATTGAATCCGTTACTGGTGCGTTGAAGGCTGGTGATTCCGTTGTACTGGTTGGTTTCGGTACTTTTGCTGTCAAAGAGCGTGCCGCTCGCACTGGCCGCAACCCGCAGACCGGTAAGCCAATCAGCATCGCTGCTGCTAAGATCCCAGGCTTCAAGGCCGGTAAAGCACTGAAAGACGCTGTTAACTAAGCGTCTTCCAGGCTTTATCTCTCAGGTCGGTTAATCCGGCCTGACAGCGGAGCGGCGATTCGGTTGCTTAGATACCGACCGTCATGCCGGGGGTCGCAGATTCGAGCCCCGTCCGCTCCGCGAGTTTACGAGAAGGCGCATCCTCGGATGCGCCTTTCTTCTATCCAGACTTTACCCACACTGCGCGGCTGCTTTATTTTCGTTGAGTCGTTCTGGGGGACGCATGCTGCAAAACATCAGGGACAATTCACAAGGTTGGATTGCCAAAACCATCATCGGCCTCATAGTCGCGCTTCTCGCGCTGACAGGTGTGGACGCCATTTTCACCAGCACCAGCAATAGCCAGAATGCCGCGCAAGTGAATGGCGAAGAAATCACTTCCGTAGAATTGGGCCAGGCGGTGGAAATGCAGCGTCGCCAACTGTTGCAGCAATTGGGGCGCGATTTCGATGCTTCGCTACTTGACGAGAAGCTGCTACGCGATTCCGCGCTCAATGGCTTGATCGAGCGCACGCTGCTGTTGCAGGGTGCGGAAAAAGCCGATTTCGCCTTCTCCAAGCAAGCCCTCGATCAACTGGTGCTGCAGACGCCTGAGTTTCTGGTCGATGGCAAATTCAATGCGGATCGTTTCGATCAGGTGATCCGCCAGCTCGGCTACAGCCGTCTGCAATTCCGGCGCATGCTCGAAGAGGAAATGCTCGTCGGCCAACTGCGTGCCGGTCTGGCCGGCAGTGGCTTCGTGACCGACGAGGAGATCGCCGCTTTCGCCCGATTGGAAAAACAAACCCGCGATTTCGCTACTTTGACAGTGGCGGCCGATAGTGCCGCCGTGCAGCTCAGCGACGACGACATCAAAGCCTATTACGAAGCCCAGGCCAACGAGTTCATGAGCCCGGAGCAGGTGGTGCTGGAGTATGTCGAGCTGAACAAGGACGACTTCTTCGATGGGGTCGAGGTAAGCGATGAGGCGCTGCAGAACGCCTATCGCGACGAAATCGCCAATCTGGCCGAGCAACGTCAGGCGGCTCATATTTTGATCGAGCCGAGCGATTCGCTCAGCGACGAGCAAGCTAAAGCCAAAATCCAGGAAATCGAAAAGCGCCTACAGCAGGGCGAAGACTTCGCGGCGCTGGCTAAAGAGTTTTCCAACGATCCCGGTTCGGCCGGCAGCGGTGGCGATCTCGGCTACGCGGGTCCGGGCGTCTATGATCCCGCGTTCGAAGAGGCGCTCTACGCCTTGGAGAAAGGCCAGGTCTCAGTGCCGGTTCGCAGCGAGTTCGGCTGGCACCTGATCAAGCTTCTAGGGGTGCAGGCGCCGGAAGTGCCGACGCTTGACAGCTTGAAAGACAAACTATTGCGTGATCTCAAGGCTCGTCAGGTCGAGCAGCGCTTCGTTGAGGTCTCGAAACAGCTTGAAGACAGCGCTTTCGAAGCCTCCGATCTGGCTCAGCCGGCGCAGGAACTGGGCCTTGAAGTGAAGACCACCGAGGCCTTCGGTCGCGAAGGCGGCGAAGGCATAGCGGCTAATCGGCAGGTCATCCAAGCTGCATTCAGCGCCGAGGTGCTGGAGGATGGCAGCAACAGCAGCGTGATCGAGCTCGATCCCAATACTGCGGTTGTCGTACGTGTCAAAGAGCACAAAAAGCCGCAACGGCTTGCTCTCGAGCAGGTTGCGCAAAGCATCCGTGCGCAGCTGACCAAGGTCCGCGCAAGCGAAGCGGCCAAAGCCAGTGGCGAAGAGCTGTTGAGCGCTCTGCGTTCGGGGAAAACGCCAGCCGATCAGGCGTCGACCTGGAAGGTGACCGAAGCCGCCACGCGCAACCAGGAAGGCGTGGAACCCGCAGTGTTGCAAGAGCTGTTCCGCATGCCCAAGCCGAGCGATGCCGGGAAGCCGACCTTTGCTGGTTTGAGCCTGCAAAATGGCGATTACGTGATCGTTCGCCTGGATGGCGTCAGCGAACCGGAGAAGGCGCTGTCGGATGAGGAGAAGGCAATGTACAGCCGCTTCCTTGCCTCGCGCAGCGGCAAGCAAGACTTCTCCGCGTTCCTCAAGCAGTTGGAGGCTGAGGCGGATATCGAGCGCTTCTGATCGCATCCGCTATAAAAAAGACCGCTTGTATAAGCGGTCTTTTTTTGTCCGTGGTATATCGCCAGCTGCACATGTCGGGGGAGTTTGGTCTCTACAATTTATCTCGACAAGCCAAAATCGCTATTCGGCTGTCCGATCAGGGTAGAGGGCGGCCTTTCATGGGCTGTTCCCTTGCCATTTGCGGGGCGCATAAGAAAAGGCTATGTCCCAGTTACCTGTTGCACGCAGTTTTTGTAGGGTGGGTTAGCGGCGCTGGGGCTGGTTATGGCAGGGCACTACGCATTTCGAGCGCCGCGTAACCCACCATTGCGGTTTATCGGTGGACCGCTATGGTGGGTTACGGCGCGTTGGGCATTGATGGTGTTTGCCTGAGCCCGGTTCGCGCCTAACCCACCCTACGTTTTACCGCTCCTCATGCACTTCATAGCTGTTCGGGACGACTCAACACATAACGGCTACAGAGCCTAAGAAAAAGCCCCGCACGGGGCGGGGCTCTTCTGACGCGGGTAACGCTTAGGCTTGAACGACCGGGATCTGGG
>NZ_CAMPHN010000344.1 GCF_946885885.1 uncultured Pseudomonas sp.
CCTGTTACCGCCGTGAAAGGGCGGTGTCCTAGGCCACTAGACGAAGGGGACGCAGATACCCTTCAAAACTCAGTCAACTCCAGGAGCCGACTGTGGCAAGCCTTTCGGCTTTGAGATTGGTGGAGCTAGACGGGATCGAACCGTCGACCTCTTGCATGCCATGCAAGCGCTCTCCCAGCTGAGCTATAGCCCCATCTCAAGGACGGGGCGCATCTTAAGTGCGCCCCTGGGTACTGTCAACAAAATTTTAGTCGGCTAGTGGATTCTTTCTGCTGCCAGAACAACCACTTACCCGACCCCGCCAGCAACAGGCCGATCAGCCTATCGTCGCCAACAGTTTTTCCCATTCCTTGTTTTCCTTCTTCGACACGCCGCCGAGCAGCTCGATAGCCTGACGCAGACGGAAACGGGTGAGGTCCGGCCCGATGATTTCCATCGCATCGAGTACCGACACCGAGCTGGCCTGGCCGGTTATCGCGGCGAACATCAGCGGCATGGCGTCGCGCAGTTTCAGCTCCAGATGCTCGACCACGGCCTGGATGCAGCCGGTGATTTTGTCCTTTTCCCACTGACGCAAGGCTTCGAGCTTCCACAGAATCAACTGCATGACCTGACGCACCTGATCGGCCGACAGCTTCTTGTGTTCGAACAGCTTGGCGTCGGGATTGACGCCACCGGCGAAGAAGAAGCTGGCCAACGGCGCGATCTGGCTGAAGGTCTCGACCCGGCCCTGTACATGGGGCGCGATGCGCATCAGATAATCGGAATTGAATGCCCACTTCTGCGCGCTGGCGGCGAACTCTTCGACGCTCAGCTCGCGCATCCATTGGCCATTGAGCCAGGACAGCTTTTCCAGATCGAAGATCGGCCCGCCCAGGGACACGCGCTGGATATCGAAGTGTTCGATCATCTCCTCGAGGCTGAACTTCTCGCGCTCGTCGGGCATCGACCAGCCCATGCGGCCGAGGTAGTTGAGCATCGCCTGAGGCAAAAAGCCCATGCGCTCGTAGAAGGTGATCGACGTCGGGTTCTTGCGCTTGGACAGCTTGCTCTTGTCCGGGTTACGCAGCAGCGGCATATAGCACAGCTGCGGCTTGTCCCAGCCGAAGTATTCGTAGAGCAGAATCAGCTTGGGCGCCGAAGGCAGCCATTCTTCGCCGCGCAGCACATGGGTGATGCCCATCAGGTGGTCGTCGACCACGTTGGCCAGGAAGTAGGTCGGCAGGCCGTCGGTCTTCATCAGCACCTGCATGTCCATGCGATCCCAGGGGATCTCGACCTCGCCGCGGAGCATGTCCGGCACCACGCAGACGCCTTCGCTCGGCACCTTCATGCGTACGACATTGGGCTCACCGGTAGCCAGACGCTGCTGCACTTCCTCAGCAGAAAGATGCATGCAATGGCCGTCGTAACGCGGGGTTTGCTTGGCTTCCATCTGCTCGACGCGCAGCTTATCCAGGCGCTCGGCGCTGCAGAAGCAATGGAAGGCATGGCCCTTCTCCACCAGCTCGGCGCTGTACTTCTGGTAGATAGGGCCGCGCTCGCTCTGCCGATAGGGGCCATGTGGGCCACCGACGTCCGGGCCTTCGCTCCACTCGATGCCCAGCCAGCGCAAGGCGTCGTAAATCTGCTGTTCCGACTCGCGGGTCGAGCGCAGTTGGTCGGTGTCTTCGATACGCAGGATGAACTCGCCACCGTGCTGACGGGCGAAGCACAGGTTGAACAAAGCGATATAGGCGGTGCCTACGTGCGGATCGCCGGTGGGCGACGGCGCGATACGGGTACGGACGGTGGTCATGGCGGCTCTCGGACAGGCGAAGCGGATTAAATCGAGGCGGCGATATTAACAGGCTGGCCGCAGTCGGCTCCAGCAAGCACGGCACACCTTTGTGGGAGGGGCTTTAGCCGCGAACCAGCAGTCGACCTGTCGCGGCTAAAGCCCCTCCCACACAAAGCCCCTCCACATCCAGCCATTCACACCTGCAATAGCCGTTCGCGCAGTTTCTGGATCTCGTCGCGCAGCTGCGCCGCAGCCTCGAATTCCAGATCGCGGGCCAGTTGGTACATTTTTTCCTCGAGCTGGCGGATGCGTTTGGCGATCTCGCTCGGCGAGCGCAATTCGTTCTCGTAGCGCGCGCTTTCTTCCGCGGCCTGGGCCATGCCCTTGCGTTTCTTGCTGCGCGAGCCGGGCACATTGGCGCCTTCGAGGATGTCCTGAACGTCCTTGAATACGCCCTTGGGCACGATCCCGTTGGCTTCGTTGAAGGCGATCTGCTTGTTGCGCCGCCGCTCGGTTTCGCCGATAGCCCGCTCCATCGAGCCGGTCATCCGATCGGCATAGAGAATCGCCCGGCCGTTGAGGTTGCGCGCCGCGCGGCCGATGGTCTGGATCAGCGAGCGTTCGGAGCGCAGGAAGCCTTCCTTGTCCGCATCGAGAATCGCCACCAGCGAGACTTCCGGCATGTCCAGACCTTCGCGCAGCAGGTTGATGCCGACCAGCACGTCGAAGGCGCCGATACGCAGATCGCGGATGATCTCGACCCGCTCCACGGTGTCGATGTCCGAGTGCAGGTAACGCACCTTGACCCCGTGATCGGCCAGGTAATCGGTAAGATCCTCGGCCATGCGCTTGGTCAGCGTGGTGACCAGTACCCGCTCCTCGATGGCCACGCGCTTGCGGATTTCCGAGAGCAGGTCGTCGACCTGGGTCAGCGCCGGGCGCACCTCGATCTGCGGGTCGACCAGGCCGGTGGGGCGCACCACTTGCTCGATCACCCGCCCGGCATGCTCTGCCTCGTAGGGCCCAGGGGTCGCCGAGACGAAAATCGTCTGCGGGCTGGCCGCCTCCCATTCCTCGAAACGCATCGGCCGGTTGTCCAGCGCCGAAGGCAGGCGGAAGCCGTATTCGACCAGGGTTTCCTTACGCGAACGGTCGCCCTTGTACATGGCGCCGACCTGCGGCACCGAGACGTGGGACTCGTCGATCACCAGCAGCGCCTGATCCGGCAGATAGTCGTACAGCGTCGGCGGCGCTTCGCCCGGCCCGCGCCCGGAGAGGTAGCGCGAGTAGTTTTCGATGCCGTTGCAGTAGCCCAGCTCGAGAATCATCTCCAGGTCGAAACGGGTGCGCTGCTCCAACCGCTGCGCTTCGACCAGCTTGTTGTTGCTGCGCAGGTATTCCAGACGTTCGGCCAACTCCACCTTGATCTTGTCCACCGCCTCCAGCAGCACCTCGCGCGGGGTGACGTAGTGGCTCTTGGGGTAGAAGGTGAAGCGCGGCAGCTTGCGGATCACCTCGCCGGTCAAGGGGTCGAAGGCCGCCAGGCTTTCCACTTCGTCGTCGAACAGCTCGATACGGATGGCTTCCAGGTCCGATTCCGCCGGGAAGATATCGATCACATCGCCGCGCACGCGGAAGGTGGCGCGGGCGAAGTCCATATCGTTACGGGTGTATTGCAGGTCGGCCAGGCGTCGCAGCAACGCGCGCTGGTCCATTTTGTCGCCGCGGTCGACGTGCAGCACCATCTTCAGATAGGACTCGGGGCTGCCCAAGCCGTAGATGCAGGAGACCGTGGTGACGATGATCGCGTCGGGCCGCTCCAGCAGCGCCTTGGTCGCCGACAGACGCATCTGCTCGATATGGTCGTTGATCGAGGCGTCCTTCTCGATAAAGGTGTCGGACGACGGCACATAGGCTTCCGGCTGGTAGTAATCGTAATAGGAGACGAAAT
>NZ_CAMPHN010000345.1 GCF_946885885.1 uncultured Pseudomonas sp.
CATCGGCACCGCCGAGTTCGCCAAGCACATGCCGGAATATTGCGGGGTGATTTCGGTCAACCCGACGACCAAGGCCAAGCCGGAGCGCATCGCTTACGAAGAGGCGCAGTTCGACATGGCGGTCCTCGAACGCGCGATCGAGCGCGCGACGCTGCTGCCGATCGACAAGGTGATCGACGAACTGGGCAAGGACCTGAAAGTCGAGGAAGTTGGCGAAGCCCTGGCCGGTCATGTGGTCATCGACATCCGCCACCCCGATAGCGCCGAAGAGCAGCCTCTCGAGCTGCCCGGCATCGAAGTGCAGACGCTGCCGTTCTACGCCTTGAACAGCCGTTTCAAAGAGTTGGATGCCAATCGCCAATACCTGCTGTATTGCGATAAAGGCGTTATGAGTCGTTTGCATGCCCACCATTTGCTCAACGAGGGGCATGCCAATGTGCGCGTTTATCGTCCGGCATAAGACGCCCGGGTTGAATGGCGGGAGCATCCGCCATCGCCCTCCCGACCATCAGGCAGTTTGACGCTGCTGCCATGCCTTTACACCGCCTGGCCGAATTCGCATTTAGTTAATACTCGCCGCCTAGACTTAGCGGCACACCGAATCCTCTGATCGAGATACACAAGTGATCGAAAATCTACGCAACATCGCCATCATCGCCCACGTCGACCACGGTAAGACCACCCTGGTGGACAAACTCCTGCGCCAGTCCGGCACCCTCGAGCGCAACGAGCTCAACGACGAGCGCGTGATGGACAGCAACGACCAGGAAAAAGAGCGCGGCATCACCATTCTGGCGAAAAACACCGCGATCAACTGGAACGGCTACCACATCAACATCGTCGACACCCCCGGCCACGCCGACTTCGGCGGCGAAGTCGAGCGCGTGATGTCGATGGTCGACTCGGTACTGCTGCTGGTCGACGCCCAAGACGGCCCGATGCCGCAAACCCGCTTCGTGACCAAGAAGGCTTTCGAAGCCGGCCTGCGTCCGATCGTGGTGATCAACAAGGTCGACCGTCCGGGCGCGCGTCCGGATTGGGTGCTGGACCAGATCTTCGACCTGTTCGACAACCTCGGCGCCACCGAAGAACAGCTGGACTTCAAAGTCGTCTACGCCTCGGCCCTGAACGGCATCGCCGGCCTCGACCACAGCGACATGGCCGAAGACATGACCCCGCTGTACCAGTCCATCGTCGACAACGTGCCGGCGCCGTCGGTCGACCGCGATGGTCCGTTCCAGATGCAGATTTCCGCCCTGGACTACAACAGCTTCCTCGGCGTTATCGGCGTGGGCCGTATCGCCCGCGGCCGCGTCAAGCCGAACACCCCGGTGGTGGCCATCGATACCGAAGGCAAGCGCCGCAACGGCCGTATCCTCAAGCTGATGGGCCACCACGGTCTGCACCGCGTCGATGTGGAAGAAGCGGCGGCCGGCGACATCGTCTGCATCAGCGGCATGGACGAGCTGTTCATCTCCGACACCCTGTGCGACATCAACAACGTCGAGGCGATGAAGCCGCTGACCGTCGACGAACCGACCGTTTCCATGACCTTCCAGGTCAACGACTCGCCGTTCTGCGGTAAGGAAGGCAAGTTCGTCACCAGCCGCAACATCAAGGAGCGTCTGGACAAGGAGCTGCTGTACAACGTGGCCCTGCGCGTGGAAGAAGGCGACAGCGCCGACAAGTTCAAGGTCTCCGGCCGTGGCGAGCTGCATCTCTCGGTATTGATCGAAACCATGCGTCGCGAAGGCTTCGAAATGGGCGTCGGCCGTCCGGAAGTGATCATCCGCGAAGTCGACGGCGTCAAGCAGGAGCCGTACGAGAACGTCACCATCGACATCCCTGAAGAGTCCCAGGGCAAGGTCATGGAAGAAATGGGTCTGCGTAAAGGCGACCTGACCAACATGTCGCCGGATGGCAAGGGCCGTGTACGCCTGGAATACAACATCCCGGCCCGTGGTCTGATCGGTTTCCGTAACCAGTTCCTGACCCTGACCAACGGTGCGGGCATCCTGACCTCGATCTTCGATCGTTACGACACCATGAAGTCCGGCCACATGTCCGGCCGTCAGAACGGCGTACTGGTCTCGGTCGAGACCGGCAAGGCGCTGACCTACTCCCTGGAAACCCTGCAGGCGCGCGGCAAGCTGTTCGTCGAGCACGGCCAGGAGATCTACAACGGTCAGATCGTCGGTCTGAACAGCCGCGACAACGACCTGGGCGTTAACCCCACCAAGGGCAAGAAGCTCGACAACATGCGTGCTTCCGGCAAGGACGAAACCATCGCCCTGGTGCCGCCGGTACGTTTCACCCTGGAACAGGCTCTGGAGTTCATCCAGGACGACGAGCTGTGCGAAGTGACGCCGAAGTCGATCCGTCTGCGTAAGAAGATCCTCGACGAAGGCGAGCGCACCCGTGCCGCGAAGAAAGCCAAGGCCTGATCCTCAAGCCTGGTGATTGAAAAGCCCCCGTCGGCGCAGGCCGGCGGGGGCTTTTTTGTAGTTGGACAGTCCTGAACGAGCGCACTGGGCCCGCTAAACCTTGTCCATCGAAGTGCAGTGGCATCTTGCCAACCAGGGGCTAGGCTTCAGTCAACCCGGGTGTTGCCTTTCCGGGCGCTGAGCGAGCTGGATGGGGCGTGCCGGCGGTTGCGACCGCGCAAGTTACCGGAGCTGGCGTTGGCTCAGGCGGGCGGCACGGTTCCGGATAACCGGCATCGGTGCGTCATAACGCTGAGGTGCGCGAGATGAATGGTTGCCATGTTGGTGGGCGGCGCTGGGCGGGATTTTTCGCAGGGCTTTGCATGGCTTTGCTAACCGCCAGCAGCCAGGCGCTGGACTTCAATAATTCGGAGTCGGCGGGCAATGCGACTATCGACAACGAAAATGACACCCTCACCTTCAATGACCAGAGCGACGCTGGCACCGCAACGGTTGATAACGACACTGGCACCGTGATCTTTAACGATCAGAGTACGGCGGCGAATGCCACCATCGTCAACATCGACGATGCCACCACCGAGTTTTACGATCAGAGCAGCGCAGGTAGCGCCACCCTGACCAATGAGTTGGATGGCAGCACCGAATTTCATGGCAGCAGCAGCGCGAGCGACGCCACCATCTTCACCGAGGATGGCGGCAGCACCGAGTTCAACGGTAACAGCACCGCGGGCAATGCCCGCCTGATCGCCAACGACAGTGGCTTTGTGGATTTCTCCGGCAGCACCGGGCCGAATGGCGATAACCGTCTATCGGTGGGCTCCGTCGAGGGTAGCGGCAACTTCTTTCTGGGCTCGGTGTTGCTGAGCGTCGGCTCCAACAATCTTTCCACCGAAATGTCCGGACAGTTCAGCGATGGCACGGGTGCCGGCCTGACCAAAGTTGGCACCGGCATCCTGACCCTGAGTGGCGACAGCAGCGACATCTTCAGCGCGGCGATTAGCATTGAAGGTGGGCTGATCAACTTCAATAGCGCGGGCAGCTTTGGTGATGGCAGCATCACCCTCAATGGTGGCGGCCTGCAATGGGCAACGGGCACCACGACCGATATCTCCAGCCGGCTTACCCCGCTGGGCAGCGCTGGCGGCGTCTTCGACACCAATGGCAACGACGTGACCCTGGCCACGGCGCTGAGCGGCAGCGGCGCCCTGAGCAAAACCGG
>NZ_CAMPHN010000346.1 GCF_946885885.1 uncultured Pseudomonas sp.
CCGCTGCTGGGCATGTTGCGCAGCGCCTTGGCCGAGGGTTTCACGGCACCGATCAATCTGTTGCATTACGTGCGCGAGCACGGTCAGCGAGCCTTTGTCGACGAACTGCAGGCCTTGCAGGCGCAATACGCCAATTTGCAGGTGCGCTGGGCGTTGAGCGGGGCGCCGGCGGGGGCGGGCGAGCTGCGTGGGCGGTTTTGCGCCGAGCACTTGGCCGACATCGACGATCTGGCGCAGCGCCGCGTTCTGGCCTGCGGGCCGGGCGGCTTCGTCGAACAGGTGCAGCGCTGGTGGCGCGCTGCCGGTCAGCCGGCTCAGTTGCAGTACGAGGCTTTCACCGCGCCGCCTTTGCTCGAGAGCGAGCATGCCGCACGACAGGTGCATCTGGAGTTCGCCCGCAGCCGGTTGCATGGCGATGGCGATAACCGGCGCAGCATATTGGAACAGGCCGAAGGCCTCGGCCTGCATCCGCAGCACGGTTGCCGTCAGGGCATTTGCACCAGTTGTACCTGCATTCTGCTCAGCGGCGAGGTACGCGATTTACGCAGCGGCGAGATCGTCCGCGAACCGGGGCCGATTCGTCTGTGCGTGAGCGCACCTCATACGGATATCGAAATCGATCTTTAAACAGCCAATCGCGCAGCACCTCGTCTTATTAGGTTGTGGGGTATGGAGTCGCGCCGCGGGCGACACCCACGCCGGAGCGTTCCGGCTATCAGGAGATACCTATGCGAGTCGATCGTGAGCTTACGACCGAACAACTGGCCGCTTTCGGCGCCGAGTTGGAGGACCTGCGCCAACGCACCCGCGCCGATCTGGGCGAGGCCGATGCGCGTTACATCCGCCGAATACGCGCGGCCATGCGCTTCTGCTGCTGGAGCGGGCGCGCCCTGCTGCTGTTCGGCTGGTTTCCACCGACCTGGCTGCTCGGCAGCGCTTTGCTCTGCCTGGGCAAGATTCTCGAGAACATGGAGCTCGGTCACAACGTCATGCATGGCCAATACGACTGGATGAACGACCCCGAATTTTTCGGGCGCACCTACGAATGGGACATAGCGACCCCCAGCGCTCATTGGCGGCGTACCCATAACCATAACCATCACACCTACACCGGAGTGCTGAAGATGGACGACGACATCGGTTATGGCCTGGCGCGGCTGTTTCCCGAGCAACGTTGGAAACCGTTCTACCGCTTGCAGTTCTTGTGGCTGGGGATTGCGGCGCTGCTGTTCGAGTTCGCGGTCGCGATCCAGCACCTGCGTCTGGATCAGGTCTATAAAGGCCGCATGAGCCGCGCCGAACTGGCGCCGCGGCTCCGCCAGGTCAACGCTAAAGTAGTGCGCCAGTTGGTCAAGGACTACCTGTTCTTCCCGCTGCTGGCCTTGCTGCTGGGCGCCAATGCGCTTGCGGTATTGGCTGGCAACCTGGCGGCCAACCTCATCCGTAACCTGTGGCTCGCGCTGATGGTCTTCTGCAGCCACTTCACCGAGCGCACGGCGGTCTTCCCCCGCGAAGTCGTCGAGGGCGAGAGCCGCGCCCATTGGTACCTGCGGCAACTGCGGGGGGCGAGCAACCTGGAAGGCGGACCGCTGTTCAGTATCCTCAGCGGCAACGTCACCTACCATATCGAGCATCATCTATTCCCCGACCTGCCGTCGTGCCGTTACGCGGCCATGGCCGTGGAGGTGCGCGAGATCGCCGAGCGCTATGGTCAGGTCTACAACAGCGGACGTTTCGGCGAGCAGTTCGCCACTGTGTTACGGCGCATCCGCCGGTATCGACTGCCCCATGAGGCACAGGTGGCGTAAAGGCAGGTCGCCGGTCAGCTGCGGGCGGCGGCAGGAGCGCCGCCCGTGCTTTTCATCCCATCGGGCACCGATAAACTTCCCGCATTGCGCATAGCTCCCGTCGGCGTTTTGCGGGAGGTTTCACATTTCACTTGTGTTTGCAAAGGGGCTTCACACTTCAGTTGTGAAAGCCGGAGCATCCTTACAACGTCACAGGCGAGCAGGGTATTAAAGGAGTAACCATGGAAATACCCTGTGAGGAATATAAGCGCCAATAACGAATGTAAGGAGTAGTACCCATGGGGCACAGACTGAAGGCCGGGAAAATAAAGCTTATTGGATTTTTAAGCCCACTTCTGGCCGTAACGGGGCTGGGCTTCTCGGGTCTTGTGATGGCGGAAAACTGCGCCGAGATGCCGGTCAGCGGTAAGGTGTACAACCTTGTCAATATGGGTAGCGGCAAGTACATGGATGTACAAAGCGCATCCAGTGCCAACGGCGCCAACATCCATCAATGGTCGGCAAATGGGCGAACCAACCAACAGTTCACCGTTACCGATCTGAATAACGGTTATTGGTCGATTCGACCGCTTCACAGCAATAAGGCAGTGGACCTATACAACTGGTCGAAAGAAGACGGCGGCACCATAAAGCAGTGGGAATATTGGGGCGGTCAAGCGCAACAATGGACGCTGGCCAAAAGCGGCGCCGGTGGAATCAAGATTGCCTCGGCTTACACTGGAAAACTGATTTCCGTTGCGAACGGTAATAGCGGAGCCGATGTGTTCCAAAAAACCGATGGTGGCTCCAATTACCAGATTTGGTATTTCAATCCGGTCAATGGTAGTTGCGGTGCGTCGAGTGGCAGTAGCAGCACTAGCACCAGTCAATTGATCGGCTTCGCCTCCGTGGCGGGTAGCGGCCTCTCCACGACCACCGGTGGCGGTAGTGCGAAGCCCACCGAAGTCAGCAGCTGCGATCAGTTGGCAACTGCCCTGAATTCCGACAGCCCTGGGGTCATACAGGTGCCGAACAAAGCCTTGGATTGCCGTACTCCGAACAGGGTCCAGTCTGTATGCAAATTCACCTGCGGCAATATTTATGAACCGGCGAACCCGAATAAAACTTTCCACTGGGCGGTTCAGGGGAATGACCATCAAGCACGAGTAGCAGCCTGTCAACAGATTGAAAAAGGCTTCTCGTATTTTCAATTCGGCTTTAAGGGAATGGAAAACGTATCCCTGAATGAGCGCCGGATCGTCGTTAAATCCAACAAAACACTGGTAGGTCTGGGGTCAGAGTCCCGGGTTATCGGCGCCAACTTCATACTGAATGGTGTGAACAACGTTATTATTCGCAACCTGACCATCGAGAACGTCAACCCATCGATCATCGAGGCTGGCGACGCGATATCGATGAACAATACCCATCACATCTGGCTGGATCACCTGACTACCCGGTTGATCAGCGATGGGCATGTGGATATGTACGACAGCAAGAATGTCACGCTTAGCTGGAACCGTTTTGAAGGCGACAATGCCTATTCCTGCGGCAGTCGCGATCAATACGTAAACCTGATCGTTGATAGCGAGGCCACTTACCATCACAACTATTTCCGCCGGGGCAATGGGCGTAACCCCGATGTAAAAGGTCAGGGTGCGAAGGTTCACCTGTTCAATAATTTCTGGAACGACATTAGCCGCTATTCGATTGGCGTAGCCGATTTCGGCCAGGCCAAGGTGGAAGGAAACTATTTCGAAAACTCGGTAAAACCGCACTGGAATTATAAGAACGGCTTGATCGATGCGAATATTCAGTCGAACGTCTATACCGGTTTGTCCGGAACCGATTCCTTTAAGGACACCGGCAGC
>NZ_CAMPHN010000347.1 GCF_946885885.1 uncultured Pseudomonas sp.
GACCGCGAGAACGAAGGCGATCTGATCATCGCCTCCGAGTGCGTCAAGGCCGAACACATCAACTTCATGGCGCGCTTCGCCCGTGGCCTGATCTGCATGCCGATGACCCGCGAACGCTGCGAAACCCTCAAGCTGCCGCTGATGGCGCCGCGTAACGGCTCCGGTTTCGGCACCAAATTCACCGTTTCGATCGAGGCCGCCGAAGGTGTGACCACCGGTATCTCCGCCGCCGACCGCGCGCGCACTGTGCAGGCCGCCGCCTCGAAAAGCGCCAAGGCCGAGGATATCGTCAGCCCCGGCCATATCTTCCCGTTGATGGCCCAGCCCGGCGGCGTGCTGGCGCGTGCCGGCCACACCGAAGCGGCCTGCGACCTGGCGCGCATGGGCGGCTTCGAGCCGAGCGGGGTGATCTGCGAAATCATGAACGACGACGGCACCATGGCCCGTCGCCCCGAGTTGGAAGAGTTCGCCAAGGCCCACGACATCAAGATCGGCACCATCGCCGACCTGATCCACTACCGGCTGATCCACGAGCGCACGGTCGAGCGCGTCAGCGAGCAGGTTCTGGACAGCGAGCTGGGCCAGTTCAACCTGGTGACCTACCGTGATTCGGTGGAGAACGACGTGCACATGGCGCTGACCCTGGGCACCATCTGCGCCGAGGAACCGACCCTGGTGCGGGTGCACAACATGGACCCATTGCGCGACCTGTTCATGGTCAACCAGCCGGGCCGTTGGAGCCTGCGCGCGGCTATGACGCAAGTGGCCAAAGACGGCAGCGGCGTAGTGTTGCTGCTCGGCAATCCGCTGACCGGCCCGGATCTGCTCGCGCACCTGGAGCGGCAATTGGGCCACGAGTCGAAAACCATCAACCCGACCACCTACAGCACCGTCGGCGCCGGTTCGCAGATTCTGCGCGACCTCGGCGTGCGCAAGATGCGCCTGATGAGCTCGCCGATGAAGTTCAACGCGATATCCGGTTTCGACCTGGAGGTTGTAGAATACCTGCCCTCCGAATAAGCGGCCGATGGCTACCGCCTGCTCTTGCATGAGCAGACGGTGCCGGTGCCCGACGAGGGGCTGCCGCTTCAATAGAGCCGCAAGCGTTGCGGACGATTTTATTTTCAGGGTGCGCCCTTGTGCGCCCTGGCTCTTTAAACACTGTGAGAACACGCTATGACCCTGAAGACCATCGAAGGTACCTTTATCGCTCCCAAGGGCCGCTTCGCCCTGGTGGTTGGCCGCTTTAACAGCTTCGTCGTCGAAAGCCTGGTAAGCGGCGCCGTCGATGCCCTGGTGCGTCATGGCGTGAGCGAAGACGACATCACCATCATCCGCGCGCCGGGTGCCTTCGAGATTCCCCTGGTGGCGCAGAAGATCGCCCAGCGCGGCGAGTTCAACGCAATTATCGCCCTCGGCGCGGTGATTCGTGGCGGTACCCCGCACTTCGAATACGTCGCCGGCGAATGCACCAAGGGCCTGGCTCAGGTCTCCATGGAGTTCGGCGTGCCGGTGGCCTTCGGCGTGCTGACCGTGGATTCCATCGAACAAGCCATCGAACGTTCCGGCACCAAGGCCGGCAACAAGGGCGCCGAAGCCGCGCTGTCCGCCCTGGAAATGGTCAGCCTGCTGGCGCAGTTGGAGGCCAAGTGAGCCAGAACGACGGTAAGCCGCAGGCGCCGAAAGGCCCCAGCGCCAAGACGCTCGCGCGCCGTCAGGCGCGCTCCCTGGCCATGCAGGCGCTGTATTCCTGGCACATGGCCGGGCAGCAGTTGAACGAGATCGAAGCGCAGTTTCGCGTCGACAACGATTTCTCCACGGTCGATGGCGCCTACTTCCATGAAATCCTGCATGGCGTGCCCCGGCAGAAGACCGAGATCGACGGCGCCTTCGAGCCTTTGCTCGATCGTCCGCTCGACGAAATCGACCCGGTCGAGCTGGCGATTCTGCGCCTGTCGACTTACGAGCTGCGCAACCGCATCGACATCCCTTATCGCGTGGTGATCAACGAGGGGATCGAGCTGGCCAAGGTGTTCGGCGCCACCGACGGGCACAAGTTCGTCAACGGCGTGCTGGACAAGTTGGCGCCGAAGTTGCGGGCCGATGAAGTTCGCGCCAACAAGCGCTAACGGCCATGTGCAGCCATCGCCGCAACGCCTTGTCAGGGGGCGTCGTTTCTCTTGGGTGAGTTCGAGCTGATCCGTCACTACTTCGCCGCTGCGTCCTGCGCGCGGGCCGGCGAAGGCGTGGCCCTGGGCATCGGCGACGACTGTGCCTTGCTCGATCTGCCAGTGGGCGAACAGTTGGCGGTCTCCACCGACAGCCTGGTGGGAGGCGTGCACTTTCCCGGCGATGCCGATCCGTTCCTGCTCGGCCAGCGCGCCCTGGCGGTTTCCGCCAGCGATCTGGCCGCCATGGGCGCGACCCCCATCGGCTTTACCCTCGCCTTGACCCTGCCGAGTGCCGAACCCGACTGGCTGCAAGCTTTTGCCGCCGGCCTGGATCGCATGGCGCAGCAATGCGCCCTGGGTTTGATCGGTGGCGACACCACCCGCGGCCCCCTGAGCCTGACCCTCACGGTCTTCGGCCGGGTGCCGCGGGGCCAGGCGCTGACCCGTGCCGGCGCGCAAGTTGGCGATCTGCTTTGTGTCGGCGGTGAGCTGGGCGACGCCGCTGGCGCATTGCCGCTGGTGCTGGGGCAGTGCCAACTGCCGGACGCCATCGCCGAGCCTTTGCTGGCGCGCTACTGGACGCCGCAACCGCAGCTGGATTTGGGCGTGGCGCTGCGCGGCAAGGCCACGGCGGCGCTGGATATTTCCGATGGCCTGCTCGCCGATTGCGGCCATATCGCCGCTGCTTCCGGTTGCGCGTTGCGTATCGAGCAGGCGCGACTGCCGCTCTCCGCCGCTTTGCTGGCCGCGGTCGGGCCGGTGGCGGCCGAGCGCCATGCCTTGAGCGGTGGCGACGATTACCGCTTGGCCTTTACCCTGCCGCCAAGGCATCTGGCCGAATTGCAGCGGGCCGGCTGGCCGGTTTGTGTGATCGGTGATGTCGCGTCCGGCAATGGTGTGCAATTGCTGAACGAGGCGGGTGTCAATATCGAGCAGCCCCGTAGCGGCTATCAACATTTTGGAAAGCCAAGTGACTGATCATCCCAACCAGGTTCCTGCCGAGTTCGTCCCGCCATCGGTATGGCGCAACCCCTGGCATTTCGTCGCCTTCGGCTTCGGCTCCGGTACGCTGCCGAAAGCGCCCGGTACCTGGGGTTCGCTGGTCGCGCTGCCGTTCGTGCCGCTGTGGCAGATGTTGCCGGACTGGGGCTATTGGCTGGCGCTCGGGATCACCATGCTGTTCGGCGTATGGCTGTGCGGCAAGGTCGCCGACGATCTGCGCGTGCACGACCATGAAGGCATCGTCTGGGACGAAATGGTCGGTATGTGGATCACCTTGTGGCTGGTGCCCGACGGCTGGGGCTGGTTGCTGCTAGGCTTTTTAATGTTCCGCCTGTTCGATGTCATCAAACCATGGCCGATCAGCTGGATCGACCGCCACGTGCACGGCGGTTTCGGCATCATGCTCGACGATGTGTTGGCCGGCGTATTCGCCTGGCTGGCCATGCAGGGCGTGGTTTGGTGTTGGCTGAATGGAGTCGCGG
>NZ_CAMPHN010000348.1 GCF_946885885.1 uncultured Pseudomonas sp.
GACGCAGCGGCGGCATTTTCATAAAATTTTCCCAGGCAGAAAAAAGCCGCACCCGGGTGCGGCTTCTTCAGGTCTTTACCCTCAGGCGGCAATCGAGCCTTTGAGCTTGTTCATGGCGTTCTTTTCCAATTGCCGGATGCGCTCGGCGGAAACGTCGTATTTGGCAGCCAACTCATGCAGCGTGGCTTTCTCCTCGGCCAGCCAGCGCTGGTAAAGAATGTCGCGGCTACGCTCGTCCAGCCCTTCCAACGCCTCATGCAGATTGGCGGTGGAGCTGTCGCTCCAGTCCGAATCTTCCAATTGCCGGGCCGGATCGTAACGATTGTCTTCAAGGTACTGCGCGGGGGACTGGAAGGCGCTTTCGTCGTCGGCATCGGCGGCCGGATCGAAGGCCATATCGTGACCGGTCAAGCGGCTTTCCATTTCGCGCACTTCGCGCGGCTCCACGCCCAGGCTTTCCGCCACGGCGTGCACCTCCTCGTTGTTCAACCAGGCCAGACGCTTCTTCTGGCTGCGCAGATTGAAGAACAGCTTGCGCTGCGCCTTGGTGGTGGCGACCTTGACGATGCGCCAGTTGCGCAGGATGAACTCGTGAATTTCCGCACGGATCCAATGCACGGCGAACGACACCAGACGCACACCCATTTCCGGGTTGAAACGCTTGACCGCTTTCATCAGGCCAACGTTGCCTTCCTGGATCAGGTCAGCCTGGGCCAGGCCATAACCGGAATAACTGCGCGCGATATGCACGACGAAACGCAGGTGCGCGAGCACCATCTGCCGAGCGGCCTCGAGGTTTTGGTTGTAGTAGAGACTTTCGGCCAGTTCGCGCTCCTGCTCGGGGGTCAGCAGCGGGATGCTGTTGACCGCATGCACATAGGCCTCCAGGTTGGCGCCTGGGACTAGGGCATGAACAGGTTGCAAAGAAGTGGACATATGAATCCTCCGACTCACAAAAAACGTGCAGCAGTTTAGCACTGAGCAATACGACTAGGAACGTCTATACAAGTTCCCTTACATATAGTCAATATCAATCAAAACAATAAGTTACCAACTTATACAAGCGATCCACGCTGATTCGGCGCTACGCGCCACCTTCTCCCGGAGGGGGAGAAGGACATCAGGAAGTCGTCGCTACGTGGCTTCGCGCTACCTCGGCGACAATTCGCTCAGGTGCCGCGCCACCGCCAGCCAGGCACCGATATAGCCGAGCAGCACGGCGCCGAGCACCAGGGACAGGCCGTCGTCGACCGGCACGCCGGCCAGGGCGAAGTCGCTGCCGTAGAGGCCGGCCAACCCCACCACCGCATCGTTCAGCCAGTTCAGCCCGTAGGCCAGCACCAGCCAGGCCAGCACCCCGGCACCCAAGCCATAGAGCGCGCCCATATAAAGGAAGGGCCGGCGCACATAACTGTCGGTGCCGCCCACCAGCTTGATCACTTCGATCTCGGTGCGGCGGTTTTCGATATGCAGGCGAATGGTATTACCGATCACCAGCAGCAGCGCCATGACCAAAAGCAAAGTCAGGCCAAAAACGAAGCGCTCGCCGAGCTTGAGAATTGCAGTCAGGCGCTCGACCCAGAGCAGATCGAGCTGCGCCTGTTGCACCTTGGGCAGTTCCGCCAGACGCAGGCGCAAGGCTTCCAGGGTGGCCTTGTCGATTTCGTGCGGGGTCACCAGCACGACGCCCGGCAGCGGGTTATCCGGCAGTTCCTTGAGCGCTTCGCCCAGGCCGGATTGCTGTTGAAACTCGTCCAGCGCCTGTTCGCGGCTGATCCATTCGGCCTCGGCGACATCGTCCATTTCGGCGATCCGTTCGCGCAGCGCCTGACCCTCGGCCTCGCTGGCGTCGATCTGCAGGAACAACGAGATCTGCGCGGCGCGCTGCCAGGTACCGCCCAGACGCTCGACGTTATCCAGCAGCAGCGCCAGGCCCATCGGCAGGCTCAAGGCCACGGCCATCACCAGGCAGGTGAAGAAGCTGCCGATCGGCTGCTTACCGAGCCTACGCAGGCTATCGACCAAGCTGGCTCTGTGGCTTTCCAGCCAGGCATGCAGCTGGCTGCGGAAATCCTGTTCGTCGCCCGAGCCCTGCGGCGCGGATTTTTTCGGGGTGGCGCCGACCCGTTGCGCGGGCTGCGGCGGCGGCATGCGAGTGGCGCTCATCAGACGGCCTCCCCGTCGCCGATCAGGCGGCCGCGTTGCAAGGTCAGCATGCGGTGGCGCATGCGCGCGATCAGCGCCAGGTCGTGACTGGCGATCAGCACGCTGGTGCCGAGGCGATTGATGTCCTCGAACACGCCCATGATCTCCGCCGCCAGACGCGGATCGAGGTTACCGGTCGGTTCGTCGGCGAGCAGCAGCGCCGGGCGATGCACCACCGCGCGGGCGATGCCGACGCGCTGCTGCTGGCCGGTCGAGAGCTCGCTGGGGAATTGCTCGGCCTTGTCGGCCAGCGACACCCGCTCCAGGGCGGCGCCAACGCGCTTGCCGATTTCAGCCTTGGACAGGCCGAGGATCTGCAATGGCAGGGCGACGTTGTCATACACACTGCGATCGAACAGCAGTTGGTGGTTCTGGAACACCACGCCGATCTGCCGGCGCAGGAAGGGGATCTGCGCATTGGTGATCTGTCCCAGGTCCTGCCCGGCCAGCAGCAGCTTGCCGCTGGTCGGCCGTTCCATCGCCAGCAGCAGGCGCAGCAGCGTGCTTTTGCCCGCACCGGAATGGCCGGTGACGAACAGGAACTCGCCGCGACGCACGCGGAAACTCAATTCGTGCAGCCCGACGTGCCCGTTGGGGTAGCGCTTACCGACCTGCTCGAACTTGATCATTACGACTCCCGGGACTGGAAGAGCGCCTGGACGAAGGCTTCGGCCTCGAAGGTTCGCAGATCGTCGATGCCTTCGCCAACCCCGATATAGCGGATTGGCAGGGCGAACTGCTTGGCCAGGGCGAAGATCACCCCGCCCTTGGCGGTGCCATCCAGCTTGGTCAAGGCCAGGCCGGTCAAGTTCACCGTCTGGTTGAATTGCTTGGCCTGGTTGATCGCGTTCTGCCCGGTGCCGGCATCCAGCACCAGCAGCACTTCGTGGGGCGCGCTGTCGTCCAACTTGCCGATCACCCGGCGCACCTTCTTCAGCTCTTCCATCAGGTTGTCTTTGGTGTGCAGACGCCCGGCGGTATCGGCGATCAGCACGTCGATGCCGCGCGCCTTGGCGGCCTGCACCGCATCGAAAATCACCGAGGCGGAGTCGGCGCCGGTGTGCTGGGCGATCACCGGAATGCGGTTGCGCTCGCCCCACACCTGCAACTGCTCGACGGCGGCGGCGCGGAAGGTATCGCCAGCGGCCAGCATGACCTTCTTGCCCTCGGCTTGCAGGCGCGAAGCCAGCTTGCCGATGGTGGTGGTCTTGCCGGCGCCGTTGACGCCGACCACCAGGATCACATAGGGCTCCTTGCTCGGGTCGATGCGCAGCGGCTGTTCGACCGGCTTGAGCAGCGCGGCCAGCTCGTCCTGCAGGGCTTTATAGAGGGCGTCGCTGTCGGTCAGCTGCTTGCGCGCGACCTTCTGCGTCAGGCTCTGGATGATCGCACTGGTGGCCTCGACGCCGACGTCGGCGGTCAGTAGCCGGGTTTCGATCTCTTCGAGCAG
>NZ_CAMPHN010000349.1 GCF_946885885.1 uncultured Pseudomonas sp.
GCGGCCAGCATCATCACGGCCATGATGCTTTTGCCGTCCACCAGGCTTTCCGCGCTGCGGCCGACTTTGACCTGACAAGGAAACTGTCCGGCCACGCCGACGAACTTGGCGGCTGCGCGTGCGTGCAGGCCCAGTTTGTTGATGATGGTGATTTCGCAGGAGGGCATCGCGGGAATTCCTTAACTCAAGTCGCGGTGGCGAACCTGGACATTCTTCAAAATAGGTTTGAGGGCCTCGCCCAGGCGATTGGCCAGGTACACCGAGCGGTGATGACCGCCGGTGCATCCGATCGCTACTGTGACATAGGCGCGATTGCTGGCGGCGAAACGCGGTAGCCATTTCGTCAGGTAGGCGAAGATGTCCTGGTACATGTCTTCGACGTCGGCCTGGGCGAAGAGGTAATCCACCACTGGCTGGTCGAGGCCGGAGTAGTCGCGTAAATCCGGCTTCCAGTAAGGGTTGGGCAGGCAGCGCACATCGAATACCAGGTCGGCATCCACCGGCATGCCGCGCTTGAAACCAAACGACTCGATCAGAAAGGCCGTGCCCGGTTCGGGCTGGTTGAGCAAGCGCAGCTTCAGGGTGTCGCGCAATTGATACAGATTGAGGTGGGTCGTATCGATTTTCAGATCGGCCAAATCGATGATCGGGCCGAGCAGCGAACTTTCGTCGGCAATCGCCTCGGCCAGCGAGCGGCTCTCGTTGGTCAGCGGGTGGCGTCTGCGGGTTTCGGAAAAACGCTTGAGCAGCGTCTCTTCATCGGCGTCCAGGTAGATCACATCGCATTTGATGTGGCGGGCGCGGACCTCGTCGAGCAATGTCGGGAAGCGTCTGAGCTGGCTGGGCAGGTTGCGCGCATCTATCGACACCGCGACTTGCGGCAGCAGCGATTCGGTGTGCAGCAGGGTACGTTCGGCAAGCTCGGGCAACAGGCCGGCGGGTAAATTGTCGATGCAATAAAAACCATTGTCCTCGAGCACATCGAGTGCGGTGCTTTTGCCGGAGCCGGAGCGACCGCTGACGATGATCAAACGCATGGGTCAGGCTCGATTGAGTTGGCTTTGCGTGTCCACCACCACCTGATACAGGGCCTCGCTGTCCGTCGCGTGGCGTAGACGCTCGCGCACATCGCTGCGGTCGAGCATGCTGGCGATCTGGCGCAGCAGTTCGAGGTGTTCGTCGGTGGCCGCTTCCGGCACCAATAAAACGAACAGCAGATCCACGGGGGCGCCATCGATGGCATCGAAGTCCACCGCCGTATCCAGCCTCAGTACCGCGCTGATAGGAGCGTTACAGCCGGGCAGGCGGCAATGCGGAATCGCGATGCCATTGCCGAATCCGGTCGAACCGAGTTTCTCGCGGGCTATCAAGCTTTCGAAAATGTCCTGGCTATCCAGGTCGGGCAGATCGTGCGCGACCAGATTGGCGATTTGTTCGAGGACACGTTTTTTACTGCCGCCCGGCACGTTCACCAGGGAACGGCCGGGGGTCAGGATATTTTCAAGTCGGATCATAGGAGGTTGGCGATGTCAGCGGGCCATTGCGCCCTGTTGACGGTCGAGCTGCTTTTCCTTGTGCTTGATGAGTTGTCGGTCGAGTTTGTCGGTCAGTAAGTCGATGGCTGCGTACATGTCGTCATGTTCCGCGTTGGCGACGACTTCGCCGCCGGCAATGTGCAGGGTGGCTTCGATCTTCTGCTTGAGTTTCTCGACCTCCATGGTGACCTGCACATTGGTGATCTTATCGAAGTGGCGCTCCAATCGGCCGAGTTTTTCGTCGATGTAGTCGCGTAGGGCGTCGGTCACATCCAGCTGGTGTCCACTGATGTTGACTTGCATACCGCTTTCTCCTTGTTGCCGTGCATGAGAGACAGACCAACGTGGCCTGCCACCGGAACACTTGGGCGTGGAAGACTCTAACGACCTGAGCCTGGCACTGGCGTAATCGGCTTATTGGCAGTATGGCTGCTTTCGGCGAAATACGGAGCCGGATGTGCGGTGTTATCGATCTTCCATGTCGTGCTGCCTTACATCAGTCGCTTGCGTTCGCTGGAGGGCGCGATACCGAGGGATTCACGGTATTTCGCGACTGTGCGGCGAGCTACTTGGATGCCTTGTGCCTCCAGTAAACCAGCGATCTTGCTGTCGCTCAACGGCTTTTTTGCATTTTCCGCGGCAACCAGTTTTTTGATGATCGCGCGGATCGCGGTCGACGAGCATTCGCCGCCTTCGGCGGTGCTGACGTGGCTGGAGAAGAAGTATTTCAGCTCGTAGATGCCACGCGGGGTGTGCATGAATTTCTGCGTGGTGACCCGCGAGATGGTCGACTCGTGCATGCCCACCGCTTCGGCGATGTCGTGCAGTACCAGCGGCTTCATCGCCTCGTCGCCGTAGTCGAGAAAGCCGCGCTGATGCTCGACGATCTGCGTGGCGACCTTCATCAAGGTTTCGTTGCGGCTCTGCAGGCTCTTGATGAACCAGCGCGCTTCCTGCAACTGGTTGCGCATGAAGGTGTTGTCGACGCTGGAGTCGGCGCGTTTGACGAAGCCGGCGTACTGCGCATTGACCCGCAGGCGCGGCATGGCTTCCTGGTTCAATTCCACCAGCCAACGATCGTTGTGCTTGCGCACGATGACGTCGGGCACCACGTATTCCGGCTCGCTCGATTCGATTTGCGAGCCGGGGCGCGGATTGAGGCTCTGGATCAGTTCGATGACCTGACGCAGCTCGTCTTCCTTGAGCCGCATGCGTCGCATCAACTGGCTGTAATCGCGGCTGCCGAGCAAGTCGAGGTAGTCGCTGGCCAGGCGTTGCGCTTCGTTCAACCACGGGGTTTTGGCCGGTAACTGGCGCAGTTGCAGGAGCAGGCATTCGCCCAGGTTGCGCGCGGCTATCCCGGCTGGCTCGAACTGCTGGATGCGGTGCAGTACGGCTTCGACCTCGTCCAGTTCGATGTCCAGTTCAGGGTCGAAGGCTTCGAGGACTTCTTCGAGGGTTTCTTCCAGATAACCCTGCTCGTTGATGCAGTCGATCAGGGTGACCGCGATCAACCGGTCCTTGTCGGACATCGGCGCCAGGTTGAGCTGCCAGAGCATATGGCTTTGCAGGCTTTCGCCGCTGGAGGTGCGGGTGGTGAAATCCCAGTCGTCATCGTCGCTGCTGCTCGGCAGGCTACTGGCGCTGGTTTGATAGATATCTTCCCAGGCGGTGTCGACCGGTAATTCGTTGGGAATGCGCTCGCCCCAGTCGCCGTCCTCCAGGTTGTCCACGGTTTGCGTGTTTTCCTGGTAGTTGTTTTCCTGAAAGGGCGTTTCGGCCTGTTGCTCCGTGTTTGCGTTGCTTTCGGCACCATCGGCCATGGGGTCCGAATTATCGTAATCGTCGCCGTCTTCCTGGCGCTCGAGCATTGGGTTCGACTCCAACGCCTCCTGGATTTCCTGTTGCAGATCCAGGGTGGACAGTTGGAGTAGGCGGATGGCCTGTTGCAGCTGCGGGGTCATCGTCAGCTGCTGGCCCATTCTCAGGACTAGCGATGGTTTCATTGCAGACCTTATTTACCGGCGTCTATGTGCAATCCACTACAGGGCGCCGAAACGCCACTAGGAAGCAAATTATATGCCTGATCTTGAGCGAGTTGCCTAGC
>NZ_CAMPHN010000350.1 GCF_946885885.1 uncultured Pseudomonas sp.
AAAGCCGACTTTCTCCAGGAGTTGGACGCGCTCGGCTATCGCCGCGAAACCTCGGCCAATGGCCCAGGCGCGGTGTCGGTTGCCGGCAATAACCTCGAACTGCACACCCGTGGCTTCCAGTTCTATGAAAGCAGCGAACCCGCGCAGCGGTTGCGCGTGCGCTTCTCCGGCGACTACGTAGCCGGTCTCAATCAGGGCAACGGCGGCAATCTGGCGGTTGCGCGTCTGGAGCCGATGCTGATCGGCGGTTTGTACCCGGCGCACCAGGAAGACCGCTTGCTGATCAAGCTGGAGCAATTGCCGCCCTATCTGGCGGAAACCTTGGTAGCGATCGAGGACCGTGAGTTTTTCAATCACTTCGGCGTATCGCCGAAGGGTATTGCGCGTGCGGTGTGGATCAATGCCACGGCCGGGCAGTTGCGTCAGGGCGGCAGTACCCTGACTCAGCAACTGGTGAAGAACTTCTACCTGACCAACGAGCGCACCCTGGCCCGTAAAGCGACCGAAGCCATGATGGCGGTGCTGCTGGAATTGCATTACGACAAGAAGGATATCCTTGAGGCCTACCTCAACGAGGTATTCCTGGGGCAGGACGGCCAACGCGCGGTGCATGGCTTCGGCTTGGCCAGCCAATATTTCTTCAGTCAACCGCTATCCGAACTGAAGCTCGATCAGGTGGCGTTGCTGGTGGGCATGGTCAAGGGACCGACCTACTATAATCCGCGGCGTCATCCGGAACGGGCGTTGCAGCGACGCAATCTAGTGCTCGATGTGTTGGTCGAGCAGGGCGTGGTCACCCAGGAGCAAGCCGCGGCGGCGAAGCAGAGACCTTTGGGCGTGACCCCGCGCGGCAGTATGGCCGACAGCTCGTTTCCGGCGTTTCTCGACCTGGTCAAGCGCCAACTGCGTGAGGACTACCGCGAGCAGGACCTGACCGAAGAGGGCTTGCGGATCTTCACCAGCTTCGACCCTATCCTGCAGCTCAAGGCCGAAACTGCCTTGCTCGATTCGCTGAAGCGCATGTCCGGGCGCAAAGGTGCCGACGAAGTCGAGGCCGGTATGGTCGTCACCAACCCGGAGACCGGCGAGGTCCAGGTGCTGATCGGTAGTCGTCAACCGCGTTTTGCCGGTTTCAACCGCGCGTTGGATGCCGTCCGGCCGATTGGTTCTTTGATCAAGCCGGCGATCTACCTGGCGGCGTTGGAGCGCCCCAGTCAGTACACATTGACCAGTTGGCTGGAGGATCAACCCTTCTCGATCAAAGGCCAGGATGGCCAGGTCTGGACGCCGCAGAACTACGATCGCAAAGCCCACGGTAACGTGTACCTGTATCAAAGCCTGGCCAATTCCTACAACCTGTCGAGCGTCAAGCTGGGCATGGAACTGGGCGTGCCGACCGTGCTCAAAACCCTTGATCGTCTGGGCGTCGAACAGCAATGGCCGGCTTATCCATCGATGTTGCTCGGGGCGGGGGCTTTAAGTCCGCTGGAAGTCGCGGATATGTATCAAACCATCGCCAACGGCGGTTTCAACACACCGCTGCGCGCTATTCGTAGCGTCCTGACCGCGGAAGGCGAGCCGCTCAAGCGTTATCCATTCCAGATCCAGCAGCGTTTCGATGCGGGCGCGATTTACCTGTTGCAGAGCGCCATGCAGCGCACCCTGCGCGAGGGCACCGGGCGCTCGGTGTATAACCGCCTACCCGGTTCGCTCACATTGGCCGGTAAAACTGGTACCAGTAACGATTCGCGCGACAGTTGGTTCGCCGGTTTCAGTCAGGATCTGTTGGCGGTGGTCTGGATGGGGCGGGACGATAACGGGCCGACCCCCTTTACCGGCGCCAGTGGCGCGCTGCAAGTCTGGACCGATTTCATGTACCGGGCCGACCCGCTGCCGTTGGATATGCCACAGCCCGACAATATCGTGCAGGCCTGGATGGATCCGCACAGCGGCCTGGGCTCCGATCCGAGCTGCCCGGGCGCCGTGCAGATGCCGTATATTCGTGGCAGCGAGCCGGCTCCGGGCTCGGCTTGCGGTCTGCAAGCGCCGGTGGATTCGGTGATGGATTGGGTACGCGGCTGGCTGGACTAATTGAAGAGGATGTGACGTGATTAAGTGGTTTGTTCCAGTTTTAGCAGCTTCGGCCGTGCTCGGTGGCTGTACTTCGGTGCAGCGTGGCTCGATCCCGGTGGTCGACTCCAGTTCGTCGGTCTATGAACAGCAAGAAGGTGCGGGTGGTTATGGCGCCTCCTCGGCACAGCCGCAAAGCGTCCCCGAAGACGCCGGCGTGGTGGTCATGGTGCCTCAAGGTGGTGGCAGTTCGGCGCCGATTCAGACCTTCCCGGCGCCAACCGGGCCATCGGGTGGCGCTATCGGCAGCGAGCCGCTCGACATCGGCGGCTATAGCGCTCCCGCGCCGAGTGCCCCGAGCGGTATTCCCAGCGGTGGCGGCTTGGCCGCCGACGAGCAATTGGACGGCCCGGTTCTGGCATTGCTGAGCACCGCGCAGCAGCAACAGGGCGCTGGCGATCTGAATGGCGCGGCATCCAGTCTGGAGCGCGCCCAACGCATCGCGCCGCGCGAGCCGCAAGTACTCTATCGTTTGGCACAAGTGCGTCTGGCGCAGGGCGACGCGGCCCAGGCCGAACAGTTCGCTCGGCGTGGTCTGAGCTATGCCAATGGTCGCCCGGCGTTGCAGGCCAGTCTGTGGGAGTTGATCGCTCAAGTGCGCGAGCGGCAAGGCGACGCGGCTGGCGCGGCCCAGGCCCGTGAGCAGGCGCGGGTCAGTCTTTGATGGATGCGCGGGTGCCGGTGCTGGCCCAGCAGTTGCTGCTGATCGAGCGGGAGCTGCGTGTACAAGGCTGGTGGCAAGTCGAGCCGCCCAGCGAGCAGGCATTGGCCAGTCAGGAACCCTTCTGTGTCGACAGCATGGCGTTCGATCAGTGGCTGCAGTGGATATTTTTGCCGCGCATGAAACATATGCTGGAAAACGGCGCGACATTGCCCAGCGTTTCCGGCATTCAGCCCATGGCGGAGCAAGTGTACGGCGAGCGTAACGAGCAGGCCGAAGTGCTCATGCGTTTGCTGGGTGAGTTCGATCGATTGATCGGCGGTATGCGCTAGCGCGCCGGGTGCTGCAGGGCGCATTCAGTGCAAAAGCGCATTGGTCGGCTGCGAGACTTGTCGCCGCGTGCGCCGGCCGACAGTGCGATGCGGCACTGTCACGCCATCTGGATTATTTGCAGTTTTCCGCAATCGCAGCTTTAGCATCGGCGATGCGCTGCTGGCGCTCTTCTTCGCTTAAACGACGTACTTCGCCGTTCTCTTCCACGCGGATTCGCGGGTTGTTTTCCAGCTGTGCCAGATTGGTCCGGACGTTTTCGCAATATTTTTTGCGTTCAGCTTCCTTGGCCGCGACTTCTTCCTTCGCCTTCTTATCGAAAGCGGCTTGCTCCGGGTCGGCAATGCTTTCGAACGTCGGGGCGGGCTCTGGTTCCTGCTCCGTTGCTTTAGGCGGTGCCGCGGACGTGTTGATACTGGTCGCCGACTGGTCTTGTGGCGGTTGCGAACCGAAATGCGTGACGCCTTGAGCATCGACCCATTTGTA
>NZ_CAMPHN010000351.1 GCF_946885885.1 uncultured Pseudomonas sp.
CGTCAGCGCTTTCTGCGACGTTACCGCGACCACATCAAAAAAGCGGTGGAAGAGGCCGTGAGCCGCCGCTCCATCACCGATATGGAACACGGCGAACAGATCAGCATTCCCGGCCGCGATATCGACGAGCCGGTGCTTCACCATGGCCGTGGCGGCAGGCAAACGGTGGTGCATCCGGGCAACAAGGAGTTCACCACCGGCGAGCGCATTCCCCGTCCGCAGGGCGGCGGCGCCGGGCGTGGTGCCGGCAAAGCCAGCAATACCGGCGAAGGCATGGATGAGTTCGTGTTTCAGATCACCCAGGAAGAGTTCCTCGACTTCATGTTCGAAGACCTGGAACTGCCCAACCTGGTCAAGCGCCACCTGACCGGCGCCGACACCTTCAAGACCGTGCGCGCGGGCATCAGCAACGAGGGCAATCCGTCGCGCATCAATATCGTCCGCACTCTGCGCTCGGCCCATGCCCGGCGTATCGCCCTGTCCGGCAGCAGCCGCGCCAAACTGAAAGCCGCGCAAGCGGAACTGCTTCGCCTGAAAAGCGAGGAACCGGACAATTTCAGCGACATCCAGGCGCTGGAGGCGGAGATCGTCAAGCTGCAGTCTCGCATCAAACGCGTGCCCTTCCTCGACACCTTCGACCTCAAGTACAACCTGCTGGTCAAACAGCCCAACCCCAGTTCGAAAGCCGTGATGTTCTGCCTGATGGACGTCTCCGGCTCCATGACCCAGGCGACCAAGGACATCGCCAAACGTTTTTTCATCCTGTTGTACCTGTTCCTCAAGCGGAACTACGACAAGATCGACGTGGTGTTCATCCGCCACCATACGAGTGCCAAAGAGGTCGACGAAGAAGAGTTTTTCTACTCCCGCGAAACCGGCGGCACCATCGTCTCCAGTGCACTGAAGTTGATGCAGGAGATCATGGCCGAGCGCTACCCGATCAATGAGTGGAACATCTACGCCGCGCAAGCCTCGGACGGCGACAACTGGAACGACGATTCGCCGATCTGCCGGGATATCCTGATCAACCAGATCATGCCGTTCGTGCAATATTTCACCTACGTCGAAATCACCCCGCGCGAGCACCAGGCGCTGTGGTTCGAGTACGAGCAAGTCAGCGAAGCCTACGACGACACCTTCGCCCAGCAGCAGCTTGTGTCTTCGGCAGATATCTACCCCGTGTTCCGTGAACTGTTCCAGCGGAGGCTCTCAACATGAGCACTTATGCCGGCGCCAAGCGCGGGAAGAAGCGCGAACCCATTTCCACCGGCTCGGAATGGACCTTCGACCTGATCCGCACCTACGACCGCGAGATCGGCCGTATCGCCGAGCGCTATGCGCTCGACACCTACCCCAATCAGATCGAGGTGATCACCGCCGAACAGATGATGGATGCCTACGCCTCGGTCGGCATGCCCCTGGGTTATCACCATTGGTCCTACGGCAAGCACTTCCTCAGTACGGAAAAGTCCTACAGCCGTGGGCAAATGGGCCTGGCCTACGAGATCGTGATCAACTCCGATCCCTGCATCGCCTACCTGATGGAAGAAAACACCATCTGCATGCAGGCGCTGGTGATCGCCCATGCCTGCTATGGCCACAACAGCTTCTTCAAGGGCAACTACCTGTTCCGCACCTGGACCGACGCCAGTTCGATCATCGATTACCTGGTGTTCGCCAAGCAGTACATCATGCAATGCGAAGAGCGCCACGGTATCGATGCCGTGGAAGACCTGCTCGACTCCTGCCATGCGCTGATGAACTACGGCGTCGACCGCTATAAACGCCCCTACCCGATCTCCGCCGAAGAAGAGCGGCGCCGGCAGAAGGACCGCGAGGAGCATCTGCAAAAACAGGTCAACGACCTCTGGCGCACCATTCCCAAGGGTAGCGGCAAGCGCGACGGCAGTGACCAGAAGCGTTTCCCTGCCGAGCCCCAGGAAAACATCCTGTATTTCCTCGAGAAACACGCACCGCTGCTCGAGCCCTGGCAGCGCGAGGTGATCCGCATCGTGCGCAAGATCGCCCAGTACTTCTATCCGCAACGGCAAACCCAGGTGATGAACGAAGGCTGGGCCTGCTTCTGGCATTACACGCTGATGAACGACCTGTACGACGAAGGCTTGGTGACCGACGGCTTTATGATCGAGTTCCTGCAATCGCACACCAGCGTGATCTATCAGCCGCCGTTCGACAGCCCCTACTACAGCGGCATCAACCCCTACACCCTGGGCTTCGCCATGTACTGCGACATCCGGCGGATCTGCGAGGCGCCGACCGAAGAGGACAAGAAGTGGTTCCCCGATATCGCCGGTAGCGACTGGCTGACGACCCTGAAATTCGCCATGAGCAGCTTCAAGGACGAAAGCTTTATCCTGCAGTACCTGTCGCCCAAGGTGATCCGCGACCTGAAACTGTTCAGCATCCTCGACGACGACCAGAAAGACGAGCTGCTGGTGCCGGCCATCCATGACGAGATGGGCTACCGCAGCATCCGCGAAACCCTGGCGGCGCAATACAACCTGGGCAACCGCGAACCCAACGTACAGATCTGGAGCATCGACCGCCGCGGCGACCGCTCGCTGACCCTGCGTCACCAGCAGCACGACCGCAAGCCACTGGGCGGTTCCACCGAAGAAGTGCTCAAGCATTTGCACAGGTTGTGGGGCTTCGACATCCATCTGGAGGTTCTCCAGGGCGAAGAACTGATCAGCACACACCATGTGCCGGCCAAGACCGATGCCGGCCATGACAGCGACCAACCGCGGCTGGACCTGATCATTCCGCCGATCTAGCCGTTGCTTGAGGAAAGCGGGTTTTGTAGCTACTGCGCCAAGCGGCAATGCCCGCGAACTCGTAGGGCGGACATGCCGAAGGCTTGTCCGCCATTGCAACCAGCGGCGGACAAAGCGTTGCTATGCCCCCCCTAAAGCACGGCTTGGTAGCCCGGATAAGCCGCGGAACGCGGCGCAATCCGGGATCGCTATCCCGGATTGCGCCAAGGCTTATCCAGGCTACGAAGCTAACCAAGCCCGAATGCAACGACGCTGCACCAGCCTCGCTATTCGCTCCTTCCCGATGACCTAGGGTACAGCCATGGCCGCCCACGCCTTCCAGCCGTTATGCTGCACAGCAACGGAGGATTAGGCATGCAGATCTATAAAGTGGGCGGCGCGGTGCGCGACCGTCTGTTGGGGCGCGAGGTCAGCGAGGTCGACTGGGTGGTGGTCGGCGCCACGGCCGAGCAGATGCAGGAACTGGGCTACCGCCCGGTGGGCGCGGATTTTCCGGTGTTCCTGCATCCGCAGACTGGCGAGGAGTACGCCCTGGCGCGTACCGAGCGAAAAAGCGGACGCGGCTATGGCGGCTTCGTCTTTCACGCCAGCCCGGATGTCAGCCTCGAAGACGATCTGATTCGCCGCGACCTGACCATCAACGCCATTGCCGAAGACGACCACGGCCAGTTGATCGACCCCTATGGCGGCCAGCGCGATCTCGCCGCGCGGGTTTTGCGCCATGTATCCCCGGCATTCGCCGAGGACCCCATGCGCGTGCTGCGCGTCGCCCGCTTCGCCGCCCG
>NZ_CAMPHN010000352.1 GCF_946885885.1 uncultured Pseudomonas sp.
CCGAAGCCTTCGACGTGCATGTGCCCAAAGGCTATGTGTACTTCGCCATGGCCTTTTCGCTGGCGGTGGAAGCGATCAATATCCGCCTGCGTACGGCCCGTGCCCGGGCGCGTAAGGAAGAGCTGGAGCCAGTGCGTCTGCGTAAAGACCTGCCGGACTGATCGTCCGGCTGGGCGATTGCATGAACAAGAGGTAGGCTAGGGGCTGCCCCTTTTTATTGGCTATGTCCCAATAACGTGTTGCAGGCGGCTTTTGTAGGGTGGGTCGGGCCGCGCAGGTTAGTGGCGCGGAACCGGGATGGCGAAGCAACTGCAATATCTGTGCGCCACGTAACCCACCAAGCGGTCTTCGGCCTGGCCCCGCTGGTGGGTTACGGCGCAACTGATTTAGGCATCGACAGATAGCCCGTGGTCATGCGCCTAACCTGCGCGGCCCGATCCCTACGAATTGCCGTACCCAGACAATGCTTATCCGGCCCACATACCGCAACACATAACGGGTACATAGCCTTTTTATTGATCTATTAGAGGTATCGCCATGCTGCTCGAAACCTGGCTTGCGTTCTTCGTCGCCTGTTGGGTGATCAGCCTGTCGCCGGGTGCCGGGGCGATCGCCTCGATGTCCGCCGGGCTGCAATACGGTTTCTGGCGCGGCTACTGGAACGCCTTGGGTTTGCAGTTGGGGCTGGCTTTGCAGATCGTCATTGTCGCCGCCGGGGTTGGGGCGATTCTCGCCGCGTCGGAGCTGGCTTTCAGCCTGATCAAGTGGTTCGGCGTGGCCTATCTGGTCTATCTCGGTTATCGCCAGTGGCGGGCGCTGCCCAGCAACATGGCGGCGCCATCCGAACGGCCGATCGGCCGGCCGTTGACCTTGGTATTGCGCGGTTTTCTGGTCAACTTCAGCAACCCCAAAGCCATCGTCTTCATGCTCGCGGTGTTGCCGCAATTCATCGCTCCGCAAGCGCCGCTACTCGGCCAGTACCTGGTCATGGGCGTCACCATGATCTGCGTCGATCTGATCGTCATGGCCGGCTACACCGGGCTGGCGGCGCGGGTGTTGCGGGCGCTGAGTTCGCCACGCCAGCAGCGCATCATGAACCGCAGCTTCGGCGCCTTGTTCGTCGGCGCTGCCGCGCTGCTGGCCACGGTGCGCCGCGCGCCGGTCTGAGCGGGAATTATCGGTTTTGAATGAGCAAGCCCCCCGGATGCGCGTTTGGATAGACGCAGACGCCTGCCCCAGGGCGGCCAAGGATCAAGTGGTCAAGTTCGCCCTCAAGCGTGGCTTTGCGGTGCTGCTGGTCGCCGGCCAGGCGCAGATCAAACCGGCCTATGCCTGTGTGCGTTTGATCGTGGTGCCCAGCGGGCCGGATGCCGCCGACGACTATTTGGTCGAACACGCTTTACCAGGCGACTTGGTGATTTGCAGCGATGTCCCCTTGGCCGACCGACTGGTGAAAAAGGGCGTCGCCGCCCTCGACCCGCGTGGTCGCGAGTTCGACGAACGCAATATGGGCGACAAGCTGGCGGTGCGTAACTTGTTTACCGAACTGCGCGAGCAGGGCCAGGTCGGCGGCGGGCAGGCGCCCTATGGCGAGCGCGATAAGCAGGCGTTCGCCAACGCCCTGGATCGCATTCTCAGCCGCTTGCAGCGTCAGACCGGTGCGTAAGGCTGGCGCAACTGGCCGCTGGCGAGCCAGCGGCGCAGTTCGGTCAAGGCCAGTGGCCGGCTGAACAGATAGCCTTGCAACAGGTCGCAGCGGTTTTCTTGCAGGAACAGCATCTGTTCAACCGACTCCACGCCCTCGGCGACTACCCGCAGATCGAGCTTGTGCGCCATGGCGATGATCGCCGAGGTGATCGCCATATCGCTGGCGGAGCCGGGAATCTTGCTGACGAAACTGCGATCCACCTTAAGGCTGTCCACCGGCAGACGGCTAAGGTACTGCAGCGACGAATAGCCGGTGCCGAAGTCGTCGATACTGATGCTAATGCCAAGGGAGCGAATCCTGCCGAGTTGCGCCTGGGCGGCCGCGAAATCGCGCATCAAGGCATTCTCGGTCAACTCCAGGGTCAGGCTGCCGACGGGCAGGTCGGCGCGTTGCAGTTCTATCTCCAGGCTCTTGATCAGGTTTGGTTGCAGCAGGGTCATCGCCGAGCAATTGACGCTCAGATGCAACTGCGCATGACCTTCATGGTGCAGCAGTCGCAGGTCGCGACAGGCCCGCTTCAACACCCATAAGTCCAACTCATGGATAAAACCGTGCTGTTCGGCGATGGTCACGAAACGCTCCGGACTGATCGCCCCCAGTTCGCTATGGCGCCAACGCACCAGGGTCTCCAGTGCGATCACCCGGTCGCCGCTGCCCGCTAGAATCGGTTGGTAATGCACCTCCAGGCCATCGCTGTGTAGCGCCAGGCGCAGCTCTTGCTCCAGGCTCAGGGCTTGCTGCGCGTATTGCTCCAGTTCGGTGTCGAACACCAGGCAGCGGTTGCGTCCCTGGCGCTTGCAATGACCGAGGGCAATACCGGCCTGTTTGAGCAACTGGCTGGCATCGCCGGCATCCTGGGGGTAACGGCTGATGCCGATGCTGGCGCTGAGGCTCAGTTGGCCGCTCTCCAGGCGATAGGGCTGGCGGATTTGCGCGAGTATCCGCTCGGCCAGCTCGACGCCGCTCTGCATGGGCGCATCGAGTGCCAGAGCGCAGAACTCGTCGCCGGAAAAGCGCGTCAACAGATCCTCCCTCCCAAGCGCATTGCGGATGCGCTGGGCGACTTGTTGCAGTAACTCATCGCCATGGCCATGGCCGAGGCTATCGTTGATCCGCTTGAAATTATCCAGGTCGATAAACAGCAGGCTGGCGCCATGGGGGGGAGCGCAGCCCAGGGTGCTGGTGAGCAGATGAGTGAAGGCCTGGCCATTGAGCAGGCCGGTCAAGGCATCGTAGTGGGTGACGGTATCCAGTTGTTCGGTGAGGTGGCGCAGGCGCAGCTGCTCCTGGCGCAGACGCTGGTCTACCCAGCCGGCGACCACGCCGATCAGAATGATCAGCAGAGAGGTGACGGCAATGGCACTGCCCAGCAGCAATTGCCCTTGTGCGCTGGCGGGTGGTTGCAAGGGCAAGTCGGCCGGTACGCTGAGGGTCAGTGCGGCCATGCCGGTGAAATGCATGGAGACGATGGCCGCGCCCATGACCAGGCTGGCCAGCAGGCGCAACCAGTTGGCCCTGGTGCCGATCTGCCCGCGGAAATAGCCGGCCAGCAGCAAGGCGGCCAACGAGGCGAAAATGGCGATCAGAATCGACAAGCCGAACAGCTGTGGGTCGTAATGCTGGCTGGCGGCGGAGCGGATCGCCGCCATTCCGGTGTAATGCATGGCAGCGATACCGCAGCCGGCCACTATGGCGGCGGTGAGCGTTTGCCAGGGGCGCAACTCTGGCCTGCCGATCACCAGCATTACCACATAGGAAACAATGATCGCGATCAGCAGGGAGAACAGGGTAATGGGCAGATCGTAGGTCAGCGCCAGGGGTACGTTGAATGCCAGCATGGCGACGAAATGCATCGACC
>NZ_CAMPHN010000353.1 GCF_946885885.1 uncultured Pseudomonas sp.
TACGACCTTAAATTCGAGGAGCTGAAAGAGGCGTTCACCAGCCTGTTCGACGACCCGCAGGAACGCGGCATGGCCCTGTGCGTGCAGATCGGCGGCGAAACCGTGCTGGACCTCTGGGCCGGCAGCGCCGATAAGGATGGCCAGCAGGCCTGGCACAGCGACACCATTCTCAACCTGTTTTCCTGCACCAAGACCTTCACCTCGGTCACCGTGCTGCAACTGGTCGGCGAGGGCAAACTCGAATTGGACGCGCCCGTGGCCCGCTATTGGCCGGAGTTCGCCGCGGCCGGTAAGGAAAAAATCACCCTGCGCCACCTGCTCAGCCATCAAGCCGGTTTGCCGGCGTTGCACCGGATGCTGCCGGCGGAAGCTTTGTACGACTGGCAGGCGATGACCACGGCACTGGCCGCCGAGCAGCCCTGGTGGCGGGTGGGCGAGGGCCACGGTTATGCGCCCATCACCTACGGCTGGCTGGTCGGCGAAGTGTTGCGGCGGGTCGAGGGGCGCGGCCCTGGCGAGAGCATAGTGGCGCGCACCGCCAAGCCGCTCGGCTTGGACTTCCATGTGGGGCTGGCCGATAGCCAGTTCGACCGCGTCGCGACCATCAGCCGTGGCAAGGGCAAGCTTGGCGATGCCGCCGCCCAGCGTCTGCTCAAGGTGACGATGACCGAGCCGGCGGCCATGAGCACCCGGGCCTTCACCAATCCGCCGTCGATCATGACCAGCACCAACAAGCCGGAATGGCGGCGCATGCAACAGCCCGCGGCCAATGGTCACGGCAATGCGCGCAGTCTGGCCGGGTTCTACAGCGGCCTGCTCGATGGCCGTTTGCTGGAAAGCGAACTGCTCGACGAACTGACCCGCGAACACGCGCGCGGCGAAGACAAAACCCTGTTGACCGCCACCCGCTTCGGCCTCGGCTGCATGCTCGACCAGCCTGAAGTCGCCAACGCCACCTATGGCATGGGGCCGTTGGCGTTCGGCCACCCCGGCGCGGGCGGCTCCATCGGCTTCGCCGACCCGGAGCGGGAGCTGGCTTTCGGCTTCGTCACCAACAATTTAGGACCGTTCGTCTTAATGGACCCCCGTGCGCAAAAACTTGCGCGAGTGTTAGCAGCTTGTTTGTAGCAAGCGCGGCTACACTGACGACGTTTCAGCGAACCGAGCGCCGGCTGCGCCAGAGATCGGGTAGGCGCCGGTTTGTAGAGCTCTTAATGCAGCCTGTCGGCTGGTTTTCTTTTGATTGCTCCCTGTGTGGATGGACAGATGCTAGCCAACAATAAATCCAAATTCATATTCCTGGTCGCGGGCCTGATGCTCGCCGGTTGTGCCGGCTCCGAGCCATCGAAAAAAGCCGCCGTCGCCGTTATGCCGCCGCCGGCGGTGACCCAGGACTGGCTGAACGATTTCGAACCACGTTTGGTCGAAGCGCTCAAGGGCAGCCACTTCGAATTGGAGCGTCGGGAGAATTTGCTGGTGGTGACCGCCCCCGTGCACGGCTCGTTCAATCCAGATCGTCCGCATATGCTGTTACCGGTGACCCTGGGGCCGATCACGCGTATCGCTAAATTGCTCGAAGCCGACCCCAGCGTCGCCGCCGTGGTGCTCGGGCATGCCGACAGCAGCGGCGCCGCCGAGAGCAATCGCGACCTCAGCTATCAACGGGCGAAGGCGTTCACCTCGATTTTTCGCTTGAGCGGCCTGAAGCAGAATCGACTGATGGTTAAGGGCCTGGGCTCGGACATGCCGCGCGCGGCCAACGACAGCGCCGAGGGGCGTGCCCTGAATCGCCGGGTGGAGATCCTGTTGACCTCGCAAGCCACGATGAAGGCGCTGATCGCCAAGTACGAACAACCCGCCGCCACAGTGCCGGCTGTCGCCAGCGCCGCAGCGGACAGCGCCAAGCTGGAGTCGGGCAAGCAAGTTGTTGTCGCAGATCAAGCCAAGTAGGTCATGCCTGGGTAAGCTAGGCTCAACGCGTTCTTGAGGGTGCCTGAAAGTTGTCCAGCGCCCTGTGCTCCCGGCGGGGGGGATGGGTCGCGCAAGCGCTCGAACGCGGACAATTTTCGTAAGGATCTAGAAAGGGCTTAGCCGTGACCCAAACCTTGGCCGATATGCGCCGTGACTACACCCGCGATGGCTTGAACGAGGCGCAAGCGCCGCTCGAACCACTGCCTTTGTTCAAGCTCTGGTTCGCCGATGCGGTGAAAACCGAGCAACTGCCGGTCGAGCCGAACGCCATGATGCTGGCCACCGTGGATGCCGATGGCCGTCCGCATTGCCGGGTGCTGCTGCTCAAGGGCGTGGATGACGACGGTTTCACTTTTTTCAGCAATTACGACAGCGCCAAAGGCGAGCAGCTGCTGGCCAACCCCTATGCCGCCATGACCTTCTTTTGGCCGAGCCTGGAACGTCAGGTGCGCATCGAAGGGCGGATCGAGCGCGTCACCGATGCCGAGTCCGATGCTTATTTCCAGGTGCGCCCGCTGGGCAGCCGTCTGGGCGCCTGGGCCTCGCCGCAAAGCCGGGTGATCGCGGACCGTGCCGAACTGGAAGGGCTGTTGGCGCAAACCGAGCAGCGTTTTCTCAACCAGGCACCGCATTGCCCGCCGCATTGGGGCGGTTATCGCCTGCGGCCCGAACGCATCGAGTTCTGGCAGGGGCGCTCCAGCCGTCTGCATGACCGGCTCAATTACCGTCTGCAGGATGCTGGCTGGCTGCGCGAGCGCCTGGCGCCCTGATGCATTGCTGAGACGGGCGTTGTCGGCGAGCGTGCTAGCAGGTGTAGGTTTTTGCTTTAATCTTCGGGTGGCAGGTCGCGCGTGAAGCGCGACCTCAAGCTCTCTTGGAGGACTCTATATGCGCAAACCCCGTCTATTGATCGCTTCTTTCGCAGCCTTAGCGCTGGCACTCGGCGGCTGCGCCTCCAATCTGACCGGCGACACCTACTCGCGCGCCGAGGCGCGTACCGTGCAAACCGTGCGCATGGGCACCATCGAGGCCTTGCGTCCGGTGCAGATCGAAGGCACCAAAACGCCGATCGGCGCTGGCGCTGGCGCGGTAATCGGCGGCGTTGCCGGCAGTGGCGTCGGCGGCGGCCGCGGCAGCACCGTGGCCGCGGTGATCGGTGCGGTGGCCGGTGGCCTGCTGGGGGCCATGACCGAAGAAGGCCTGACTCGCACCCAGGGCGTGGAAATCACCGTGCGCGAAGACGACGGTAGCCTGCGCGCCTATGTCCAGGAAGTGGAGGAGAACCAGATTTTCCGGGTCGGCCAACGCGTGCGCATTCTCACCGTCAACGGCACCAGCCGCGTGACTCCCTAACCGGTGGTTCAGTCACTGCTGTATTCGGCTGGGCCGTTCTTGCGTGGCAAACGCAAGACTGCCTAGTGCTTTTCAGCCCTATCGAAGCCGGATCGACGCAAGCCGATCCGGCTTTTTCTTGCATGGGCTCCGGCGTGACACTGGACGCATTCGCGGCGGGGCAGGGCGTCATTGCATGTTTCCGAATGCTTCTGACCATGACGGCACCCTGATAGATATGGATAATCGCGCAATT
>NZ_CAMPHN010000354.1 GCF_946885885.1 uncultured Pseudomonas sp.
GACCGCGAAGCCTGTTTGAGCGCCGGAATGAACGATTATCTGGCCAAGCCCTTCAAACGGGTGGATTTACAACGGGTACTGCAGCGCTGGCTACCCTCCCGACCTTCGGCGAGTAGCGAGAGTGCGTGATCTGCTTCAAGCTGGCGAACGCGATAAGCATGGTCCGCGCAGTAGCAGTCGAACAGCCCGCGCATGCCAACATGGCGAGGCTGATTTACATCCCGAGCAGCGTAGCGCACGGGCTTACCAACGGTTGGTCGATGTAGCAGCAGGCGGCACCCCGGTGTACCACTGTGCCCCGTGCTGTGACTTTCATTACAACGCAACAGTCTATGACTAGGCTGCTGGCAGGCGCACCCATGCGCCGCCAGCCAGGACGATTCACCCAGCCTCGGCGGGTGGGACTATTGAGGAGCTCGCATGACCAAACAAAACGCCTTCACCCAGGAAGACCTGTTGCGCTGCAGCCGCGGCGAACTGTTCGGCCCAGGTAATGCGCAACTGCCCGCCCCGAACATGCTGATGATCGATCGCATTACCCATATCAGCGACACCGGCGGCAAATACGGCAAAGGCGAGATCGTCGCCGAGCTCGATATCAATCCGGACCTGTGGTTCTTCGCATGCCACTTCGAAGGCGACCCGGTAATGCCCGGCTGCCTCGGCCTCGACGCCATGTGGCAATTAGTCGGCTTCTTCCTCGGCTGGCAGGGCAACCCTGGCCGTGGCCGCGCACTCGGCTCGGGCGAAGTGAAGTTTTTCGGCCAGGTACTGCCGACCGCCAAGAAGATCACCTACAACATTCAGATCAAACGCACCATCACCCGCTCGCTGATCCTGGCCATCGCCGATGGCACCGTGAGCGTCGATGGTCGCGAGATCTATAGCGCCGAAGGCTTGCGCGTCGGCCTGTTCACTTCCACCGATAGCTTCTAAAGGATTCTTCGCATGCGCCGCGTCGTGATTACCGGCTTGGGTATTGTTTCCTGCCTGGGCACTGACAAAGAAACCGTTTCCGCCAACCTTCGCGCTGGCCGTCCCGGTATCCGCTTCAATCCGGAATACGCCGAGATGGGCCTGCGTAGCCAAGTGTCCGGCTCCGTCGACCTCAACCTCGAAGAGCTGATCGACCGCAAGGTCTATCGCTTTATGGGCGATGCCGCCGCGTTCGCCTACCTGTCCATGGAGCAGGCGATCAAGGATGCCGGCCTCAGCGCCGAAGAGGTCTCCAATCCGCGGGTCGGTCTGATCGCCGGCTCCGGCGGCGCTTCGACCTTCAACCAGATGGAAGCCATGGACATCCTGCGCGAGAAAGGCGTCAAGCGCGTCGGCCCCTATCGCGTACCCCGTACCATGGGCAGCACCGTATCGGCCTGCCTGGCCACGCCGTTCAAGATCAAAGGGATCAACTATTCGATCTCCTCGGCTTGCGCCACCAGCGCCCATTGCATCGGCAGCGCCATGGAACAGATCCAGATGGGCAAGCAGGACATCGTCTTCGCCGGTGGCGGCGAAGAAGAACATTGGAGCCAGAGCTTCCTGTTCGATGCCATGGGCGCCCTCTCCACCCAGTACAACGAAACCCCGGAAAAAGCCTCGCGCGCCTACGACGCCAAGCGTGACGGTTTCGTCATCGCCGGTGGCGGTGGCATGGTGGTGGTCGAGGAGCTGGAACACGCCCTCAAGCGTGGCGCCAAGATCTACGCTGAAGTGGTTGGCTACGGTGCGACGTCCGACGGCTACGACATGGTCGCGCCGAGCGGCGAAGGCGCGGTTCGCTGCATGCAACAAGCCCTGGCCACCGTCGATACGCCGATCGACTACCTCAACACCCATGGCACCTCGACCCCGGTCGGCGACGTGGCGGAAGGCCGCGCGGTACGTGAAGTGTTCGGCGACAAGGCCCCGGCCATCAGTTCGACCAAGAGCCTCTCGGGCCACTCCCTGGGCGCCGCCGGCGTGCAGGAAGCGATCTATTGCATGCTGATGATGGAAGGCAATTTCATCGCCGGCTCGGTCAATATCGACGAAATCGACCCGGAAATGGCCGACCTGCCGATTCAGCTCAGCACCGTCGAAAACGCCAAGATCGATACCGTGATGAGCAACAGCTTCGGTTTCGGCGGCACCAACGCCACCCTGGTGTTGAAACGCTTCAAGGGCTAGTAAACAGCTCGCAGAACGAAAACGGCGCCCTTGAGCGCCGTTTTTTTATGCCTCGATGATGTGCGATCAACGCACGGTAAAGCGCTGTTCGAGCAGCTTGCGATCATCCTGAAAGACCATGAAGTGCCACTCGCCGGGCACTATTTCATGGGGCTCGGTGAACTCGAACGCCATCACATCCTCGGGCGCATCGGGCACCTGCTCCTGCACGACAACGAACTTGTCGTGACGTGTGCCTTGCGGCGTCACCACGCCGGGAGTCAGGTACAACAGCGTCAAAGGCGAGCCACCCGCGGTTTTACCGAGCAAGTGGTAACGCATACCGAACTTGCTGCCGAGCTTGGCCGGAATCACCTCGCGCGGCTCGATCGGCTGATTACTGCGGGCCAGTATACGTTCGCCGGCCTGAAAGTCCTGGTAATCGCTGGCGAAGAGACCGTATTCGACAGGCCCCTCGACGCGGACCTCGGCCTGCGCCACACCGGTTATCGAGATAAATGCGGCCAAGACACTGGATCGGATGTATTGCATGTCGCGCTCCTTAGGTTATCAGGCCGTTGAAAAACGTAGGCGAGGCAGCCGAGCCTGTTTTTAACGCCGTATCGGCAACGCAGGTAGCTTTTCAACAGCCTGATTAGATGGCGTGAGCCTATGACATGCCCATGACAAGGCGATGACAGCTCTACTCCGGCAGTTTGCTGCGCACCTTGCGCGGCAGAATCGCCAGGAAATTATCCCGCGCCACCTGATGGGCGACCGTTTCGGGCAATGCATCGAGAAACGGCACGAAACCCTCGACGTATTCGCCCAGGCTGTCGAAACGACCGACCACATCGGAGCCGAGCATAAACCGGGTCGGATGCTTGCTGACCAGCTTCACCCAGTCGGGGGCGGGGTTGTCCTGCCGATCCAGCAGGTAGGGCCTGAGCATGGTCCAGGACAAGTCGATATACAGATTGGGGTATTGCCCGAGCATGCGTTCAAGGGTCGGCAGCAGGAAATCCAGTTTCTTCTGGTGCCGATGGATTTCCATGCTGGTGCCCGCATGGGCCCAGATAAAACGCACATGCGGATGGTTGCGCAAGGGTTCCTCGATCTCGGCCAGGTACAGCGGGTTACGCTCGCGCTTGGAGGTGATATTGGCATGCAGCATCACCGGCAAATCGTACTCGGCCGCCAGGTGGTAAACCCGTGCCATGGCCTCGTTGTTCGCCCGCGGCACATCGCCGTGAATCAGCGCGGTGAGGTCGTCGTGACGGGTGAATACCTCGCCGATCCCCTGCCACAACCCGGGGTCGAGTTCGAGCATGCGGCGAATATGCGCATCGGCGTTCTTATCGTTGGGGTTGAAGCCGGACAGGAACGGATGGA
>NZ_CAMPHN010000355.1 GCF_946885885.1 uncultured Pseudomonas sp.
AGCCGGGGTTGAGTTGGTCGAGGCCGAACAGCACCGGGATAAACAGGCTGAAACCCAGGTTGAAGACCAGCATGGCGCTCATGATCAGGCGTGCGGGCTGGTAGCCGCGCTGCCAGTGCAGGCCCGCCACCAGCATCACCGTCAGGGAGCTGAGGATCACCAGCAGGTAGATCAGCGAGCTGTACCACAGCATGCCGCTGGTCAGGATGATCGACGCCAGGCCCAGGTTCAGCAGTGCATTGCCGCGTAGCAGGTGGTTGAGCTTGCTGTTTTCAACCGCCGTGTCCCGGAAAAAGCTCAGGGTGAAGGCCAGCAGGCAGAATCCGGCCAGCAGCGCGGAGAGATCGGCGATCAGCGATTGGTTGACCCCCTGGCTGGGAATCCACACCGCCAGCAAGCCGATATTGGCCGCGGCGCACAGCGCCAGGTTGAGGTGCATGGCGGCGAGCCAGAGGCTGCTGCTGGAGCGGTTGTAGATGAAGCGGGTAACGTTGTACAGCATCAGCAGGATCAAGCCGCCGAGCAGCGCGCCGAAGATATACGCGGGTTTTTCCAGGCTGACCAATTCACGTTCGCCGATGACCTTGAACCAGGCCATCAGCGGGTGATTGGAGGTCATGCGCACATAAATCTCGCGTGCCTGCCGGTCGTTCGGCAGCGATAGCAGGTAAGCGCGCGAAGGCAGTGGCCGCGAGCTCAGCGGCAGGGCTTCGCCGGTGTGGGTGGTCTGCTCCACTTTGCCGTCGTGCAGCAGGTAGTAGTCGAGGTATTGCACGCGCGGGGCGAAGATCCACAGCCAGCTGGGCGTGGCGAGGGCATCGAGATCGACATGCAGCCAGACCGCATGTTTGCTGAGCGGAAAGGTGAAAGCCTGTTTTTCCAGGGGCACGAATTCATTGCGCAGAGCCCGGACACTCTCCAACTCCAGTTGGGCACTGTTATCGATGAGCATCGACCAGCCCGGCGCACGCGGGGCCGGGCTGGGCTCTTCGGCGATGGCCATCGACCACCAGCAACTGGCCAGAAGCAGGCTGATGATAAGTCCGATGGCAATCCTGAGCCGCTTCAAAGTGAATTCCCTTCGAAAGTTGGTGGCCGGATTATAGCCAAGCCAGGCTGGTGTGAAATATGACAAAGGCAGCTAATGGAACCGCCTCTGCCGATTTGCACGATGCTTTCACTAATTTTCGCTTCAGCCTTCGCCACGTTCGCGGGCAATCGCCCGATAACCGATGTCCGAGCGGTAGAAGCAGCCGTTCCAGCGAATCTTCTGCGTCAGGCGATAGGCCTGCTGCTGGGCATCGGCGACGCTGGCGCCAATCGCAGTGGCGCAGAGCACCCGGCCGCCGGCGGTGACGATTTGGCCGTCTTTCAGGGCGGTGCCGGCGTGGAACACCTTGCCGTCGAGCTGCGCCGCCTGGTCCAGACCTTCGATAACCTCGCCTTTGGCGTAATCGCCCGGGTAGCCACCCGCGGCGAGCACTACGCCGACCGTCGGCCGCGGATCCCAGCGGGCTTCGACCTTGTCCAGCGCTTGCGCCAGTGCGGCTTCGACCAGCAGTACCAGGGAAGATTCCAGGCGCACCATGATCGGTTGGGTCTCCGGGTCGCCGAAGCGGCAATTGAATTCGATAACTTTCGGCTTGCCGGCTTTGTCGATCATCAGGCCGGCGTAGAGGAAGCCGGTATAGACATTGCCTTCGCTGGCCATGCCGTTGACGGTGGGGTAGATCACCTCGTCCATCACCCGCTGGTGCACCTCGGCGGTGACCACCGGCGCCGGAGAGTAAGCGCCCATGCCGCCGGTGTTGGGGCCGCTGTCGCCGTCGCCGACGCGCTTATGGTCCTGGCTGGTGGCCATCGGCAGGACGTTCTTACCGTCGACCATGACGATGAAACTGGCTTCTTCGCCATCGAGGAATTCTTCGATCACCACCCGCGAGCCGGCTTCGCCGAAGGCATTGCCTGCGAGCATGTCGCGCACCGCGTCTTCGGCTTCCGTCAGGGTCATGGCGACGATCACGCCTTTGCCCGCGGCCAGGCCGTCGGCTTTGATCACGATCGGCGCGCCTTTCTCTCGCAGGTAGGCCAGCGCGGGCTCGACTTCGGTGAAGTTCTGGTAATCGGCGGTGGGGATCTTGTGGCGGGCGAGGAAGTCCTTGGTAAAGGCTTTCGAACCTTCCAGCTGCGCGGCGCCAGCGGTTGGGCCGAAGATATCCAGCTGGCGCGCGCGGAACAGATCGACCACGCCTTTGACCAGCGGCGCTTCCGGGCCGACGATGGTCAGTTGCACATTCTTCTCAGCGAAATCGGCGAGTTGCTCAATGGCCAGCACATCGATGGCGACGTTCTCGCACTTGGCTTCAGTGGCGGTGCCGGCATTGCCCGGGGCGACGAAGACTTTGGCGACGCGCGGGTCTTGCGCGACTTTCCAGGCCAGGGCGTGTTCGCGACCGCCGCTGCCGATGATCAAAACGTTCATGGGGACTCCTTCGGAGAGCTATAAGCTGCAAGCCACAAGCGACAAGTAAGAGCGGTTCAGTGGCGTTCCTAACTGCGGCTTGTGGCTTTTAATTAGTCGGTCTGCAGGTGCAGGCAAGAGCAATGCAGCCGCCCTTGCTTATGGCTTGCAGCTTGAGGCTTGCCGCTGCACGTCAGTGCCTGAAGTGGCGCATACCGGTGAACACCATGGCGATACCCGCTTCGTCGGCGGCGGCGATCACTTCCGCATCGCGCATCGAGCCGCCCGGTTGGATCACCGCGGTGATGCCATTAGCGGCGGCGTTATCCAGGCCGTCGCGGAACGGGAAGAAGGCGTCACTGGCCATCACCGAGCCGGCTACTTGCAAGCCGGCGTGCTCGGCCTTGATCGCGGCGATGCGGGCGGAGTTGACGCGGCTCATCTGGCCGGCGCCGACGCCGATGGTCTGGCGGTTCTTTGCGTACACAATTGCATTGGATTTGACGAACTTGGCCACTTTCCAGGCGAAGACCAGGTCGTGGATTTCCTGCTCGCTCGGCGCGCGCTGGGTGACGATCTTCAGGTCTTCTGCCTTGATCATGCCGATGTCGCGGCTCTGTACCAGCAGGCCACCGTTGACCCGCTTGAAGTCCCAGCCCGGCGCGCGTTCGGCCGGCCATTCGCCGCACTCGAGCAGGCGCACGTTGGCTTTGGCGGCGACCACGGCGCGGGCTTCTGCGCTGATCTTCGGCGCGATTATCACTTCGACGAACTGGCGCTCGACGATGGCCTGGGCGGTGGCGCCGTCCAGCTCGCGGTTGAAGGCGATGATGCCGCCGAACGCCGACTCGGTGTCGGTGGCGTAGGCCAGTTCGTAGGCCTGGCGAATGCCGCCTTCGCTGTCGAGGGCCACGGCCACGCCGCAGGGGTTGGCGTGCTTGACGATAACGCAGGCCGGCTTGACGAAGCTCTTCACGCATTCCAGCGCGGCGTCGGTGTCGGCGACGTTGTTGAACGACAGCTCTTTACCTTGCAGTTGCACGGCGG
>NZ_CAMPHN010000356.1 GCF_946885885.1 uncultured Pseudomonas sp.
CTGTCCCTCAACCTCGGCGGTTTCGCCCCGCTGGATATGCAACTGCTCGAGGCCATCAAAGGCTTTCTCGATGAGCACGGCATTCGCGGCTACAGCGAGCATCTGTCGGCCTGCGCCGACGACGGTCAGCTGTACGACCTGATGCCGCTGCCGTTCTGCGAAGAGTCGGTGGCGCGCATCGCCACGCGGGTGCGTACCGTGCAGGAGGTCCTGGAGCGGCCGTTGATCATCGAGAACGTCTCGGCCTATGCGCAGTTGCCGGGCGAGCTGGACGAGGCGAGCTTCGTCCGTGCGGTGTTGGAGCGTGCCGACTGCCAGCTGTTGCTCGATGTGAACAACGTATTCGTCAACGCAATCAATTTCGGCTTCGATCCGCGTGCCTATATCGCCGCCATGCCCAGCGAGCGTATCGCCTATGTGCATGTCGCCGGGCACTACGACGAGGCTACGGATTTGAAGATCGATACCCATGGCGCGGCGGTGATCGACCCGGTGTGGGCGCTGCTCGAACATGCCTATGCGGTGCATGGTGTGCGGCCGACTTTGCTGGAGCGCGACTTCAACTTCCCGCCGATTGCCGAGTTGTATGGCGAGGTCGCACAGATTCGCCAGTTGCAGGCGGCCGGCCAACAGCGGAGCTACGGCACATGAGCGGCGTAGCCCTGCAACGGGCTTTTGCCGCGCGCATCCGGCGGCCCGGCGAGCAGCCGCTGCTCGAAGGCATCGACGCCGAACGCATGGCGATCTACGAAAGCCTGTTTTTCAACAATATCGAGAGTTTTATCAGCGGCGCCTTCCCGGTACTGCGCACGCTGTTCGAGGCGCCGCGCTGGAATCGCTTGGTGCGTGGCTTTATCGCCGAGCACCGCGCCGCGACGCCGTATTTTCTGGAGATCAGCCAGGAGTTTCTCGGCTGGCTGCAACAGGGCTATGTCGCGCAAGCGGGCGATCCGCCCTTCATTATGGAATTGGCGCATTACGAATGGGTCGAGTTGGCCCTGGATGTCAGCGATGCAACGCCCGCGCCCAATGGTTGGTCGGCCCTGGCCTGGCCGCTGGCGTACCGCTGGCCGGTGCAGCGACTCGGCATCGACTTTCAGCCCGCCACCCCGCCGGAGCAGGCCACCTGTTTGCTGGTCTGGCGCGATCCGCAGGACAAAGTGCGCTTTATGCAACTGAGCCCCTTCGCCTATCGCTTGGCCCTCGGCCTGCAAGCCGGCGCGAGCGCCGAGGCCGCCTTGCGGCAGTTGGCTGACGAGCGTGGCTTGGCTGCCAATGCGGACTATTTCAATAACGCCCAACAACTGCTCGATGACTGGCAACGCCAGGGCATCTGGCGCGCCCCCTGACCGCCTGACGTCGCGGTGACTTTGGAGATACCCCCCATGCTGACTTTCCTCAATCGGCTTCAGGACGCCCTGGACGCCACCCGCCGCCTGGATTTCATCGGGCCCTTGCTGCTGCGCCTGTATCTGGTGCCGATTTTCTGGATGGCCGGTACCCATAAACTGGCCGATATCGGCGCCACCGCCGCCTGGTTCGGCAATCCCGACTGGGGGCTGGGTTTGCCCTTTCCCGAGCTGCTGGCCTGGGCCGCCGCACTGACCGAAGCCGGCGGCGCGATCCTCTTGTTGTTCGGCCTGGCGGTGCGCTGGATCAGCATTCCTTTGATCGTCACCATGTTGGTGGCGATCTTCGCCGTGCATCTTCCGTTTGGCTGGCAAGCGATTGCCGATGCCTCGGCGCCGTTCGCCAATGAGCGGGTGCTGGCCTCGGTGGAGAAAATCGAGCGGGCGCGGGCGATTCTCAAGGAGCACGGCAACTACGACTGGCTGACCAGCAGCGGCAAGTTCGTCGTGCTGAACAACGGCATCGAGTTCGCCGCCACCTATCTGGTAATGCTCGTGGCCTTGTTCTTCAGCGGCGCCGGACGTTGGCTGAGCCTGGATTATTGGCTGGCCAAGGGGCTGCGCAGGCCCGTTTAGTACGCCGCTGGCAGCTCGCGTCGCCGGTTAACAAGCAGTGCGGCGCTCTGCTTATAGTTGAAAGGAGTAAAAGTTCAGTCAGTCATCAAAATTTTATATAACGGCAACTGCGCTGAAATATCGCCTCGCCAAGATTCCCCTCAGCACGAACGAGCCCCCTGCTCGGGTGTTTTCAACACTAAAAGTCTATTAGAGGAATCCTTGATGATCCGTAAGCACAGCTTTCGTGGAGTAGCGGCCGGTTTCGCTACCAGCGCCCTGGCTCTGGCCGTTTCCGCCCAGGCTTTCGCCGGCACCGTCACCACCGACGGCGCCGATCTCGTGATCAAGACCAAGGGCGGCCTGGAAGTCGCCACTACCGACAAGGAATTCAGCTTCAAGCTGGGCGGTAAGTTGCAGTGGGATGTCACCAACTTCGACGGCTTGATGGCAGGCCGCCAGGACGATCCGTTCGACGATACCTTCAACACCTTTATCCGTCGCGGTGAAGTCGGTTTCGAAGGCGTGGCCTATAAGGACTGGGGCTATGGTCTGCGTGTCAGCTATGACGAAGATGATGGCACCGACTTCGATCGTGCCTTTATCACCTACAGCGGCCTGGGCTTTGTCGACGTGACCGTTGGCCAGTTCGGCGTCGACTACGGCCTGGAAGGCACCACCAGCTCGTCGTGGATCACCGCCATCGAACGTCCGTTCATGTACGACTTCCTCAATGGCGACGAGGATGCCAAATTCGGTGTCAACGTTATGCACACCGGTGACAACTACGGCCTGATGGCTCAGGCGGCTCACTACGACAAGTATGAGTCCGACGACAACGACGAGCTGTTCGGCTACACCCTGCGCGCCAACTGGGCGCCGTACCTGAACGGCACCGATGTGATCCACCTGGGTGCCAACTTCCACAGCAACAATCCGGATGACAACAGCTCCAGCGTGCGCACCCGCATGGGCATTCGCAGCGATGACGATGCGCGCATCGCCTTCGGCAGTACTGCTGAGACCGACAAAGACGTCGAGTGGGTACTGGAAACCGGTGCTCAGTTCGGCTCCTTCCGTGCCGCTGCCGAGTACTTCCAGCGCCAGGTTTCCGGTGAGACCGCCGGCGGCGTCGATGCCGACGTGGACGCCAGCGGTTACTACGGCCAGGTTTCCTACATGTTCGGCGGCGCCCGCAACTATAAGGCCGGTGCTGGCAAGTGGGACAAACCGACCGATATGAAAGGGACTTTCGAAGTATTCGCGCGCTATGAAAGCAATACCATCGACGCCGACGCTGGCGCCATTCCGGCGCAGATGATGAGCGGTGTGGTCGGTGTGGTCGCGGACGACCTGAGCGATGAGTTCGAAGCCAATGCCATGGTGGTAGGTGTCAACTACTTCGCCACCCCGGCCGTGCGCATGAGCCTGAACTACGTGGACTACGAGGTCGACAACCTCGACACCAATTCGCAAGTCAACGGCGAAGACGTGCAGGACGACGGCAAAGCCATCATCGGTCGCCTGCAGTACGTGTTCTAA
>NZ_CAMPHN010000357.1 GCF_946885885.1 uncultured Pseudomonas sp.
AGGAACCCTACGCCTGGCTGCGTTACATCCTCGAACGTTTGCCAACGGCACGGAATGTCGAGGATTACGAAGCGCTGCTGCCGTGGAACTGCTCGCCAGCTGCCCCGGCCTCCTGAAAACAAACCCCGTCCTGGCGAACGGGATTTATGGAGCGCTTACGGAACTCCGTCTAATCATGTTACGCCCCCGAAAGCAAAGTCTACTAGTTTCGGTAAGTATTACTGATACACACTAGTCCAGATTAAAATACCCCGAGGAATTATGGAAAAAGACACCCAGCGCGGCTCAGCTGTCGTAAAGGCTCTGAAATCCGACTCAGTAATTAGCGTAGAAAAAGAATTCTTAGAGCTTGGCATAGACACGCTGCTTGAGTCTGGCGTAATCAAAGATATTCCGCTAGTAAATACCGTAGTTGGTATATTCGGCGCAGTGGGTTCCGTGAGAGATCATCTGTTCGCCAACAAGCTCATCCGTTTCATAAGCCAGCTCTCGGAGGTTCCGCAAAAAAAGCGAATAGAAATGATTGACAAACTGAATGAGGACAGCAAGTTTTCCGGAAAGGTTGGCGCAGTCTTAATTGAAATTCTAGATAGAATGGAGAGCGAGAGAAAACCCGAGTTATCGGCGAAATGCTTTGCAGCATTTGCAAAAAATGAAATTTCCTTTGAGGAACTTCGCCATATCCTATTTGCACTCGAGAAAGTTCCATCCTTTGAAATCGAAAAATTGGAGAGATTCTCCAAATCCACGATTGGCGAGTCGTTACAAATGGATGAATCCGTTTTGCTGTCATTTGTAAATGCCGGATTAGGTAAAAACAATGGGGGCTTCGACGGTGGCGCAATAGTTCCAACGGCTCTCTGCAAAACATTTGTAAATGTTTGTATACGTACAATCTAACAATTCGCACAACCAAAATCAATGGGGTAAAAGTGGTTGATTTAGTATCAATTTTTAACGTTCAACCTCGCCGATTGAAAACGAGATAATTTTTATGAGTAAAGACGGGAAAATAGTATCCCTATCCGGGGCGCCAATTTTTAGATATACCGATGGTGAGAAAGAATGGGAAGCGCCTCAGGGCGAGGAATGTATTGAAGAGATATCAGATCATATTGAACGGCATATCGGCAAAGTAAGCATGGTCTTCCATGAGATATTATCGGATACCGTTCATATAGATGTTCATCATGTTGAGCCAACTACTAAAAGGCCGTTTCATACCTTGGTTACTTCTGGCATGAGTGACTTGCCGATGACTGTGCCTCCAGAAAGCGGGGCTGCAAATTTTATTGAATTAATGGTCACGCTGCCGGCAAACTGGAAAATCGACGACAAATCCTTCGAAAATGAGGATTGGTACTGGCCGATACGGCAGCTGAAGTTCTTGGCTAGGTTCCCCCATAAATATGCTACTTGGTTAGGCTGGGGACACACTATCCCCAATGGCGACCCGCAAGAAGCGTTCGCGAGCAACACGGATTTAAGCGGTGTAATTATTTTGCCGTCGATAAATGTTCCACAGGATTTCCGCAAGCTAAACATCAGCGAAAATAAGGTCATTGAATTTTTCAGTGTTGTACCTTTATTTGAAGAGGAGATGAATTTAAAACTTTCCAAAGGAAGTGATTTTCTACTAGATAAATTCGACAAATATGGGATATCGGAAATTATTGATATCAAGCGCCGAAATGTGGCAAAAAAACGATTAGGTCTATTTTGAATCGCTTGGCAAGGTATCGGACAAGTCGGAGAGTACGAAGCGGGTCTCGAAACTGGTCGGAGTGAATAAAATTTTGTCACTTCCCCAATATTTTCTCCAGCCGCAGAGCCGAACGTTCATCTGCAAGGTAAAGCATGAAACAATCCTCAAGATTTATGCCCAAGTACGAGCCCAAGGCGGTAAACAAGCTAGCCTTGATTGGACTGTTATTACTGACTGCGGCTATTGTAATTTACCAACCAATCTACCTTGCAATAATTGCGGGCATAGCCTTACTGGCACTTGTATGGAACCACTTCGAAGAGCCGAAGATCGAGAGGTATTTTGCGGCGTTGTGTGAGGAGCGCAAAGATTTATCGATCTGTGATTTCGCAAGGGAGTTTGATTTGCGGGCTGTCGACACATGGATAGTTCGTGCGGTATATGAGCAGCTGCAAGCGGCGCTTGCAACAAAGCAGAACGTGCCTATCAAAGCCTCCGACAACCTTTTCGATACATTGAAACTCGATGAAGACGATTTGGATTTAGACCTGGTTGAAGAAATCGCCCAACGAACCGGACGCAGCACAGAAAATTTTCAAAGTAATCCCTACTACGGAAAGGTAACCACAGCGCGCAACTTGGTACTCTTTTTCAACCATCAGGCATATGTAAATGAAACATAACAGCAAATTGGGTCAAAGTGAGTAATTTTTAATCACCCCAACCCAATATTGGCATTCATCATTTCCGGCGAGTGAAGCGTTAGCCCTACATGGAGGAGGCAGTCGTGACATTAATGACAATATTGCTATTTTTACCAGCGTGCTTTGCGCTAAATATGGCACCTGGCCCAAACAACCTTCTTTCAATGGCTAATGCAAAACGTTACGGTTTCCAAATTGCTTGTTATGCAGGGATCGGTCGTCTTGTCGCGTTTGCCGGTATGATTACTCTGGCGGCAACGGGACTTTCAATAGTTCTCGCCACGTCTGAAGAGCTATTTTTTATTATCAAGGTTATCGGTGGGCTATATCTACTTTGGTTGGCTTTCCAATTATGGGTTGCAGATCCTTCTGACAGTGGTAACGAAGCAAAGGGGGGTATGAATCTGTTTCAGCTGGCAAGGCAAGAGTTTTTGCTGGCGGCAGGAAATCCAAAGGCTATATTGATTTTCACGGCTTTCCTTCCGCAGTTTGTTGACCCTTCAGGCTATGTAGCCTTTCAGCTTCTTATTTTAGGCATGCTGTTTTTAATACTCGAACTGGTGGCAATTGCAGGATATGCGTACCTTGGTAAGGTTTTGCGTCATTGGTTCTCTCGTCCCTCAATGAGGCGTTTATTCAACAGAGTCTGCTCTGGGCTACTTGGTAGTGCTGGAGTTGGACTCTTATTGGCTCGTCGAACATGAACTAACTGTCGCCGGACGCTCGTTCCTCGCACCGTTCATTGCGAACGACGGGCGGCAAAACAATGGCATAGCATTATAGATTGTCATTTTACCTATGAGGAAATAATAAATGCTTGATGTATATTTTATTGGCCATGGCTTTATGGACGCTGTCGACGAGATCAGATTGCCGGTCGCCATGCATATCTATGTCAAAGATAATTGTATGCTTGATGGCAGAAAAACAGCGGATGTTGTGACCTTGGGACCGAGCGGTTATCGGATCACCAGCGGTGACGAAGAGTGGAAGGCAATCGCCCCAGGACGCCCAATAAAAGAGCATTATTAACCCGGCAATCAAATACACCAAATCAAGCCGCATAAGCGATGCGTGGGTG
>NZ_CAMPHN010000358.1 GCF_946885885.1 uncultured Pseudomonas sp.
TCGCGCGACTCGTCCAAGTGCAGCTCCACGCCCAATTGGCGCGACAGGCAGGGCCAGCGCTTCCAGGCGGCTTCGGTTTGCGGGTCCTGCAGGCGCTCGCGATAGGCCGCGACCGAATCCTGGGCGAAGCTGGCGTCGTCGAGCATGCCGTCCACGGCATGGTGCACGGCTTCGTCCAACTGATTGGCGAAAGGTTCGCCTATCAGTTGGTGGGCGATCAAGTTGGCCACGGTGGTATCCAGCGGAATCAGCGGCCGACCGAGATGGGCGATGTAACGGTCGTTGATTTCCTCCACCAGGCGGTGGGCCAGATAGGCTTCGTCGAGCAGACCGTCGAGGCCTTCATGCCCGGCCATCAATGACGGCGGCTGCAAAAAGAATTGTTCGGCCACCTTCAATACCGGTTTGATGCAGGCCTCGATGCCGGCTTCGCGGGCGACCTGATTGGCCGCTTCCAGAACCTCCGGGACCTGCTCGATATAGGCCACGATAAACCGCTTCAGCACGCCGAGGGCATCGCTGCCCGGTATGCGGATGGACGGATGCAGGCGCTCTAGGTGGGCTTCGAGTTGGCGTTTCAGATCACCGCTGCTGGCATCGTGCAGGTGAGCGCGCTGGATCAGTTCATGCAAAGCGGAGGTGTTCATGACGGCTCCTGATATGAGGGCATGGGCGAGAACCTTAGCTGGCTTAACGCCAGCCCTAAGATTCTATTGTCATAATTAATTCATGGTTATGCAGTGTCGCTATAAACAGTTCTAAGACCTTTCTTCACCCCGCATCGTTCGCGGCCTTTAGCGCAGGCGTTGCATGGCTTTGCTCATTTCCATTTTTGCGTTGCCAGCTGAAACTCCCCGTCTATACTCGAACTCGAAAGGCAGTACCTGATTAACACCGGATGCGCCTCGGCATGGATAAGTTTGGACACTTGCCAGCTTTCACAGATGTTGAAAAACCTAGCGTTTTCAATGCCTGCTCAAGTAGTCGAACCCCAAGTCGCTGGCATGTCCGGCGGGATAACAAGAATCATAAGGGGAACCCGCAATGACGCGACATCCACGAGTTTGGATGGGCCTCCTGCTGTGGTTGGCATTCAGCTCGGCGCATGCCAGTTGGACCGTCAACATGGCGCCCGGTGTAACCGAGGTCAGCCGCTCAGTTTTCGACTTGCACATGACGATCTTCTGGATCTGCGTCGTTATCGGCGTACTGGTATTCGGTGTCATGTTCTGGTCGATGCTCGTCCACCGCCGCTCTACCGGCCAGCAACCCGCACATTTCCATGAAAGCACCACGGTCGAGATTCTCTGGACGGTGGTACCGCTGGCGATTCTGGTGGGCATGGCCGTTCCGGCGACGAAAACCCTGATCGAGATTTACGACAACACGGAATCCGAACTGGATATCCAGGTCACCGGCTACCAGTGGAAATGGCATTACAAATACCTGGGCCAGGATGTCGAGTTCTTCAGCAACCTGACCACGCCCAAAGACCAGATCAACAACAAGGCCGCCAAAGGCGAAAACTACCTGCTTGAGGTCGATGAGCCGCTGGTGGTGCCGGTGGGCACCAAGGTGCGCTTCCTGATCACCTCGGCCGATGTCATCCATTCCTGGTGGGTGCCGGCGTTGGCGGTGAAGAAGGACGCCATTCCCGGCTTCGTCAACGAGTCCTGGACGCGAGTCGACGAGCCCGGCATCTACCGCGGGCAATGCACCGAGTTGTGCGGCAAGGATCACGGCTTCATGCCGGTGGTGGTCGAGGTCAAATCCAAGGAGGACTACGCCTCCTGGCTGGCGGAGCGCAAGCAACAGGCCGCTGCCGAGAAGGAGCTGACCAGCAAGGAGTGGAGCATGGACGAGCTGATAGCGCGGGGCGAAAAGGCCTACAACACCTCCTGCGCCGCCTGCCACCAGCCCACCGGCGAAGGGCTGCCACCGATGTTCCCGGCACTCAAGGGCTCCGCCATCGCCACCGGCCCGGCAGCGGACCATATCAATATCGTGGTCAACGGCAAGCCGGGCACCTCCATGGCCGCCTTCGGCAAGCAACTGTCTGAAGTCGATATCGCCGCGATCATCACCTACGAACGCAATGCCTGGGGCAATAAAGTAGGTGACATGGTCACGCCCAAAGACATTCTCGAGTTCAAGAAGGCTCAGGAGTAAGGACATGAGTGCAGTGATCGACACGCATGGTCATGCCGGACACGACCATCATCACGGCCCCGCCAAGGGCCTGATGCGCTGGGTACTGACCACCAACCACAAAGACATCGGCACCATGTACCTGTGGTTCAGCTTCGCCATGTTCCTCCTCGGCGGAACCATGGCCATGGTGATTCGCGCCGAGCTGTTCCAACCGGGCCTGCAAATCGTGCAGCCGGAGTTCTTCAACCAGATGACCACCATGCACGGCCTGATCATGGTGTTCGGCGCGGTGATGCCGGCGTTCGTCGGCCTGGCCAACTGGATGATCCCGCTGATGGTCGGCGCGCCGGACATGGCCCTGCCACGGATGAACAACTTCAGCTTCTGGCTGCTGCCGGCGGCGTTCAGCATGCTGGTCAGCACGTTGTTCATGGAAGGCGGCGGACCGAACTTCGGTTGGACCTTCTACGCCCCGCTGTCCACCACCTACGCGCCGGAAAGCGTGACCTTCTTTATCTTCGCCGTGCACCTGATGGGCATCAGTTCGATCATGGGGGCGATCAACGTGGTCGCCACCATCCTCAACCTGCGCGCCCCCGGCATGACCCTGATGAAGATGCCGTTGTTCGTCTGGACCTGGCTGATCACCGCCTTCCTGCTGATCGCGGTGATGCCGGTACTGGCCGGTTGCGTGACCATGATGCTGATGGATATCCACTTCGGCACCAGCTTCTTCAGTGCGGCCGGCGGCGGCGACCCGGTGCTGTTCCAGCACGTGTTCTGGTTCTTCGGTCACCCCGAGGTGTACATCATGATCCTGCCGGCGTTCGGCGCGGTCAGTTCGATCATCCCGGCCTTCGCCCGTAAGCCGCTGTTCGGTTACACCTCGATGGTCTACGCGACGGCGAGCATCGCCTTCCTGTCGTTTATCGTCTGGGCGCACCATATGTTCACCGTCGGCATCCCGCTGACCGGCGAACTGTTCTTCATGTACGCGACCATGCTGATCGCCGTGCCGACCGGGGTGAAGGTGTTCAACTGGGCCAGCACCATGTGGCGCGGTTCGATGACCTTCGAGACGCCGATGCTGTTCTCGGTGGCCTTCGTCATCCTGTTCACCATCGGCGGTTTCTCCGGTCTGATGCTGGCCATCGCCCCGGCCGACTTCCAATACCACGACACCTACTTCGTGGTGGCGCATTTCCACTACGTGCTGGTGCCGGGGGCGATCTTCGGTATCTTCGCCTCGGCCTACTACTGGCTGCCGAAGTGGACCGGCCACATGTACGACGAAACCCTCGGCAAGCTGCATTTCTGGATGAGCTTCGTCGG
>NZ_CAMPHN010000359.1 GCF_946885885.1 uncultured Pseudomonas sp.
AGCGGAGCGCCGCCCGGCCATGGCGAGATTTTTCGCGGCAACGCGGCTTGCGCTGCAACGGCAACAGACCCTAGCTTCAGGGTTCGCGCGGGCGGCTGCAAGTGGCCTTTAGCCGTATCGTGGCCTATCGCAATAAACCGGTGGCGCGCGATCGGCATGGCGTTGTCCGTCGCCTGTGCTGTTCGTCGGTCAACTCGAGTAGAGGCGAGGCGTGCGAGCTGGCGCTGAGACGCCCGCCATGATCGTAGGGCATGGCGGACGGCGCGGGGGAGCATAGAGGCTTAGCAGGCCGTTGAAAAACGTAGGCGAGGCAGGCAAGACAAGGCAAAAACAGGCGAGAAACGGTCGGAGTCGCGGGCGACTTTACTGGCTGTAAATGAGCATTCCGAGGCCGTTTTTAACGCAGTATTGCCAACGCAGGTAGTTTTTCAACGGCCTGTTAGGCGGTATTTCCCGGCGAGCGTGGCGGATGGCGTCTAAGCAGGGGAAAGGCGAGCAGGGCCAGGCGCATCCAGCGCCGCCAATCCGTTTTTTTCACCGCCAGGGTCGTCAGCAATACCGCACCGCCCGCCACCCAGAGTGGCGTGCTGCCATGGCCCAGGTGTTCCTTCCAGTGTTGGCCGAACTGTCGTGCCTGGCGTAGCGGTTGCAGCATCACCAGGGTTTCGTGGCGCAGCTCCTGACGGTTGAGCTCCAGACGCATGCGCACCAGGGCGATGCGCATGTCGCGGCGGGAGGCGTTTGCGGGCAGTTCCGGTAAATTCATGGCAGCAGTTGCTCACGGTCGCGGGCCAGCTCTTCGAGGGTGGCCTTGAAAGGAGGGATGGCGTTACGCAATTGGAGCAACAGGCGCACCAGGAAAATCAGAAAACCCAGTCCGTAGAACAGGCACAGGCCAATGACGACGCTGAAGCGGTAACTGTCCCAGAAGCTGATCAGCAGCGCGGCGGACAGTCCGACGATCAGCAATACGCCGAACAGCAGGCTCAAACTGGCGAATACCAGCAGGCGCACCGTATTGCTTTGCTGCTCTTTGAGCTCCTCGGCCAGCAGCGCGATATGCCCGTGCAGCAAACCGAGCAACGCGCCGGCGAAGCGCCGTGGCGAAGGGCCGCGGTGAGCGGTTGTAGATATGGCGTCGTCCATACGGCTCCCTTTTTTAGCGGCGTGAATTAACGACGTGAAATCAACATGCCGAGCAACAGGCCGATCGCCGCTGCTATGCCCAGGGAGTGCCAGGGGTGGGTTTGCACGTAGTCCGAGGTCGCATCCACGGCGGCCTGGCCCCGTTCGCGCAAGCCGTTTTCGGCGCTGTTCAGCGAGGTGCGTGCGCGTCCGAGGCTGCTGCGGATCTGCTCGCGCAGTTCGTCTGCGTGCTCGCCGACCAGGCTGGCCGAGGTGTGCAGGAGCTTTTCGGTATCGCTCACCAGGGTCTGAAATTCTTTGATCAGCTCGTCTTGGCTGGTTGCGGTAGCGTTCTTGCGAAGCATGGGATCTCTCCATGGGCTGGTGGGCAGCTATCCATTGGGACAACCGGCTCGGTAAACCATTGAGTGAAAAACGGCCGGGCCGCTTTTCCATGAATGTTCAGGCCATGCGCTGAGATTCGATGCCTCGTCCACCTGGTTTCGCTTCGCCGACTGGGCAACGGGCCAGGCTGGCCCACGGCACCTTATTGCGCACATCCTGAAGGCCTGTTTGGCTGGCACTGGTGCTCACGCTCGACAGGCACTCGTTCAATTCGAGTGCCGGCGATCGCGACGGGTTCCACCTTTTCGTGGCCGGTTCGGTGCTGAGCCATGCTTCGCCGAGTTCGACCGTCAGGTGTTGACGGTCGTGGTGGGCCATAACGATGCATCGGACGGGCGTATTGGTCCTTGCTGGTACAGCGCTTGCATTGCCTTGGTGCGTCGCTTCGTATCAGTGCTCCTTTATGGAGCTGAAAAGAATGCGGGATCGATGCATTGGTGCATCATTAACTCATTGATAAATATCGATTAAGCGCTATGAGCCGGATTTTCCATCGAACCATTTTGGGGCGCTGTCAGGCCGGCTCGGTTGGAGTGTCTCGGTCTGCATGCATGAATATGGTGCATTGCGGTGCTTGAGTGACTCTATTTGGTGCTTTTTCCACGACAACGGAGTTTTCTTCGCTGATGGACAACATCAACAGTGCTGTGGAAACCCTGATACACGGCTCAAACACCCTGTTCATTCTGTTGGGCGCGATCATGGTGCTGGCCATGCACGCCGGCTTCGCCTTCCTCGAAGTGGGCACCGTGCGGCAGAAAAACCAGGTCAATGCCTTGTCGAAGATCATCTCCGACTTCGCCGTATCGTCTCTGGCCTACTTCTTTATCGGCTATTGGGTCGCCTACGGCGTGACCTTCCTCGAGCCGGCCAGCGTGCTGACCGAAGGCAACGGTTATGGCTTGGTGAAGTTCTTCTTCCTGCTGACCTTCGCTGCGGCGATTCCGGCAATTATTTCCGGGGGCATCGCCGAGCGCGCGCGCTTCGGCCCGCAGCTGTGCGCGACCGTGCTGATCGTGGCGTTCGTCTACCCGTTCTTCGAGGGCCTGATCTGGAACGGCAACTTTGGTCTGCAAAGCTGGCTGGAGGCGCAATTCGGCGCGCCTTTCCACGATTTCGCCGGCTCCGTGGTGGTGCATGCGATGGGCGGCTGGTTGGCGTTCGGCGCGGTGATTCTGCTGGGGCGTCGCGACGGCCGTTACCGCGATGGTCGGTTGGTGGCGTTCGCCCCGTCGAACATTCCGTTCCTGGCCCTGGGCTCGTGGATCCTGATCATCGGCTGGTTCGGCTTCAACGTGATGAGCGCGCAAACCCTGGGCAGCGTCAGCGGCCTGGTGGCGGTCAATACCCTGATGGCGATGGTCGGCGGCACCATCGCCGCGTTGCTGGTCGGCCGCAACGACCCGGGCTTTCTGCATAACGGCCCGCTGGCCGGTCTGGTCGCGGTATGTGCCGGCTCCGACCTGATGCACCCGGTCGGTGCCCTGGTAACCGGCGCCATCGCCGGTGCGCTGTTCGTTTGGGCATTCACCGCGACCCAGGTGAAGTGGAAGATCGACGATGTGCTCGGCGTGTGGCCATTGCATGGCTTGTGTGGCGTCTGGGGCGGTATCGCCTGCGGCATCTTCGGCCAGGAGGCGCTCGGCGGCCTGGGCGGCGTCAGCATGCTCAGCCAGTTCATCGGTACCGCGTTGGGCGTGGTCTTGGCGCTGCTCGGCGGTTTCCTGGTCTATGGCGTGTTGAGAAGCGCGGTGGGCATACGCCTGACTCAGGAAGAGGAATACTACGGCGCCGACCTTTCGGTGCATAAGATCGGCGCGACCAGTCAGGACTGATGGTCGTCGGCAGGCGCGAGGCCGTAAAGGTAGGGTGCGCCATGCGCACCAAAAGATCTGCGCCGAGCCTGGTGCGCACGGCGCACCCTACACCCTAAGCGGCGATACCTGAACGCA